>NZ_JAMYLV010000004.1:0-290013 GCF_040318195.1 Mesorhizobium sp. M1273 | reverse complement strand
CCCCCCCCCCCCCCCCCCCCCCCCCCCCCCCCCCCCCCCCCCCCCCCCCCCCCCCCCCCAAAAGACGGGCGCGGCGACCGACGGTCGCCCGCTCGTCTTCGGAATTCGCCCTGAAGACGTCTATCTCGAGACCGGCGCGCCGGTCGAGGCGCGGGTCCACGATGTCGAGAACCATGGCGTCGAAAAGATCCTGACGCTGCGGGTCGGCGACACCATGCTGCGCGCCACCGTGCCGGCCAGGACCGACGTGCAGATAGAGCAGCCGGTGCGCTTTGCCTGGAACCCGGACAAGGTGGTGCTGTTCGACAAGGGCAGCGGAATAAGCCTGCGTCACGCCGGCTAAGTACAAGCCTCTTTGCTGCAGCTAGAACGGATACGTTCAAATCGAGCCGTGCATACCGCTCTAAACCATGTGTTTTAGCCGCATTTGTGCGACGTCGAGTGATTCCCTTGGCTGCTAAATGCTCGAGTCTTCCCGTCATCCCCCATACGGGGGATGCGGATGCTCCGATTTGTCGAATAGGCTGATCCTTTGGTCCCAAACGGGCTTTGCAAGCCCAATTTGGAGGCCCAAAACGGAGGGTTGGCTATGGGAACTCTATTTCGCGGTTTTGCGACGATCCTACTCGTCGCCGGTATGGGATTGTCGGCGGCGCATCTGGGCGAGGCGCAGGCAGCCAAGAAAGTTGTCGCCGGCGCGAAGGTCGACGCCAAGAAGATCAAGGATCTCAACGGCACGGTCAATCTGTCCACCAGCGACTGCAAGCTGTTGTTGAGCGGCACCGTCGTGGAAGTCTCGGATGGCAGGTGCGGGGCTTCCGGTAAATATTGCAAGAGCAGCGCCGGCTCGGCCTGCATCACCGAGCAATAACCCGGCCAACGTTTAGCCGGCCTGGCGGATATCAGCCTGTTCCTCGGCCCGGAAATGGCTAGGCGGCGATCCGATGACCCGTTTGAAGGCGCGGCTGAAGGAGGCGTCCGATTCGTAGCCGAGACGAGCCGCGACGACGGAAATCTTGAGCCGGTCGCGGACCAGCCATTGCCTCGCCTGGTGCATCCGCACCTGCGTGACGTACTTTGCCGGTGTTTCGCCGACAATGGTTGCGAAGCGCTCCGCGAAACCTGATCGCGAGGCACCCATCATCTTCGCCAGAGCTTCCACCGTCCAGTCGCGGTTCGGTTCCAGATGGATCGCGGCCAGCACCCGCCCGATCTCGCGGTCCCTGACCGCCGCAATCCATCCGGAAGAGTCGCCGCAGCCGCGCTCGACCCATGAGCGGATGACGGTCGCGGCGAGCACATCGGCCAGCCGCGCCAGGATGCCGCCGGAGCCGACGCGCTCCATCGTCACCTCGCGGGCCATCGCTTCCAGCAAATGCGGGATACCTGGCTCATAGGCCTCCAACTCATGTGCGCGCATCACGTCCGGCATCATGCCGAGCAAGGGGTGCAAGCCATCGAGATTGAAATACATGCTGCCGAAAAACAGCAAGGTCCCCGGACGGCAGCCGGGCATGCCGTCATTCGACATGCAATAGACACCCTTGCAGATTTCCTCGACCTCATAGCCGTGGATCGGCGCCGCCTCGGTACCCGGCTCGCTCGCCAGCGTGTGGGCTGAGCCGCGCGGCAACAATACCGCGTCGCCAGCCTTCAGTTCCACCCATTCGCCGGACGGCTGCAGCAACCAGCAGCCTTTGCGGCCGATGAAATGAAACCGTGCCGCCGCCTGAGCCGGAAAATGGATGCCCCAGGGTTCCTTCATCTCGCAACGGCCGTAATCGACGCCTTCGAGGCGCAATCCGCGCAATATGTCTGTCAGCGGATCACCGGTGACGGGGATTTTGGACGAACGGTCAAGCATAATGGTGTTTCTAGCATGGAAACTCCAGACAGTCACTCCCTATGTTGCACTGCAGCCAGATGCTGCGCTGCAACCAGATCGGAGATCCCTCATGACCGAACCCGCGACAGGCGTCATGGACGCCGTTCTCGACCCATCGGAAACCGGCGAACGATCCGAGCCCGCATGGGGGGCAGTGGTCTCCCTGGCGCTCGGAGTCTTCGGCCTGGTGACCGCGGAATTTCTGCCTGCCAGCCTGCTGACGCCGCTTGCGCAGGATCTCGGCATCACCGAAGGCGCCGCCGGGCAGGCGGTAACGGCAACCGCCGTCATTGGCGCGATTGCGGCGCCGACCATGGCCATTGTCACCAAGCGGCTGGACCGCAGGTTGGTCATGTGGGCGCTGACGGTGCTGCTTGTGCTGTCAAACCTGGTGGCCGCGTTTGCGTCCTCGCTTCCCGTTCTTCTGATTGCCCGCATCATGCTCGGGATCAGTCTTGGCGGCTTCTGGTCGATGTCGGCAGCCATGGCGATGCGGCTCGTTCCGATGCGGCTGATGCCGCGCGCCATGTCGATCATTCTCACCGGCGTTTCGGTGGCGACGGTCTGCGCGGCTCCGGTCGGCGCCTATGTCGGCGACATCTGGGGCTGGCGGACGGCGTTCATGATCGCCGCCGTGGTCGGAGCGCTGGCGCTGCTGGTGCAGGTGGCTACCATTCCGAAGCTGCCGCCTGCAGGTACGGCAGGTTTTCGCACGCTGCTGGAGGTGATGAAGCGGCCGATGATCAGGGTGGCACTGCTGGTGGTACTACTGGTCGCCTCGGGACATTTTGCCGGCTTCACCTATGTCCGCCCGTTTCTCGAGAAGGTGCCCGCGCTGGACATCGAGACGATCTCGCTTGTGCTGCTCGCCTACGGCATTGGTGGCTTCTTCGGCAATTTTGCCGGCGGCTTAATTGCCGAACGCAGCCTCAAGGCAGCCGTCAGCCTGGCGCCCCTGCTGATCGCGTTTTCGGCGCTCCTGCTGCTGGTGGTCGGAGGTTCACCCGTCGTGGCTGCAATAGCAGTGGCCAGCTGGGGCTTTGCCTTCGGCGCCGTCCCAGTCGGGCTGCAGACCTGGCTGGTGCGGGCCGCCCCCGATCAGGCGGAAAGCGCCGGTGGGCTCATGGTTATGACGTTCCAGGTCGCCATCGCGTTGGGCGCCGTCTTCGGCGGCCTGCTGGTCGACAATACCGGCGTTGCCACCGCCTTCGCCTATTGCGCGGCGGCGACGTTGCTTGCGGCACTGGCGGCGTTCTTCCTTGGCCCCAAACCGATCGACGACCCCAAGGCCTAAACGGAACGGCCGTCGAAGTCGAAGACCGGCACGGCGGCGACGTCCAACGCCTCGATGCAATTGATATTGATATAGGCACTTCGCCCGCTCCCTTCGCCGACATCCTCGGCGAAGGGGTGAATGCCGCAGCTGCGGCAGAAGCGGTGGGCGATGACATGGTTGCCGAAGCTGTAGCGGCCGAGATCATCGCCCCAGGCAAGCACCCGCATGCTCTCATGCGGAACTGCCCATAACAGTGCACCCTTGCGCGAGCAGATCGAGCAATTGCACCGAACGGCTCCGGTCAGCTCGCCTTCGACCTCGAACGCGACCTTGCCGCAGTGGCAGCTGCCTTGGTAGAGCATCGGGCCTTCCTCCTTCGGTTCGACAGGTGCAAATCCGACCGCGCCGGGCTATGTCTCCTGCGGCCAGTTTCTGGCTGCTACCTTAAGACGTTGCAAGCGCGCGGAGTCCGACACCGAAAAATGCAATCAGCCCGCGATCACCTCGAAGCAATTCTTTCGCCTCTTGCCGCTCGCGTCGACGATGAGAGGGTTTTCGTAAAGCTCTACCCGGAAGTCGCACGGGCGGCGGCGGACGCCACCGATGCGCGGCGAAAAGCCGGCGTCACGCTCGGGCCGCTCGATGGGGCGATCGTCTCGATCAAGGATCTGTTCGATGTCGCCGGCGAGCCGACCACGGCCGGCTCTCTGCTGCTCGCCAACGCAGCGCCGGCGCTGCGGGATGCCATTGTCGTGCAACAGTTGCGCCAGGCCGGTGCAATCATCCTCGGCAAGACCAACATGACCGAGTTCGCCTTTACTGCAATCGGCGTCAATCCACATTATGGCACGCCCGGCAATGCTAGCGATGCCAGCCGTATTCCGGGCGGCTCCTCCTCAGGCGCCGGCGTTTCGGTGGGCGAAGGCACCAGCGAAATCTCCATCGGTTCCGATACCGGTGGTTCGGTGCGCATTCCGGCATCGCTGAATGGCGTCGTCGGTTTCAAGCCGACTGCGCGGCGCGTGCCGCTTGCGGGTGCGTTTCCGCTGTCAGCCACGCTGGACTCGATCGGTCCGCTGGCCCGCACCGTCGCCGAATGTGCGGCGGCCGATGCAGTGATGTCGGGCGAAAACCTGGCGGCACTGTTGCCGCTGCCGCTGGACGGCCTGCGCATCGGTATTGCGCGCGGCGTGCTGTTCGATGATACGCAGGAAGAGGTCGCGACGACGTTCGACCGGTGTCTGCGCAAGATAGAGCTTAGCGGCTCACGGCTTGTGGAGCTGTCGATCGACGACCTGCTTGCCGATCTGCGCGTGGCAACCCAACGCGCGTCGATCGCGGCGATGGAAGGGGCGGAGATCCATGCCGACTGGCTGGCGGCGGGAGCGACGAGGCCGGTCGACCCGCGGGTAAGCGGGCCATTGTCGCGCGCCGCCGCCATTCCGGCCACGGTTTATATCAGGGCAATGCGCCGCCGCACGGCGCTGGCCGCCGCGATGGATGACCGGCTGGCGTCGGTCGACGTGCTGGCCCTGCCGACCACACCGGTGACGGCGCCGACGATCGTGTCGATGACCAGCGACGAGGCGCTGTGCAACAGGATGGAAGGCCTTCTGCTGCGCAACACGCAGGTCGCCAACCAGTTCGATCTATCAGCCATCTCGCTGCCGATGCCCGGAATGACGCGTCCGGCCGGGCTGATGCTGGTGGCGCGCAATGGCCATGACCACCACCTGCTGCGCATCGCAGCCGGCGTGGAGGAGCTGCTTGCAAATTGATCGGATAGCGCGTGTCAGCGCGACGAGCAGTGGCCGCGTTCGCTGTCCTTGGCGGCGCGTTCGATGCTGGTGGCGACCAGCCAAGGCAGGGTGTACCGCTTGCCGTTGAAGGTCCGGGTACGGTTCTCGATCGAGCCGACAACAACGACCTTGCCGGCATAGAGCTTGTCTGAAAGATCGAGCGCCTTGTCTTGTTGCGGCAGGCGATCGATGTCGATTGAAACGCCTTTGATGAGCTTCCCAGCAGCAAGGTCGAGTGCGCTGTTCGATGGACAGGGCGCCGCCAGGCAGCGTATGCCGTTGTCGCAGAACACGTAGCTGCCCTGTTCGTTGGCGAAGGCTTGCGCCGTCGCCACGCAGAAGCCGGCGGTCAGCAGAAATTTTGTGACGCTTGCCATGCCGGCACCATCGCCGGCGAATTCGGGAAAATTGGGGCGCTTTCAGAAATCGGCAGGGAACCGCCGCCGGTAGTGCTCGACCACTTCGGGGTTGCGCAGATTGACCGGCAATCTGTTGGCCAGCACCAGCAAGGCTTCGCCAGCCGCGCCGACGCCCATGCGCATCATCGACTGCTCGGTAATCCCAGCCATGTGCGGGGTGACGATGACGTTGTCGAAGCCAAAATAAGGATGGTTGGGCGGTAGCGGTTGTGTAGCAAAAACATCGAGCGCAGCGCCGCCGATGCGCCCCTTCTGCAAGGCCTCGATCAGCGCGTCGTCATCGATCACCGGCCCGCGCGAAACATTGATCAGCAGCGCATCCGGCTTCATCCGCGCAATGCGCTCGCGGCTGATCAGCCCCCGTGTTTCGGGCGTCAGCGGGCAGCACAGAATGATGATGTCGCTCTGCTCGATGAGTGCATCGATCGACAGGAAGCCGACCCTGTCCGGCGCCGGCCGCATGCTGCGCGTCGTCGCCACCACATTCAGATCGAACCCATGGGCGGCGATGTGGCCAACCGCCTGACCGATCGCGCCGAGGCCGACAATGCCGATCGTCTTGCCCGCTAGCTCGCTGGCTACCACCGTGTGTTCGCGGCCCGCCAGCCAGCCCTTCGCACGCAAGTCGCGGTCCAACACACGGAAGCGCCTAAGCAGCGCCAGCGCCGCGAACATCACATATTCGGCGACAGATCGCGCGTTCACCCCCGGCACATTCGCCACCAGCACGCCGGCCGCATTGGCCGCTTCCATCGGTACCATGTCCAGCCCGGCGCCGTGGCGGATCGCGGCCCTGAGCTTCTTCGCGCCTTCGAAAAGCGCCGCAGGCAAGGGAGCGCGAACGATGATGACATCGGCGTTCCTTGCCTCGGCGGCCAGCGTGGCCGCATCGAGGGCGGAAGCAACGACGAGTTCGCCGGCCCCGGTCAGCATGGAAGCGGCACGAGGGTGCAGTCTGTGTGTTGACAGGATCTTGGGCATTTCAGGCCTTTTCGAGCGCAGGGCTTTCCGGTTCCGCCCCCCGCCCCTCGATCAGCCCCTTCCAGTAGCTTTCCGCGCCTTGCAGGTGGGCGCTCATCAGCGCCTGGGCGAGATTGCCGTCGCGGCGCAGCAGCGCCTCGTAGATCTGGATATGCTCGGCATGGGAGCGCACGCTGCGTTCGGGATCGTTGAAATAGATCGGCAGGCGCAGTTCACCCATCATGTAGTAGACGCTGCAGATATTGTGGAAGACGCTGTTCTTGGTCGCCCGCACGATCTCGAGGTGGAACTCGCGGTCTTCCCGGGCAAGCCCTTCACCGGCGGCGATGCGATCCTCGGAGGCCTTCAGGATCTCGCGCAGCCGCTCGAAATTCTCCTCGGTGGCGCGTGAACAGGCAAGTTCGGCGGCCTTGATCTCGTGGATCTTGCGCAACTCGACCGTCTCGTAGATCTGGACGGGATCGAGCGGCAGGCCGGCGCGGGCGAACAGCGCCATCGCCTCGACGCTCGCCTGCTTCGTATCGATGTAGATCCCGGATTTCGCCCGTCGCTCGACGATGCGCATGGCCTCGAGAATGGCCAGCGCCTCGCGGATCTGGCCGCGGCTGACGCTGAAATGCTCTGCCAGTTCGCGCTCCGACGGCGTGCGGCCCGTCTCCTTGTCCGAATGGGAGAACAGATAGGCGGCGAGTTCCGCGAGAAGGTTCTTTTCTTTCATGTCAGCCGTGTTGCGCGTGCGCCTCCAGGAACCGCTCCGAAATGGTGAATCCCAGCCCGGGTCTATCAGGGATCGCTACCATACCGTCCTTTGCTTCGACAGTCTCTTCGATCAGATCGTGGATCATCGGGTTGGCGCCGAGCGAATATTCGACGGTGAAGCTCGCCGGTGAAGCAGCGCAGACATGCAGCCCGGCAAAGAAGCAGGGCGCGCCGGCCCAAAGATGCGGCGCAAAGCGCAGATTGAAGGCGCTGGCGATGGTGCCGATCTTCATCGCCTCGCTGATGCCACCGCAAAAGGCCGGATCCGGCTGGAAGATATCGGCGGATTTGAGCACGGCGAGGTCGCGGAAGGCATAGCGCGTCGCCTCGCTTTCGCCGGTGGCGATCGGGATCGAACCGCAGGCGCGCACCTCGGCCATGCCGGGCTTGTCGTCGGCGATCACCGGCTCCTCGAACCAGGCGAGATCGAGGTCGCCGGCGAGATGGATAAAGCGCTTGGCTTCGGCCACCGTGTAGGTGCCGTGCGCGTCGACCATCAGGTCGATATCGGGACCGAGCGCCCGTCTGGCGGCACGGACGCGAGCGGCCGAGATATGTGGGGCGCCGTCCATGGCGCCGACGCGCATCTTCAGCGCCTTGAAACCGCCCTTGGCGATGTAGGACTGCAGCTGGTCGCCGATGGCTTCCGCAGTGGCCCAGCCGCCGGAAGCATAGGCCGGCATGCGGTCCAGCTTGCGGCCGCCGAGCAGCCGCCAGACCGGAACGCCGAGCGATTTGCCAAGAATGTCCCACAATGCGATGTCGACGGCGCTGATAGCCGCGATGCTCATGCCGCGTCGCGCCAATTGCGGCATGGCGTGGCCGGCGCGAGCGGCGCTGTCGTGGCGCGTGCCATTATAGAGCATCTCCCAGATGACGCCGATGTCAGCCGGGTCGCGGCCGACCAGCTGCGGGCCGACCTCGTAGTTCAGCAAATGGACAAGGGCGCCGTAGCTGCCGGCGCTGCCGGCGGCATTCTTGCCCTCGCCCCAGCCGACCAGCCCGTCGTCGGTCTCGATGCGCAGGATGGCGGCGTCGAACGTCGCCACCTGACCGAAGTCGCTGCGGTGCTGCTTCGCGGCTTCGATCGGTATGCGGACCCACCAGGCTTGGACCGTCTTGATGCGCATGTTCATCCTCGGCCCGGCCGCGGTGAGGCGGAAGGGCTCTTTCCAAACGGCTCGGCTACTTGATCAGCGGCAGCAGCGTTTCCGCGTTGATGCGCATCTGGTCGGTGTAGAATTTCTCCGTGAGCACGCTGGAGCCGTGGTCCTGAATGAATTTCAGCTGCTCCGGCGAGATGTCGACGGGGTTGCGTTCGACCATGTCGGGATAGGGGGCAGCCGGCGTGCGGTCGACGGGGGCGACGAATTCATTGGTCAGCGCGCCGTCATAGCCGATCTCCTTCAGCGTGCCGACGATCTTCGGCCAGTCGATCTGCCCGAGGCCGGCGGCGAAGCGGTTGTTGTCGGCGACATGGAAGTCGTACAGGCGCTTGCCGACCTGCCGGATGGCGTCGTAGACGTTAAATTCTTCCATGTGGATGTGGTAGGCGTCGAGGCAGACGCCGCATTCGGGGCTGACCGCATCGGCCAGCGCCAGTGCCTGGGCGCCGCGGTTGAACAGATAGGTCTCGAAGCGGTTGAGTGGCTCGACCGCGATCTTGACGCCGACCTTCTTGGCGTGGGTGAAGCATTCCCGGGTGGCGTCGACCACCCATTTCCACTCCTCTTCCTCGGTGCCGTCCGGCACCACCTTGCCGACGGTGGCCGGAACCAGCGTGATGATCTCGCCATCAAGTTCGCTGACCATGGTCAGCACGTCCTTGACATACTGCACCGAGCGCTCGCGTTGGCCCTGGTCCTTGGCGGCGAGATTTCGCTCGCCCAGCATCAGCGTCACCGCTCCCCAGCAGCGAATGCCGTACTCGTTCAACAGTGCGCGCGTCTCCTTGGGCTTGTACTGATCGGGTTCGCCGGAGATCTCGATCGACTCGTAGCCGAATTTCTTGATGCGCTTGAGCGTCGTTTCCAGCGGCTCCGCCCGCATCCAATTGTGCGTCGAAAGATGCATGGTCTATCCTTCCCAGAATCGCCTGTACCAGTTCGCCTGCGGCGCACTCTGCCGAAGCGTGCCGCATGATTCTTCCCCAAGGCGTCCCAGCATTTTTTGCAAACTGGTTCGACCAATTGGGCCTGATGGGAGGTCTACAGTAATTTCATCTGGACGGCAAGAAGTGCTGCCATCAAGCGTTGGCTCCTGTCTATGCTATTGATTATACTTAAACATGTGGCCTAACTCGGCATGGTTGCAGGACCGCGGCAGCGCGTCAAATGGCTTGACCAGATTTCGGCATTTGGTAATACCAGAATAGCGGCGCTGAGCGCGCTGTGCAAAGAGACCAAAGACGCTGGCCCTGTTTTCAATCGGCGCTATGCTTGGTCGTGAAACGTAGGGAGATGCCGATGCCGACGACGATGAAGGGGCCTGGTCTGTTCCTGGCGCAGTTTGCGGGCGACGCCGCGCCGTTCAATTCGCTGGCCTCGATCACCAAATGGGCGGCTGGTCTGGGCTACAAGGGCGTGCAGATCCCGACATGGGACGCCCGATTGTTCGATCTCGAGAAGGCAGCCTCCTCCAAGGCCTATTGCGACAAGGTGAAGGGCATCTGCGCCGATGCCGGCGTCGAGATCACCGAACTGTCGACGCATCTGCAGGGGCAACTGGTGGCGGTGCATCCCGCCTATGACGCGCAGTTCGACGGCTTCGCGCCGGCTGCGGTGCACAACAATCCAAAAGCCAGGCAGCAATGGGCGGTCGAACAGATGAAGTTCGCCGCCAAGGCGTCGAAGAATCTCGGGCTCAAGGCGTCGGTGTCGTTTTGCGGCGCGTTGGCCTTCCCATACCTCTACCCCTGGCCGCAGCGGCCGGCGGGATTGATCGAGGAAGCGTTTGCCGAACTCGGCAAGCGCTGGAAGCCGATCCTCGACGTTTATGACGAGAACGGCGTCGATGTCGGCTACGAAATCCATCCAGGCGAGGACGTGTTCGACGGCGCGACATTCGAGATGTTCCTCGATGCGGTCGGCGGCCATAAGCGCTGCAACATCAACTACGACCCGTCGCACTTCCTGCTGCAGCAGCTCGACTATCTCGAATTCATCGACATCTACCACGAGCGGATCAAGGCGTTCCACGTCAAGGATGCCGAGTTCAATCCGACCGGGCGGCAAGGTGTCTATTCCGGTTACCAGAGCTGGACCAACCGTGCCGGGCGTTTCCGCTCGCTCGGTGACGGGCAGGTGGATTTCAGCGGCATCTTCTCCAAGCTCACCCAATACAATTACGATTCATGGGCGGTGCTGGAATGGGAATGCTGCCTCAAGCACCCGGAGGATGGTGCGGCCGAAGGCGCTCCCTTCATCCAGCACCACATCATCAGGGTGACGGAAAAAGCATTCGACGACTTCGCCGGCGGCACGACCGATAAAAAGGTGCTGCGCGGCATGATGGGGATCTAGCACAGATATCCCTCCCCCTCGAGGGGAGGGTCGATCCTCGCAGCGGATCGGGGTGGGGTCGCCGGGCGTAGAGCTCGGCATGAACCAACCCCACCCGGCCGTGCGGGCCACCTTCCCCTCAAGCGGAGGGGTATTTCAGTGACGAGGGAGAAAATCATGGTTGGCGCATCGAAGACGGAAACGGGAGGCGGTCCGATCCGCTACGGCATGGTTGGCGGCGGACAAGGCGCCTTTATCGGCGCGGTGCACCGCATCGCGGCGCGCATTGATAACGAGTTCGTGCTGGTTGCCGGGGCCCTCTCGTCGAATCCGGAGCGCGCCAAGGCCTCGGCGGCCGAGCTTGGGCTCGATCCGGCACGCAGCTACGGCTCCTATGCCGAGATGGCCAAGGCGGAGGCCAAGCGGCCGGATGGCATCGAGGCGGTGGCCATCGTCACGCCGAACAACGTGCACGTGCCGGCAGCCAAGGCTTTTCTCGAGGCCGGCATCCATGTCATCTGCGACAAGCCGCTGGCGACGTCGCTGGCCGAGGCGAAGAGGTTGGCCGCGCTGGTCGAGAAGACCGGCAAGGTGTTCGTGCTGACGCATAACTACACCGCCTATCCGATGGTGCGGCAGGCACGCGAGATGGTGGCCAAGGGACTGCTCGGCGATATCCGCATCGTGCAGTCGGAATATCCGCAGGACTGGCTGACCGAAGACCTGGCCGCCACCGGCCAGAAGCAGGCAGCGTGGCGCTCTGACCCGAAGCAGGCGGGTGCCGGCGGTGCGCTGGGCGATATCGGCACGCATGCCTACAACCTTGCCCGTTTCGTCTCCGGGCTGGAGCTCGATTCGTTGTCGGCCGATCTCGATGCCTTCGTGCCGGGGAGGCTGCTCGACGACAACATCAATGTGCTGCTGCGCTTCAAGCCGGTCGGCGGGTCGCACCCGGCCAAGGGAATGATCTGGGCAAGCCAGGTGGCGCCCGGCCACGAGAACGGGTTGAAATTGCGCATCTACGGCTCGAAGGGCGGCCTCGAATGGATGCAGGCCGACCCGAACTATCTCTGGTACACGCCGTTCGGCCAGCCGAAGCAGTTGATTACCCGTAATGGCGCCGGCGCGCTCCCCGTCGCCGGGCGCGTCAGCCGCGTTCCGCCAGGGCATCCGGAAGGCTATCTCGAAGGTTTCGCCAACATCTATCAGGAAGCCGCGCGGGCTATTCGTGCAGCGCGCCGGAAGGGCGGGAAGCCGGCCAAGGATGTCGTCTTCCCGACCGTGCAGGACGGCGTCGAGGGCATGGCCTTCATCGAGGCCTGCGTGAAGTCGTCGAAGAAGAACGGAGCGTGGACGAAGCTTTAATCGCTGCGCCCGGTTAATGGGAAGTCCCCGTCACCCGGATTGCCAGCCGAATTGCAAGGCAATTCGGGGCAATCCGACCTTTCCTCGTGGGGAGAGGAGATCGTTGGCGCTGGCGTTCACCTCTTTTCCCCGGCGGGGAGAAGGTGGCCACGAAGCGGCCGGATGAGGGGGCTTGTGGCGAAGTCGCCGGAGGAGCAAGCCCGGCCGTAAAAAGGGGAGGGGCGTCGATGAAAATCGGCATGTGCATGTTGTTGTGGACGACCAGTGTCTCGAAAAAACACGAGCCGTTGTTGAGGGACATCAAGGCGACCGGCTTCGACGGCGTCGAGATACCGGTCTTCTCCGGCACGCCGGACAACTACAGGAAACTCGGCGAGCTGCTCGACCGTATCGGGCTGCAACGCACCGCCGTCTCGGCGATGGGCGATCCGGCGATGAATTTGATCTCGCCGGATGCCTCGACGCGCAAGGCCGGTATCGACTACATGAAATCGGCGATCGACTGCGCTCAGGCGCTTGGCGCGAACACGTTGAGCGGCCCGCTCCATTCGACACTCGGGGTCTTCTCCGGCAGCGGGCCGACGGCGGCCGAGAAAAAACGTTCGGTCGCTTCGCAGCGCGTCATCGGTGACCATGCCGGCAACAAGGGTGTCACCATCGGACTGGAGGCGCTCAACCGCTTCGAATGCTATCTGCTCAACACGATGGACGATTTGTCGGCGCATATCGACACGATCGACCGGCCGCACATCAAGGCGATGTACGACACGTTCCATGCCAACATCGAAGAGGCTGACCCGATCGGGGCCTATACGCGCAACCGCAAGAACATCGTCCATATCCACATTTCGGAGAACGATCGCGGCGTGCCGGGCCGCGGGCACGTCCCTTGGAAAGAGACGTTCTCTGCCATCCGCAAGAGCGGTTATGACGATTGGCTGACGATCGAGGCGTTCGGCCGCTCGCTGAAGGATCTGGCCGCGGCCACCAAGGTGTGGCGCGACTTTTCCGAAGGCCCGGAAGCCGTCTACCGCGACGGCTACAGGCATATCAGGAATGGATGGAGGAAGGCGCCCTAACCGCACGCCTGCGCAACGCCTCTGTCAGCCCTGGCCGGCCTGGATCCGGTTGTAGTCGTGGATCGTCCTGCTCAAACGGCGGCGCAGGAAATTGGAAATGTTGTCGAAGATGAAAACGACGAGCAGGACCAAGAGCACCATGTAGAAGACATTGGCCCAGTTGGAATTGGTGCGCATCGCCTCCCAGAGCTTCAGGCCGATGCCACCGGCACCGACGGCGCCGATGATCGTCGCGCCCCTGGTGTTGGATTCCCACTGATAGAGTGTCTGGCTGATGAAGACCGGGATCACTTCCGGCAGCACGCCATAGCGCTGCACCAGCAAGCCGTTGGCGCCGGTCGACTGGATGCCCTCGCGTGGCTTGTCGTCGATGTTCTCGAGGCCCTCCGAATAGACTTTGCCGAGCGTGCCGATCTCGGTGAAGAAAATCGCGGCGCTGCCGGCCAGCGGGCCCGGACCGAAGGCGCGGGTGAAGAACAGCGCCCAGATCAGCATGTCGACCGAACGCATGAAATCGAAGAACCGCTTTAGCACCCGGCTAAGCAGGCCGCTCGGGGTGATGTTGCGGGCGGCGAAGAAGGCGAGCGGGAAGGCAACGATGCCGCCGAGCAAGGTGCCGAGAAACGCCATGACGATGGTCTGGAACAGCTTCGTCCAGACGTCGCCATGCTGCCATTGGGCGTTGTTCCAGATATTGTCGGCGGCCAGCGCAATGTTTGATGTGCCCGGCTTGAGCTGGGGTCCGGACATCAGCAACGAGACCACCTCGCCGGGCGACTTGCCGAAGAAGGGCGAGCGTGTGTCGAAGACGAAATTCGCCCAGCCGAGGAAGCGTTTGCGGACCTTGACGCGATCGACGGTTATGCGGACCTCGCCGGCAAAGCCCATCCTGGCGACGATCTCATCGTCATGCGCGGTGATCCACTCCGGCACCGGGCCGGATATTACCGGTTTGCCGCTGGCCAACGACATCGGCACCGCCTGGCCATTGGCGACAAGCGTCGCTTCGGCCTTGTCGAAGGTGACCGATTTGGCCCGGCCGTCGATCAGGACGGTGTAGGAGCCGTTGGCGTTGGTGATGACCCAATCGGGATGCGGGTCTTCGCCGAGCGCCGAAAAACGCGGATATCTGGGTGTGATCTGAGGCTGGTCGAGACGGAATTCCGGCTGCAGATCGTAGCTGATCCATTGCGTCAGGAAGAGCGGCAGGCGCTCCCAGTGCGATTCCCTCAGCACTTGCGGCAGGCTGAAGAACCACAAGGCGTAGAGGAGATAGAGCAGGATGCCGGTGAACAGGACCAGCGGGCCGAAGCGTTTGTACAAGGGCCGCCGGAACACTTGGGGGAAGCGCTCCTCGATCGACCGCATTTCATCGGCGGTCATTGCGGCCATGGGCAGTCTTCTTGTTGATTTGCCATGATCTTTTCCAAAAACGGGAATCCACTTTTTGGGATCATGGTCAGGCACCCATCATGAATGCCTGCTCGCCGACGAGCTTGCGGCGTAGCCAGGCGGAAAACTGGTCGACGAGGAAGATCGTCGTGAACAGCAGCAGCACCAATGCCAGCGTCTTGGCGCCGAAGCCGCGCGAGATGGAGAGCTTCAGTTCCTCGCCGATGCCGCCACCGCCGACCGCGCCGATAATGGTCGAGATACGCACATTGATCTCGATCCTGAGCAGCGTGTAGGACATGAAATTGGGCAGCACTTGCGGCAGGCCGGCAAAGCGCACGCGCTCGAACCAGTTGGCGCCGACCGCGCGCAGGCCTTCTTCGGCGCGCATGTCGATGTTTTCGTTGATCTCGTAGAAGAGCTTGCCGAGGGCGCCGATGGAATGCAGGCCGATGGCGATGATGGCTGCGACCGGGCCGGTCGAGAGGATGGCTGCGAACAGGCCGGCAATGACGATCTCGGGGAAGGCGCGAAGCAGTTCCATGAAGCGCTTGACAACGAGCCTGAGCATCGGACTGGGCGTCAAGTTGCGCGCGGCGATGAAGGAAAAGGGCACCGCAAAGACAAAGCCGATGAAAGTGGAAACCAGCGCCACGTTAAGCGTGGTGAGCATCAGCTCGAAATATTCGGGTAGATAAAAGCCGCCCCAGAGATAGACGCGGCCAAGCGGGAAGTTGAACTCTTGGCTGCCCTTGTCATGCGGCGATGCGATGTCGAACAGCGCCCGCCAGACGTCGTTCCAATCCTTGGGAACAAGCCAACTAAGGAAATCCAGTATGTGCGGCAGCCGGTCGAAGAAATGTCCGGCATTGGCCTCGTCGGCGAACCACATGGCTGTGCACATGGCGACAAGCAGTGAGCCGATGCCGAGCGCCGTGTAGAACCGGCGCAAGGACGTCTGGCGTCGCCAGGCGTCTGCTGCCTGCCGGACCGCGTCTGAACGAATTGTAGCGGCGAAGGTCATACGGGGTCACGAGCGGACACACAAAAAGGGCGGCGACCGCATCGGCCCGAAAGTCGACTTTCGGAAAGCACGATGCGGCATCTAAGTGTTAGAGCGTACTTTGTGCGTCCAAGTGGACGCACGTCGCTCTAATGGACGCCGTCCTTTTCGCAATTGTCGTCAGCCGCCGATCGCGGCTTTGCGGGCTTCGACGATGACGCTGTAGAAGTCCGGCTTCACCGGAACATAGCCGGTGAAATCGCCGCCTTCGATGGCCTCGAAGCAAGGCTTGTCCTTGGCCGGCAGGCCGGTGAAGAAGTTGGCGAGCTTGGCGCTCATGTCGCCGCCGAGTGCGGTGCGCACGACCAGCGGGCCGTTCGGGATCAAGCCGGAGCGCCAGACTTCAACGAAATCGTTGGGGTCCACGGCGCCCTTGGCGACTTCCTTGTGGAAGGTGCCGGAGGTGTAGCCGTTCTTGAAGTCGCCGATGCCCGAGGAGTCGTCAACCGCAACATCGACCTTGCCGTCGCGAACCGCGAGAAGGTTGTTCTCGTGGCCGCCATTGAACTGGGTCGAGGCGAAGAAGGTTTCGTTCGAAGCGCCGGTGTCCTTCGGGATCTGGGTCAGCGGGATCAGGTAGCCGGAGGTCGAATCCGGGTCGGCATAGCCGAGCTTCTTGCCCTTGGCCGACTTGATGTCGGTGATGCCGGACGACTTCAGCGCAAGGCCGATCGAATAATAGCCGGTCGCGCCGTCGGTCTGCTGGGTGGTGAGGATCGGGGTCACGGCGTTCGGATCCTTGAGGTAGACGCTGGCATAGCCCGACGCGCCAAGCTCTGCGAAATCGAGCGTGCCGCCGAGCAGGCCCTGGATAACGCCGTCATAGTCGGCGGCCGGGAACAGCGAGACCTTCTCGAAGCCGAATTCGGACTTCAGGTGATCGGCGAGGCACTGAAAGTTGCGCAGCCGGTCCGCTTCGTTTTCACCGCCAAGGATGCCGATGCGGAATTCCTTGATATCCTGGGCGTGAGCGGCGCTTGCCGCGATGGCGAGCAATGAAACGGCGCCAAAAACCATCTTCCTGAACATTATCTCTCTCCTGTTGGTCCCGGCCTCGCGCCGGTAGCGTTCGAATTTTTTGACAGGTGCCTTTGACGCGGGCGGGCGATCAGGCCGTTCTCAATATCCCGGGAATGCGGGCTCGAGCGGTCCGGCGGATGCAGCGATTTTCTGTTTGATGGCGACACTGGTGGAGGTGATGGCCTCGGAGATTTCGCCGCCATTGCTGTCGGCGCCGTAGACCATGCGCACGGCCTCGCGGTTGAGGGCTTCAGGCGGGCCGTCGAAGACGACCTTGCCGGCGGCCATGCCGATGATGCGGTTGCAGTAGGTGCGGGCCGTATCCAGCGTATGCAGATTTGTGATGACGGTGATGCCCTCGCGCAAATTGATATCCTGCAGCGAATCCATCACCACCTTGGCGTTGAGCGGATCGAGCGAGGCAATCGGCTCATCCGCCAGCAACACCTTCGGCTGCTGCATCATGGCGCGCGCAATCGCAACGCGCTGCTGCTGGCCGCCGGAAAGCGTGCCGGCCGGCTGCAGGGCGGTGCGGGCGATGTCGAGGCGCTCGAGGGCTGCAACCGCCTCGGCGCATTCACCGCGGGAGAACATGCCAAATAGGTTGGACACGGTCGAACGGTGATTGAGCCGGCCGAGCAGCACATTGGTCAGCACATCGAGGCGCGGCACCAGGTTGAACTGCTGGAAGATCATGGCGCAGTCGCGCTGCCATCGCCGGAGCGGTGAGCCGCGCAACCCGGAGACCTCGACGCCGTTGAACAGGATGGAGCCCTGGCTGGGATCGATGAGGCGGTTAATCATGCGCAGCAGCGTCGATTTGCCGGCGCCGGAGCGGCCAATGATGCCGACCATCTGGCCTTGCGGAATCGCGATGTGAACATTGCTGACGGCGGTGTTCTTGCCGAACCGGCGGGTGACGCCGCGGATTTCGAGCGTAGCTGACATGGTGCAGGCTCCAGTCCAATCGCAATTGAAGGTCTGTTTACCCTGGCTAGCGCAGCCGCATGAACCTGCGGTGTCGGAACGATGTCAGTTTTGTTACTGCCCACAGCCTGGAGCGGGGCGGGATCAACTCGGCGCGAGAAGCTCGAATGGTGAATGGTGATAAGAACGGCTTCCCTGAGCCTCGAAACCTGTCCGCTGCCCCCATTCACATTCACCATTCACCATTCACGACCCTCAGCCGCCATATTTCTCCAGAAACGCCTCCGCCGACAATTCCCGAAAATCGTCGAGCGCGGCGCGCAGCCTTGCATGGTCCCAGTCCCACCAGGCGAGCGCCTGGTAGCGCTCCGCGGTGCGGCGGTCGAAGCGTTCGCGGATCGGCTTGGCCGGCACGCCGGCGACGACGGTGTAGGGCGCGACGTCCTTCGACACCACCGCGCCGGCACCGACCGCAGCGCCATCGCCGACGGTGACGCCGGGCAGGATGGTCGAGCCGTGGCCGAGCCAGGTGTCGTGGCCGATGGTGACGCGTTTGGCGCGGCGCTTGGCGAAGAATTCGCTCTCGTGCTCGGCGTCGTCCCAATAATCCGAGGCGCGATAGGTGAAATGGTGCAGCGTCGGCCGCCAGGTCGGATGGTTGGTAGCGTTGATGCGCACGCTTGCGGCGATGTTGGCGAATTTGCCGATCGTTGCGCACCAGACGCCGCAGTCCTGCATCATGTAGGAATAGTCGCCGAGCGTGCTTTCGGAAACCCGGCAGCGCTCGGCGATCTCGGTCCAGCGGCCAAGCGTCGAGTTCTCGACTTCCGCCGTCTCGTGGATCAGCGGCGCCTCCGACAGTTTCCTGGTCATGCGGCAATTTTTCCGGCGGCGAAGGCGGTCACGTCGATGATACGGTCGGCCACCGCCTCACGCACGTCGTGATCGTGGAAGATGCCGAGCAAAGCGACGCCCGCCGCCTTCTTGGTGGCGATCAGGGAAATCACCAAATCGCGGTTCCTGGCGTCGAGCGAAGCGGTCGGCTCGTCGAGCAGCAGGATCGGGTGCTCGGTGATGAAGCCGCGCGCGATGTTGACGCGCTGCTGTTCACCGCCGGAGAACGTCGCCGGCGGCAGCGCCCAGAGCTTTTCCGGCAGGTTGAGCTGCGCCAGCAAGGCACGTGCCTTGCCGTGCGCGACCTCGCGCTCCTCGCCGCGCTCGACCAGCGGTTCGGCCACGACATCGAGCGCAGGGACACGCGGCACGGTGCGCAGGAACTGGCTGACATAGCCGATGGTAAGCCGGCGCACGGCAAGCACGGTGCGCGGGCTGGCCGAGGCGAGATCGATGAGCCCGCCCTCGTGCTGGACGATGATCTGGCCTTCGTCGGCGGCATAATTGCCGTAGAGCATCTTCAGGATCGAGCTCTTGCCGGCGCCGGACGGGCCGCCGAGCACGGCGCATTCGCCGGCCCTGATCGCGAACGAGACACCAGCGACCACCGGCAGTTTGATGCCGTCGCGCAGATGCATGGTGAAGCTCTTCGCGACATCGGAGACAACGAGCGGGGTTGCCATCAGAGGGTTCTCCAATCGTCATTCGTCTGCGGGCCGGAGTACCCCCACCCGGACCTTCGGTCCGACCTCCCCACAAGGGGGAGGTAGGGCGCCGGCGTTTTACCCTCCCCCTTGTGGGGAGGGTCGCTGCGAAGCAGCGGGGTGGGGGTAGGTGCCAGGCAAATGCGTTCCATCGTCACACCTGCAGGATCGAGGAGACAAGCAACTGGGTATAGGGCGCGCGCGGATCGTCGAGGACGCGGTCCGTGAGGCCGCTTTCGACGACGCGGCCGTCCTTCATCACCATCATGCGCTGCGACAGCAGACGTGCCACTGCAAGGTCGTGGGTGACGACGATGGCCGCCAGGCCCAGATCGGTGACCAGGCCGCGCAACAGATCGAGCAGGCGCGCCTGCACCGAGACGTCGAGGCCGCCGGTTGGCTCGTCCATGAACACCAGCCGCGGCCCGGTGACGAGGTTGCGGGCGATCTGCAGGCGCTGGCGCATGCCTCCGGAAAAGGCGCGCGGCTCGTCGTCGATGCGGTCTTCGTCGATCTCGACACGAGACAACCAATCGACCGCCGTTTCGCGGATCCTGCCATAGTGACGGTCGCCGACCGCCATCAGCCGCTCGCCGACATTGGCGCCGGCCGACACCGTCATGCGCAGCCCGTCGGCCGGGTTCTGATGGACAAAACCCCAATCGGTGCGCATCAGGAAGCGGCGCTCGGCCTCGCTCATGCGGTAGAGTTCGCGAAACTGGCCGTCGCGCATCCGGTAGCTGGCGGTGCCGGAGCTCGGCAGCAGTCGAGTTGACAGGCAGTTGAGCAAAGTCGTCTTGCCGGAACCGGATTCGCCGACCACCGCCAGCACTTCGCCCGGCCAGAGGTCAAAAGTGACGTTCTCGCAGCCGACGCGCGAGCCGTAGAATTTGGACAGCGCCGAAACGCGCAGCAGCGGTTCGTCTGTCATTGCGCCGGCTCCGTTTTTTCTGGGGCAAGATGGGTCTCGGGCGCGAGATGGCCGCAGTGGCCTTCCGCGCGCCGCTTCTCGCAATGATCGGTATCGGAGCAGACGAACATGTGGCCGCCATGGTCGTCGAGGATGACCTCGTCGAGATAGACGTTCTCGGCCGCGCACAGCGCGCAGGGCTGGTCGAAGATCTGCACCTCGAACGGATGGTCCTCGAAATCGAGGCTGACCACATCGGTGAAGGGCGGCAGCGCGTAGATGCGCTTTTCGCGGCCGGCGCCGAACAATTGCAAAGCCGGCGAACGGTGCATCTTCGGATTGTCGAATTTCGGCGTCGGCGAGGGATCCATCACATAGCGGCCCTCAACCTTGACCGGGTAGGCGTAGGTGGTGGCGATGCGGCCGTGCCTGGCGATGTCCTCGTAGAGCTTCACATGCATAAGGCCGTATTCCTCCAGCGCATGCATTTTGCGCGTCTCCGTTTCCCGCGGCTCGAGGAAGCGCAGCGGCTCGGGGATCGGCACCTGGTAGACCAGCACCTGACCGGCACTCAGCGGATATTCAGGGATGCGGTGGCGGGTCTGGATGATGGTCGCCTTGGCCGTCTCGGTGGTGACGGCGACATTGGCGACCTTCTTGAAGAAGGCGCGGATCGAAACCGCATTGGTGGTGTCGTCGGCGCCCTGGTCAATGACCTTGAGCACATCGTCCGGGCCAATGATCGAAGCGGTGACCTGGACGCCGCCGGTGCCCCAGCCATAGGGCATCGGCATTTCGCGCGAGGCGAACGGCACCTGATAGCCGGGGATGGCGATGCCCTTGAGGATCGCCCGACGGATCATCCGCTTGGTCTGTTCGTCAAGATAGGCGAAGTTGTAGGTGGCGATGTCCGCTGGTTGTGCACTCATTCCGCTGCCTGCCTCTTTTCTTCGGCCTTGCCGGCATTTTCGCGGGCATCATGCTCGGCGCGCATGCGGCGCACGAGGTCGAGTTCGGCCTGGAAGTCGACATAATGCGGCAGCTTCAGATGCTCGACGAAGCCGGTCGCCTGGACATTGTCGGAATGCGAGATGACGAACTCCTCGTCCTGCGCGGCGGCGATGACATCCTCACCCAACTCCGAGGCGCGCAGCGCGCGGTCGCATAGCGCCATGGCCATCGCCTTGCGCTCGCTCTGGCCGAAGACGAGGCCGTAGCCGCGGGTGAATTGCGGCGGCGCCTTGGCCGAGCCCTTGAACTGGTTGACCATCTGGCATTCGGTGACGCGGATGCTGCCGAGCGGTACCGCAAAGGGCAGTTCCGGCACGTCCAGTTCCAGTTCGACCTCGCCGATGCGAACCTCGCCGACGAAGGGATGGTTGCGCGCGTAGCCGCGCTGGGTGGAATAGCCGAGCGCCAGCAGAAACCCCTCGTCGCCGCGCGACAGCGCCTGCAGGCGGATGTCACGCGCCATCGGGAATTCGAGCGGCTCGCGGGTGATGTCGCCGGGGACATGATCGCCGGGCATGTCGCCGTCGGGCTCGATCAGGCCTTCGCGGGCGAGGATGGCCGAGACGCGCGGCATCGCTTCCGCCTCGCCGGCACGCTGTTCCGGCTCGGCGACTTCGCCGCCGGCGGCAAGCTCGGGATCGAGCAGGCGGTGGGTGTAGTCGAAAGTCGGGCCGAGCAGCTGGCCGCCGGGCAGGTCCTTGTAGGTCGCCGACACCCGCCGCTCGACCAGCATCGTGCCGGTGTCGATCGCCCTGGTGTAGCCGAAACGCGGCAGCGTGGTGCGATAGGCGCGAACCAGGAAGATCGCCTCGATCATGTCGCCGCGCGCCTGGACGATGGCGAGTGCCGCCAATTCCCTGTCGTAGAGCGAACCTTCGCTCATCACCCGGTCGACGCCGAGCGCCAGCTGCTCGACGATCTGGTCGAGGCGAAGTGCGGGCACCGAACGATCGCCGCGCCGGCGGTCGGCGAGCAGTTTGTGGGCGTTGCGAATGGCCGCTTCGCCACCCTTTACCGCAACATACATGCTACGCCTCCATCATCTTGATGCGCGTCGTACGCGGCAGGCAGGCAACGCTGTCAGGGGTGGCGAGGACGATGTCGACACCGCGGGGAAAGCGCTGGTTGTCCTGCTTCCATTGCTCGACGAAATGGCGCGGCATTTGCGCCGGCGCGATCGTCGCCGTCGTCTCGATGCCCGGGCCTTCGAGCAGCAGCGCAGCGCCGGAGACAAGATCGCCGACCTCGAGGATCAGCGTCGTGGAGCGATCGGGATAATCCTGGGTGCCTTGCGAAAACCCGTCGAGCGCCATCATCTCGGCCGGCGTGGCGATCAGCGCGAAATGCGCGTCGGCCGGGGTGTTGGCCAGCGGCGCGCCGGTATGGAAGCCAAGCCAGGATTTCACCGCCGACACCTGCAAAGCCGGGTCAAGCCAGAGCGGCGTGTCGTTGTCGCACAGCGCCAGCGCAACGGCGCCGGCGGTGGCCGACAGCGGCGCCGGTGGGTGGGCAAGGGCCGGCAAGGGCTGGACGCTGCCCGGCCGCGCCATCGCGTCCATCACGGCACGGAATACGGTCTGCGCGTTGAATACCGGATCGGCAAAGCCGCCTTCGATCGCTTGGGTTACGATGTCCATCAGTCTTCTCCGCGTACCATGGTGAAGAAATCGACCTTGGTCGCCGCCGTCTCGGCGCGGCGCTGTTCACGCGCCTTGGCCAGTGCCGCCTGCAAGGGCGCAACGATCCCGATCTCGACCTCATTGCGGAGGGCCGGGTCCTGCCACAGCGCATCGGCGATTGCCGCCAGCCTTGCCTTCTGCTTGTCGCGGCCGAGCGCGTAGCAGTGGCCGACATGGCCGGACGCAAGCCGCACCGTGGCACGGGTGACCGTCGCCTCGCCGACATTGAAAGGGGCACCACCGCCGCCGATGCGGCCGCGTACCGTAACCAGGCCGGTTTCGGGGCCACGCAGAAGTTCCGCTTCGCAAGGCAGGCCGGTTTCGTCCCACAGGCGGACGATGTCTTCGCCGGCCGATTGCGCCAGCGTCGCCATCACGGCCTTGCGCTCGGCCTGCTCTCGCGCTTCCCGTCCTCGCATGGCCGTACTCCTCGTTTGCGTGAATTTATCTATTGATATAGACAACTATACAAATTATACTTGTTATTTAGCGCGTGTCCATGACGGGCACGTGACACGGGCCAAAAGATCGGCGCAAAGAATTGGGGCGGGAGATGATCGGACAAGCCAACCGCATCGAGCGGCGCAGCGGTGTCGCGCTGTGGCGGCAGATCGCCGACCAGATACTGCATTCGATCGCCGTCGGCGATTTTCCCGAGAATGCCGCGCTGCCGCCGGAGATCGCGTTGGCCGGACGCTATGGCGTCAACCGCCATACGGTGCGTAGCGCTATCGCAGCGCTGGTGCAGGAGGGCGTGCTCAGGGCGGAGCAGGGGCGCGGCACCTTCGTGCTGTCGCGCAGGCGGCTGTCTTATCCGATCGGCGCTCGCACCCGCTTTTCCGAGGGATTGCAAGGACAGGCGTCCGAGCGGCATATCACCTTGCTCGCGTCATCGGTCGAGCCGGCCAACCGTCGTGTCGCAGAGGGCTTAGGCCTTGCGACGGGCGCCGATGTGATACGCCTGGAAACGCGCGGCGAAGCCGATGGAATGCCGGTGTCCCGCGCTGCCGGCTGGTTCGATGCCAGGCGCTTTGCCGGCATCGATGCCGCCATGGCGGAAACCGGTTCGATCACCGCATCGCTGGCACGTTTCGGCATCGACGACTATCTCAGGCAATCGACCGTGCTGTCGGCGCGCCATGCCGATGCCGTCGACCTTGCGGACCTCGAGCTGCAGCCCGGCGCCATCGTGCTGGTGACGGTCGCCGTCAACGTCACGCCCGACGGTCAGCCGATACAGTTTTCGGAGTCGCGCTTCCCGGCCGAGCGGATCGAGCTCAAATTGTCGGCGCTCTGAGATACGGCAGCCCTGGCATCATCCGACCTGAATGACAGCCTTGATCAGGCCGGACTTCTCATGCGCCCAGCGGGCGAGGTCGTGCGGCGTCTCGCCAAGCGTGGTGCGGTGCGTCACCAGCTTTGCCAGCGGCAGCGCGCCGTTGCGGATCGAGGCGGCGACATGGTCGAAATCGGCACGCAGGGCGTTGCGGCTGCCGATCAGCATCATCTCGCGCTTGTGGAATTCGGGATCGGAAAAGGCGATGTCGTCCTTGACGACGCTGACCAGGACCAGCGCTCCGCCATGCGCGACATGAGCGAAGGCCGACTGCACCGACCGGGTGTTGCCGGTGGCATCGAAAACCACGTCGAAGCCGTCGCCGCCGGTTGCTTCCCGCACCAGGTCGGCAGCGGTGCCTCGCGAGCCGTCGAGCGTCGCGAAGCCGAGTTCGCTTTCGGCAAAGCCAAGCCGTTCAGCGCTCATGTCGAGCAGCGTCACATCGAGCCCGGCGATGCGGGCGAACAGCGCCGTGCCGAGCCCGATCGGGCCTGCGCCGATGACCAGCGTGCGCGCACCTGGATCAGCCAGCGAGCGCCGCACGGCATGGGCGCCGATCGCCAGGAATTCGACGGCGGCGGCATCGGCCAGCGACAGGCCGTTTGCCGGATAAAGATTTTGCGCCGGCACCAGGATCTGCTCGCACATCGCGCCGTCGCGGTGGACGCCGAGCACCTCGATCCTGACGCAGCAATTCGGCTTGCCTTGCCGGCAGGCGTTGCATTTGCCGCAGGCGAGATAGGGATTGACGATCACCGCTTCGCCGACGGCGAGATCGACGTCCTCGCCAACCTCGATCACGGTGCCGGAAACCTCGTGGCCCATGATGCGGGGATAGGCGAGGAACGGGTGCTTGCCTTCGAAGATGTGATAGTCGGTGCCGCAGATGCCGACATGGCTGACGGCGACCTGCGCCCAGCCGGCGGGGGGCGCGCCAGGCTCCGGACGATCTTCGAGGACAAGTTCGCCGGGCGAGCGGCAGACGACGGCTTTCATGCTTCAATCCAGTCGGTTCATGGCACCGCCGGCCCTGCTGTCGCGAGGCCGGCGGTTGTTGGGAGGCAGTCTATTTGCCGCGGCGGCGCAGCCCGTCGAAATAGACGATGACGATGATCAGCACGCCGGTGATGATGCGCTGCCAGAAGGCGTTGACGTTGAGCAGATTGGCGCCGTTGTTGATGGTGGCAAGGATGAAGGCGCCGAGCAGCGGTCCGTGCACGGAGCCGACAGCGCCGAACAGCGAGGTGCCGCCGATCACCGAGGAGGCGATCGCCTGCAATTCCCAGCCCTCGGCCTGCGTCGGATTGCCGATGCCGATGCGCGAGGCGAGCAGCACGCCGACGAAGGCCGCACACAGGCCCGACAGCGTGTAGGCCATGTAGATGGTGCGCTGGACGTTGACGCCTGACAGGCGCGACGCCTCGGCGTTGGAGCCGACCGAGAACAGATAGCGGCCCCAGCGGCTGTGGTGCAGGAAGATGTAGGCTGGGATGCCGACCAGGATCACCATCCAGAACAGATTGGGGACGCCGGCGAAGGAACTGCGCGAGAACGTCTGGAAGGCGTCGTTGTTGATCGAGATCGAGTTGCCGTTGGTCATCAACAGACCGATGCCGCGCAGCGAGGTCAGCGTTGCCAGGGTGATGATGAAGGGCGGCAGGCCCATCTTGACGATGCCGAACCCATGGAACATGCCGATGGCGACGCCGACCAGTAAGGTGATCAGGATGGCGAGGAAAACCGGTATGCCGGCGTTGATCAGCATCGCGACGATGACGGTGGCGAAGCCGACCACGGCGCCGACGGAAAGGTCGATGCCGCCGGTGATGATGACGAAGGTCTGGCCGACCGCCAGGATGGCGATCATCGACCCTTGCCGCAACAGGTTCGAGATGTTGTTGGCCGAGGCGAAGCTCGGCGTCGCCACCGACAGGATGATCCATAAAAGAACCAGCAGCGCCAGCAGTGTCAGCCCGAACAGGGCGTTGTAGTTGCGTTTCGGCCTTTCGGCAGCGATCGCCTCGGTGCTCATGTCCGTCCTCCCGGTTTTTCTTGTTTCTCGGCCAGCGCCTGGGTGAGGATCTCCTCGTGGTCAGCGGTACGAAAGCCGTGCGTGGCCACCAGCTTGCCGCGCCGGAACACGTGCAGCGTGTCGGCCAGTTCATAAACCTCGGGCAGGTAGGACGAGATCAGGATGATGCCGGCTCCCTTGGACAACAGCGCGCCGAACAGGCGGTAGATCTCGGCCTTGGTGCCGACGTCGACGCCGACAGTCGGCTCGTCGAAGATGAATAGCTTGGCGCCATGGGCGAGCCATTTGCCGATGACGATCTTCTGCTGGTTACCGCCGGACAGGCTGGAGGCCAGCGCGCCGCGCGTCGGCGTCTTGATGCGCAGGTCGGCGATCTGGCGATCGGCTTGCGCCTTTTCCTGCGCGCGGGAGATCAGCAGATTGCTCGAGATGCGCTTGTAGATCGGCAGATTGAGGTTGAGTCCGACCGGCAGGTTGAGGCAGAGGCCCTGGTCGCGGCGGCTTTCCGGGGCCAGCGCCATGCCGAGCCTGATCGCGTCATGTTCGGAATTGACCTTGACCTCCTTGCCCTCCCAGAGGATCTGGCCGGCCGATTTGCGGTGCCGGCCATAGAGCGTGGTGACGAACTCGCTGCGCCCGGCGCCGATCAGGCCGTAAAGGCCGACGATCTCGCCGGCGCGGACGGACATCGAGACATTTTCGAAACCCTTGCCGGACAGGTTCCTGGTTTCGACGATGGTCGCGCCGGGGGTGAAATGCTCCTTGTGGTAGACCTGCTCGATCGAGCGGTTGATCATCATCTTGACCAGCTCGGCGTCATTGGTCTCGGCAATATTCCTGGTGCCGACCAGCGTGCCGTCGCGCAGCACCGAGACGCGGTCGGCGAGCTCGAACACTTCTTCCATGCGATGGCTGATGTAGATGATGGTGACGCCTTCGCCCTTCAGCCGGCGGATCAGCGTGAACAGCTGGTCGGCCTCCTTGCGGGTAAGATAGGCGGTCGGCTCGTCGAAGATCAGGAATTTAGTGCCGCGCACTGTGGCGCGGGCGGCGGCGATCAACTGCTGCTGGCCGATGGTCAGGTCACCCAGCATGACATGCGCCGGCAGGTCGAAGCCGAGATCGTCGATGATCTTCTGCGCCTGCCTGACCATCGCCCGCTGCTGCAGGATGCCGAAGCGGGAATCCTCCTCGCCGAGGAACATGTTCGCGGCGACGGTGAGATGGCGGCACAGGACGACTTCCTGATGCACGGCATTGATGCCGAGCGCCATCGCCTCATGCGGCGTTGCCAATGCGGCAGGCTTGCCCTCCCAGATGACGTCGCCGGAGGTGCGCGGCATGACGCCGGTCAGAAGCTTGATCAGGGTGGATTTGCCGGCGCCGTTCTCGCCGACGATGGCGTGGATCTCGCCGGCCTTGAAGGCGAGATCGACCGGCTTCAGCGCATGGGTGCCGGGATAGCGCTTTTCCAGCCCGCGGAGTTCGAGGATGGTCCTGCCCGGTTCCAGCGTTGGGGCCGGATGGAGTTCCTGCGCCGTCGACATCATGACAGTCCTCCCAGATTGGCCCCCAAAGATTGGCCTCGCGATTGGCACGAGTGGGATGTTTCCGGGGCGAAAAGGCCCCGGAAACAGTTCACTTGAGGCTATGCTCAGTCGAGCTTCGGGTTGAGCAGCGCGTCGATCTTCGGATCCTTCATGTTGGCCATGGTGACCAAATTGGCGCCCGTGTCGACATTGGCCTCGACCTTCTCGCCCTTCGAGGCGGCGAGCGCCGTCTTGATGCCGTCATAGCCCATCCGGTACGGATCCTGGACGACGAGAGCCGAAATGACGCCGTCGTTGAGGAACTTGATCAGCTTCTCGTCGCTGTCGAAACCGACCAGCCCGACCTTGCCGGCAAGACTGTTCTCGGCGATCGCCTGGCCGACGCCCTGCGCCATGATCAGGTTGGAGGCGAAGATGCCCTTGAGGTTGGGGTTGGCGGTGATCAGGTCGGTGGCGATGTTGAGGCCGGTGGTGGCCTGGCCGTCGGCGTATTTGTCGGCGACCAGCTTGAGGCCCGGATATTTGGCAGCGAGCTGTTCCTTAAAACCCTGGGCGCGCTGTTCGAGCGAGCCGGCGCCCGGAAGAGCGGTGATCAGGGCGACGTCGCCCTCGACCTTGCCGCCATTGGCTTCGCCGATGGCTGCGGCAAGGCCGTCAGCGGCAACGCGGCCGCCCTGGATGTTGTCGGTGGTCAGGAACGAGGTGAAGGCCTTGGAGTCGGCGCCAGAGTCGATACCGATGATCTTGACCTTGGTGGCGGCCTCGTCGATCGGCTTGCCGAGCGCCTTGGCTTCGGTCGGCGCAATGACGACGGCCGCCGGGTTGCCGGCGACGGCATTTTCAAGGATCGAGATCTGGCCGTTGACGTCGGTCTCGGCCTGGGCGCCAAGCTCCGGCACGTTGACGCCGAGGTCCTTGCCGGCCTTGCGGGCTCCCGCCAGAACGATCTGCCAGTAGAAGGACGTGGTGTCCTTGACGATGATCGGAATGGTCGCGTCGGCCGCGGATGCCGGGGCCGAGTGCATCACGCCGGCAAGCATCGAGGCGGCTGCGAGTGCCACGAAGGCGCGGCGATTGAGAATGCTGGTCACGAATTTCATTAGGAGTCCTCCCTAAGTCGCCCGGTGAATGTTACGGAAGCTCCATTCGGATGGCGCGGCCCAAACGGAACTTTATCAATAAAAAACATTTACCGCATTTTGATAGTGCATCACCTCGGTCGGCGCAAGCGATGTTTGATGGCCGCTCGAATGGCTGGGCGGGAAAGCTTGCTCCCTCGGAACTCCGCTGCCAATCTCCTCCAATATGTCACATGGAATATTAATTCCATCATACAGTCAATATGGAATGTTCATTCTTTTTCGGGGTGTACGAACTGTGACACCTGGCAATCACGTCAGGTGTTTGCGACCGGCTTAGAGCGTCGCTCCGAGGTGCCACGGCACGAACTCGTTGTCGCCGTAGCCGAACTCTTCGCTCTTGGTCTTGCGGCCCGAAGCCGTCTCGACGATCAGTTCGAAGATCTCGCGGCCCATGCCGGCGATGGTCTTTTCGCCCGAGGCAATGACGCCGCAATTCACGTCCATGTCCTCCTCCATCGTGTGATACATGGTCGAGTTGCTGGCGACCTTGATCGACGGCGTCGGCCGGCAGCCGAAGCAGGAGCCGCGGCCTGTGGTGAAGACGATGACGTTGGCGCCGCCCGCCACCTGGCCGGTGGCCGAGACCGGGTCGTAGCCGGGCGTGTCCATGAACACCAGCCCGTGCCCGGTGACCTTTTCGGCATAGCCGAAGACGCCGTTGAGCGGCGTCTGGCCGCCCTTGGCGACCGCGCCGAGCGACTTTTCCAGGATGGTGGTCAGGCCGCCGCGCTTGTTACCCGGTGAGGGATTGTTGTCGATCGATGCGCCATGCTTGGCGACGTGGTCTTCCCACCATTTCACATAACCGTCGAGCTTGGCGGCGATCTCGGGGGTTGCGGCGCGATAAGCGAGCAGGTGCTCGGCGCCGTAGATCTCCGTCGTCTCGGAGAGGATGCCGACACCGCCGACGCCGGCCAAAATGTCGACCGCGGCACCCAGCGCCGGATTGGCGGTGATGCCGGACATGCCGTCGGAGCCGCCGCATTGCAGGCCGACGACGATCTCGCTGACCGGGATCGGCTCACGCTGAAGCTTGCCGACCTCCTCGGCGATCTCGGCCAGCACGACCAGCGCCTTCTCGACCGATTTGCGCGAGCCGCCGGCTTCCTGGATGTTGAAATGACGTTTTCCCGCGGCAACGCCCTTCTGGCCGTAGAGGGTGAGCTGGTTGACCTCGCAGCCGAGCCCGACCATCAGCACACCACCAAAATTCGGATGACGGGCGTAGCCGGCCAGCGTGCGGTGTAGCACCATCATGCCGTCGCCGGTGGCGCTCATGCCGCAGCCCTGGCCGTGGACGATCGGGACGAAGCCGTCAATGCCGGGATATTGCGGCAGAAGGGTGCGGTTCGCGGCGTCGGCGATGGCATGGCAGACGGTGGCCGAGCAATTGACGCTGGCGAGAATGCCGACGAAGTTGCGCGTGCCGGCGCGGCCGTCGGCGCGGCGGTAGCCCATGAAGGTGCGGGCGCGGTCGGCCTCGGTCGCATGCACTGCCTCGCTCGGCGGCACCACCGGCAAACGCCCGCTTTCGAAGACCAGATTGTGCGAATGGACATGCTCGCCGGGCGCGATGTTTTGCGTGGCGCGGCCGATCGCCTGGGCGTATTTGACCACGGCCTCGCCGGCCGCAATCCGCTTGATCGCCACTTTGTGGCCCGGCTCGATCACTGCGGCGGCGACGGCGCCGCCCGGCAGCACGGTGCCGATCTCGATGCGGCCATTGGCGACCGCGACATTGTCGGCGGGAGACAGAAGAATGCTGTTTGCGGCGTTCACGGGAGCTTCCTGGGTGTGTTCCTGGGTGCGCGAACGGATTGACACGCGGCTCTTAACATATAATGTCTTTTATCGTGAAAAAACATTTTTGCGCAATTGTTTTTTCGCCAGAGCGCGACGCGTCTTTTGGATGCGAGAAGTAGGCTCTACAACCAAAACTAGCGTTGCGCATGATGTTTTCCGAAAAGGTACCGGTTTCATGCGCGAGAAACGCTTCACACTGGCCGCAAACGCCGATGCGCCACGGGGCAGGGGATGTCGAAGAGCAACAACGTTTACAAGGACGCCTATAATCGCGGTCTGAGGCTGCTCGACGAAACCAGGAGCCTGCCTTCGGAGCCGGAGCTGGGTACGCTGCTCGGCGTCAGCCGCACGACGGTCCGCACTATCCTTGCGCGCATGGAAGAAACCGGGCTGATCGATTGGAACAAGCGCAGCAAGACGGTCCTGCGCGAACCGCGACCGGACGATTTCTTCCCCGAGGAAGAAACCGACACGCTGGCCGAGATCATCGAGCGCTCCTTCATGCGGCGGCTGCTTGCCAGCGGTGCCGAAGCCGGCATGCAGATCAACGAGCTCGAACTGGCGCGTGAGATCGGCGTCGGCACCACCAGCGTGCGCGAATTCCTGATCCGCTTCTCGCGCTTCGGGCTGATCGAGAAGCGCCGCAACAGCCACTGGGTGCTGAAAGGCTTTACCCGCGCCTTCGCGCTGGAGTTGACCGAAATCCGCGAGATGTTCGAACTGCGCTCGGCCGCAGCCTTTGCCGCTCTGCCCGAGGACAGCCCGGTGTGGGCCGACCTCGACCGCCTGGAAGACGAGCATCACCGGCTGGAGCGCGAGATCGCCGTGCGCTTCAACGAATTCTCCGAGCTTGACGAGCGCTTTCACCGGCTGATCCATCGGGCGTCGCACAACCGCTTCATCGTCGATTTCTACGACGTCATCGCCATGATCTTCCACTACCACTACCAGTGGAACAAGGCGCAGGAGCGCGAGCGCAACGAAGTCGCGGTCCAGGAGCATCTCGCCTATATCGCCGCGCTCAAATCGCGCGATCTCGCCAAGGTCGACGCCGCCTGCCGCAAGCACCTGAAATCGGCCCGCCACACGCTGCTGACGTCCATTCCCGAGGGCAGGCAGCCGCAACGCGCGTGATTGTGTTGCGTTGCCGCAGCAGCGTTTTGGCGATTTTCCGGCCGCCGGCTCCGTGCTAGAGAGCTGACGTTGCTGCGTGAAGAGGCTGGTTCTTGACCATACGCCGGAGACGATGGAGCATGCCGGTCGCGTTCGCCGCGGCGTGGCTTTTCATGCTCCAGTCGATATTCGGCGCGTTTGCTTCCGGCGTCGCACCCAACGCCTCGCAATTCGATGCTTTCGGCAACACGATCTGCACCCATGACGGTGCGGCGCAACTCCCCGCCGGCGATCCGCATCAGCAGCACATGCCGGCTTGCTGCATGCTTGGCTGCAACCTCGTTTCGGCGGTCTACGCGCCACCCGATGCCGCCGGGAGCCTGGCTCGCAGCCTTTCCGTCGAAACCATCGCCTTTATCCTGCCGGCCTTCCGGCATCGCGATTTCGCCCGCGCCCGCACTCCATCCAATCCGCGTGCACCACCGGCGACGGCCTGATCCGTTCTGGTTCGCGCCGCGCAACGCTTTGCCGGCGCGTTTATTGACATCGTTCGCGACCGGCCATCGGCGCGATCCCCCTTAAAGTCCACGGAGCAATCATGTCTCACTCTTTTCGCGCTGCCGCATCCAGCCGCAGGCGCTTCGCACTGGGTCGTTTCGAGCAGCGTCTCGGCATCGCCCTTTGCGTTCTTGCCCTCCTGTTCGCCAGCGCCCAGACGGTGTTGGCACACGAGTTCAAGCTTGGCGATCTCGAGATCGGGGACCCCTGGTCGCGCGCCACGCCAGCCGGCGCCAAGGTGGCCGGCGGCTACTTCACCATCACCAACACCGGCAGTGCGGCGGATCGCCTGCTGTCGATCACCTCCGACATTTCGGCCAAGGCCGAACTGCACGAGATGGGCGTCAGCAATGGCGTGATGACGATGCGGCCGGTCACCGGCGGCCTCGAAATCCCGGCTGGCGGCAAGGTCGCATTGGCGCCCAACGGCTATCATTTGATGTTCATGGATTTGAAGCGGCAGCCCAAGGAGGGCGAAACGTTCTCCGCCACGCTGACCTTCGAGAAAGCCGGGCCCCTGCAGATTGAATTCGCCGTGCAAGGCATCGGCAGCGCGGCGCCCCAGGACGACGACTGACTTGGCCGCTTCGAGAGGTACCGTCATGAAGAAATCTCTTTTGCCCGGCTGCGTGCTTCTTGTCCTCGGGACCAGCGCGGCCTTTGCCCACATCACGCTCGAAACGCCGGAGGCGGCGGTGGGTTCGACCTACAAGGCGGTTCTTCGGGTGCCGCATGGCTGCGAGGGCAAGGCGACGACCGCGCTGCGCGTGCAGATCCCGGAAGGGGTGCTCTCGGTCAAACCGATGCCGAAGCCGGGTTGGACACTGCAGGTCAAGAACGGCAAATACGAAAAGTCCTACCAGCTCTACGGCCAGGCAGTGACCAGCGGCGTCAAGGAGATCGACTGGAGCGCCGGCAGTCTGCCGGACGAATTCTACGACGAATTCGTCTTTCGCGCGACGCTGGCGTCCGACCTGCCGGCAGGCCAGACGCTGCATTTCCCGGTGGTGCAGGAATGTGATGGCGTTGCCGATCGCTGGATCGAGATTCCGGCGGCCGGGCAGGCTGAGGACGCGCTGGAATTTCCGGCGCCCGGCCTCAAGCTGCTGCCGAAGACGTGATCCTTACGCGGCGCGCCCTATCCGAAAGAGCGCGCCGCTGTCTTTGTGGCGGTGACATGAGCGCGGCATCCATCCTGCGAACGGCCTGCACAACCGGCCGGCTTGCTATCGGCCTGCTGGCTGCGATTGTGCTGCTTGCCACCATTGCCGCGCCAAACGCAGCCTTCGCCCACGCGGCGCTGATCAAGGCCGAGCCGGCTGACGGTGCGGTGCTGGCGCAGAGCCCGTCGCAGATGTCGCTGACCTTCAGCGAGCCGGTTTCGCCGCTGGTGCTGACACTGGTGCGGCCCGACGGGACGTCGATCCCGCTGAGCTCTTTCCGGCTCAGTGGCCAGACCGTCGAGATCGACAATCCGCAGGCGCTGACGTCGGGCACGCATGTGCTGAGCTGGCGGGCAATCTCCGCCGACGGCCATCCGGTCGGCGGCTCGGTGCTGTTCTCGGTCGGTGCGCCGAGTGCTGCGCCGGCCGCCTCCGAGGCTGTCGACCGGGCGCTTCGAACGGCGATCTGGATCGGCAAGGTTTTTCTATACATCGGCCTGTTTTTCGGTGTCGGCGGTGCCTTTGCGCTAGGCTGGCTGGCGCAAGGCGGCCGATCCGGCCAGAACATGATCGTCGCCGCGATCCTGTGCGGGCTGGCCGCCGCACTTTTGTCGCTCGGTTTCCAGGGGCTGGATGCACTCGGCGCCCCGCTTGCCCGCCTGGCGCAGCCGGTCATCTGGCAGACCGGGCTTGGCACCAGCTTCGGCTGGACGGTGCTGATCGCGCTGATGGCGCTCGGCCTGAGCCTATTATCGCTGGTCATGCCGCCCGCCGACGCAAAGCCGCTGGCCTTGGCCGGACTGGTTGGCGTTGGCGCAGCACTTGCCGCCAGCGGGCATGCCAGTGCCGCCGAGCCGCAATGGCTGACCCGGCCGATGGTGTTTCTGCACGCCACTGGTATCGCGATTTGGTCCGGGGCGCTGGCGCCGCTCGGTCTTGCCTTGAAACGGCAGCCGGACAAAGCCGGGCCGTTGCTGCGCCGGTTTTCACGAGCGATCCTGTTCGTCGTGGCGGTGCTTGCGGCAGCCGGCATCATGCTCGCCGTCATCCAGGTGCAAACGCCGTCGGCGCTGGTCCATACCGCTTACGGCCGGCTGCTGCTGCTCAAGCTGGTGCTGCTGGTCTTTCTGTTCACGCTCGCCGCCGTCAATCGCTTCAAGCTTACGGCCCCGGCTGAGGCGGGCGAAACGGAAGTCCAGCGGCGGCTGGTCCGCTCGATCGCCATCGAGGTGCTGATCGTGCTGGCGATCTTCGGCGTTGCCGCCGGCTGGCGCTTCACGCCGCCGCCGCGCGCGCTGGCGATCGCCGCGGCACAGCCGGCGTCGGTGCATATCCACACGCTGCAGGCGATGGCCGATCTCAGCATTGCGCCCGGCCATGCCGGGCTTGTTGCCGCTTCGATCTTCATCATGACCGGCGATTTCGGCCCGCTCGACGCCAAGCAGGTAACGCTGGTGCTGTCAAAGCCCGATTCCGGCATCGAACCCATCAAGCGCCCGGCGACGAGGCTTGGCGACGGCACCTGGCGCGTCGACGATCTCGTCATTCCGGTCGCTGGCCGGTGGACGGCGCGGCTCGATATCCTGGTCTCGGATTTCGAGATGGTGAAGATCGAAGCGCCGATCGATATCCGGCCATGAAGACAGCGCTGGTCGGCGCAACACAATTCGGCGAGACGGTTGACGCGGCCTTGAAGGCCCGTCAATCATCGTCATCAAGAATGGGCATCCAACCCAATCGCGGCTCAAAGCAACAAGATCCGAAAGCAGGGAAGAAACGATGGAAAAAGCCGAAATAGGCCTGATCGGCCTTGGCACGATGGGCTCCAACCTGGCGCTCAATATCGCCGAGAAGGGGCACCGCATCGCCGTCTTCAATCGCACCGCGGCGCGCACCGATGCCTTTGTCGAAAATGCCGGCGCGCTTCGGGATAGGGTGGTGCCCTGCTACAGCCTCGAAGAACTGGCCGCCGCGATCCGGCCGCCGCGGCCGATCATCATCATGGTGCTGGCCGGCAAGCCGGTCGACGAGCAGATCGCGGCATTGCGCGGCGTGCTGTCGGCCAACGACATCGTCATCGACGCCGGCAATGCCAATTTCCGCGATACGATGCGTCGCTTCTCCGAGCTTACCGATTCGGGCCTGACCTTCATCGGCATGGGCGTGTCCGGCGGCGAGGAGGGCGCACGCCACGGTCCCTCTATCATGGTCGGCGGCACCGAAGAGTCCTGGAAGCGCGTCGAAAAGGTGCTGACCGCGATCTCGGCCAAGTTCAAGGGCGAGCCTTGCGCGGCGTGGCTTGGCACCGACGGCGCCGGCCATTTCGTCAAGACCATCCATAACGGCATCGAATATGCCGACATGCAGATGATCGCCGAGATCTACGGCATCTTGCGCGACGGGCTCGGCATGGGGCCGAAAGAGATCGCCGAGGTGTTTTCCCAGTGGAACACGGGCAGGCTCAATTCGTACCTGATCGAGATCACCGCCAAGGTGCTGGCCGCCGACGATCCCAAGACCGGCAAACCGGTGGTCGACATCATCCTCGACCGCGCCGGCCAGAAAGGCACCGGCAAATGGTCGGTGATCGAGGCGCAGCAGCTAGGCATCCCGGCCACCGCGATCGAGGCGGCTGTGGCGGCACGCGTGCTGTCGTCGATCAAGGACGAGCGGCTGGCCGCCGAAAAGGTCTATGGCGGCGGCGTGAGCAAGATTTCCGCAGACAGGGACGCCCTGCTCGCCGATCTCGAGCTGGCGCTGTTTGCCGGCAAGATCGCCGCCTACGCGCAAGGCTTCGCGGTGATGAGCGGCGCGTCGAAGGAATTCAACTGGAACCTGCCGATGCCGGTCATCGCCAAGATCTGGCGGGCCGGCTGCATCATACGCTCCCAATTGCTGGATACGATGGCGGAGGCCTTCGGCGCCGGCGGCGCGGCCACCAACCTGTTGATGGCGCCGGCTTTCGTCTCATTGATGCAGGAGGCACATCCGTCGCTTCGCCGTGTCGTCGCAAGGGCGGCCGAAGCCGGCTCGCCGGTGCCGGCCCTGTCATCTGCACTTGCCTATTTCGACAGTTACCGGCAGGGCCGCGGCACTTCGAACCTGATCCAGGCGCAGCGCGATTTCTTCGGCGCGCACGGCTTCGAGCGCATCGATGGGCAGGGCGCTTTCCATGGTCCTTGGGGGAGCGGAGCGGCAGGCTAGCGCCGCGTTGCGGTCGCTTCATCAACCTTCCGGGAGTTCCTGAAGGCGGACAGTCTGCTCATTAGCCGGACGCCAGCATTTGAATGCAAACGAGCTGACATAGCCCGGCAAGCTCGCGCGGATGCCCCGCAGTCTAGAGACCTTGGTTCAGATAATAAGGATCGCAACCAGATAGCTTTCGTGCCACAAAGAGGTAAGAAAAAAGGTAGCCGGCAGTTAACTCAACTATAAGTTGTCGTTAGATTGTAATTCCGCGATTGCGTTCCTGGAATATCTCAGGTCAGCTCCAGAGCCAGTTTACATCAATGGATCTCTAATGAGTGCGCGCTTATCGACTGCCATTAGGATCGGGGAAGCCGCAAAGGCGATCTTTCGAAAAACTCAGAGCTTTCCAAGTCGAGAATTCGGAGAGCGTGCAGACCTGAGCGAACGCGAACACGTCGGTGTAGAACCGATGCTTTTGGCGCTTTCGATGGAGCTGGCACTCAAAGCGTGGTTCGTCTTCGACCACGACGATCCAAGAGTTGTCAAATCGCACAACCTGATGAAGCTGTTTGATCGCCTAAAGCCCGAAAGCCAAGAGAAACTCGACGCTGAGTTCAAAAGGTCAGTGGTCCCGTATCATCCCGATGGTTTCTACATCGACTACAGCATTCGTCACATTCTGCATCAGCACCAAGATGCCTTCACCGACTGGCGCTACTTTCACGAGGCGAAGAAATCGATGATGTTCGATCAGGGTGCTTTTGAGGCAACGCTCGAAATGGTGCTCCGTGAGTTCGAGAAAAGATATCGCATTGAGCGGGTGAAGCCGCTTTGGCCATCCTGAATGCAGTCCGGATCGGAGGCCCCGATGCGGCATTGAATGCTCGTTTCGAGCGGTAGCTTCGGACCGGAGCTTTCCGTGCCGGAGCGAGGGGCTAACGACCGCAACGAGGGGAGTAGCGGCCGGGCGGTAACGCGCCGCATCTCGGCCATAGCGATCCGCGTCGCCCAAACCTGAAAGCGGTCGTCATCGGCGGCGACGCTGGAAGGCACTAAAATGCCCTTCACGATCGACCGCCCAAGATAATCGGCTATAACTTGCTGCCTCCATAATGGCCTTCTGTGACCGTTCGTTCGCGAAGATGGTCGAAGGTGCTGAAAAGACTGGGCCGCCATGGATGCCGAGAAACAGTCACCTAATATTTGCATTTCGTAGAATCTGGAAACTGGGTAGTAGAAGATGGAGGTCATCTCCCCTAGGATCTAGTGTAATGGACACCGAGCTTCTCGATCTTCTGCCGTTCATCGACACTGGGGAAGCCATCCCCGCGGATGTAATGCTGCGGCTGTTGAATAGCGTACAGGACCGTGCTGGCGGCGAACCCCGGCGACGTGCGGCAAACGAGATCCTAAGCGGTGCGGGCGATTACCTCCCTGGGCGGGGTTATCTCTCCGACTTCATTTCTGGAAAGCTGTCACAGATAGAAGCGGTCGCGATCATCTCCGGCAGGAAGAAGTATCTGGAAAGGATGTGGTGTCTACTGCCAAGCATCCTCAAAATCCTTGGTGTCCGCGAAGGGCGCAGCCTCAACTCCATAATGCTGCGCATCGACGATTGCTGCCATGACTTTCCGATCGTCGCAAAATCAGCCCACGAGAAAAAAGTCAGGAAGGCAATTCGGACGGATGTCGCTCAAATCAGAGATTTGGCGCAAGAACTGCGGGCGGCCGTGGAGAAAGCGGAAAGGCATATTAATCACGAGCTCGAGCAGCACGTCGCGATCCTGAGGGACAAGCAACAGGGGGCGCCCAGCTGGAGATCGGGTGTCGAGGTGTTCAACCAACAGCTTGATTGGCTCAGGGTGGCTGCCGACATCGCGCTCTATCGCGATGATGTTGGGGAAGATGGATTCTATGTCGGCGACAACAAGGCCAAGACCCATATCGTTGAATGCGCATACAACATGGCGATCTGGTATGGGCAGCCAGCCTTCGTCACCACACCGGGTTCGGATTTTTCGTTGTTATGTGCGTTGCTGTTTGAGCTTGCAGGCGGCGGGCAAGACGCCAGCCTAGCCGGCGCCATCGGTAAATTTGCCCGAAGCACTCTTCGCAAAAAACTCGATTCCGATGCAGAAGAATCGCGGCAGGAAAACAGCAACGATTATTTGAAACCGCATGAGGAAGATAATTTCCTATACGTCACAAGGAGGATCGAAGAGCTGACAGGCGAAGCTCGCTTCTGGAAGGCGATGATGGAAAGCCGCGCGTGGGATGATACCGCCAAGTATCATCTCAGCCGGAGGCTTATCGCTGTTTTGGAAGACATCCGGGACGCCAATCAGCGCCATGGCCCACACCGGGTCTGGAGTGATCCGATCGACGAAGGTGAGCTTGCGCGCTTTGTCCTCCAAGAACGTGAAAGGGACGCAGCGCTGCTCCAATTGGAAATTGAGACCGGTAGGAAGCAGCGCTCAGTTGATCTCATTTTGGCCAAATGGCGAAAACCGGATCAACACGGCGGCGGAAAACCGCGGTAGAAATCTACCGATGTTCGGCACGCCGGGCACATCACGCAGCGTAGCTCAATGGGATAGAGTCCCCGCTTTCTACTGCCACCGCAAACGCGGTAACAGGGCGGGAAGATGCAGGTTCAACTCCTGCCGCTGCGTCGATCACCGCGCGGAAGACGTAAAGTGTTTGGCTACCTGTGCTTGCTGCTGAATGTCTTGCCAAGATGTGCTGGATGCGCCTCCTTGAGCCTGTCCAGAAGGATCGATCTTCTAGCCCAGGATGGGGCTGCAGGTCAGACGCCGCCCGAAGTGTGGAAATTCTGCGACGCTGTCGCCGCTCTCGCCGCCGGAAATGGCGCCGGTCTATGCCGTAGTCGACATGAATCCAAAACCCACTTTCGATTCACGTCAACACAGGACTAACGCTATCTGGTACTGATTGCGTATCGGTGGAAGCACCGTGACGCGACGTAGTTCAACGGAAGAACACTCCGCTTTCTACTCGACTGGCAGCGCTCAGTCGGGGGTGGTGAGGCTGTAGGTTCGAATCCTACCGTCGCGTACGATATCGGATATTCAGGCAAACGGTCCTGCGGAGTGTGGACGGCGCCGAAATTATCAAACGTTGCGCCCTAGGCGACGAGACCTGCCAAGCGCAATTTCAGCTTTCACAAGCCGATTGTGCATTTCCTCCAGATCCTCGAAAGCGGGGCCATAGGCACGCATCATCTGTGAACCCCAGACTAAGTGGGGACCGTTTTCAAGAAGCGTTCGTTGTAGCCTTTCCAGGACATCGGCTCTGCGTTTGAGCAGCTCGCGTCGGGAGAAGACATCCCAGTCGCGGGACTCGACTATCTCCTCCCAAAATGTGCACTCATTCTTGAGCTTTGCGGTCTGCTCTTTGACGGCGGCGAAGTTATCCGTCTCGTACGCACGCATTCCTTCGTCGCTGTTATCCCACCGGAATGACTGTTCCTCCTCGAAAATCTCTTTCCGGCTCGAGCTCTTCGCAAACCTGTTAATGGCTCCCGCGAGTCCGACGTCGTATTCACCACTGGCGATCTCATACAGAAGGCTACATGCTGTCGCAAAATCTGAACCTGGCGTGGTGACGAAAGCAGGTGCGTTCTGCGAAAGTGAAATCTGGTAGATACACTCGACAGCCCGGAATTTTGGCCTGTTGTCAGTGACAATGAAACCACCGCCCCCGATCCGCTCACGGTACAGAACTATCTCTGCGACCACAGATAGCCGCTTCAGATCGGCCCGAAATGGCTCAAACGAGTCCCCAAAGCGATCGACTTCGGGCGTCCGAGCAATGGCTGTCTTGTGGTGATTGAACTCAATGTCGATATGGTGTCCGAACTCGTCGAGCCGCACGACAAGATCCGTGACTGCACGTAAAACTCGCTGAAGACCGGAGGCGATCTCTTTGCGGACTCTTTTCTCGTGAGGCGTCGTCTTGATGGCGGCAAAATCCCTGCAAAAGTCATCGATCTGGCGAAGAACAGACTCCAGACTTCCGCTGTCTTTCACATCAAAAAAGGACAAGAGAGCAGGAATCAGAGAAGCCGCTCGCGTGATGTAAGCCTTTCGGTGGCGAATTGCCTCTAGCGCTTCATCATCTGTCCCCCGGGCAGAGATAAACCAGGATAGTTCAATCGGGTGAAGATAGACGCCTGCTTCGGACATGATCTCCCCAGCCGCGTGACGATAATCCGAATCGTCTCGCGCACGCCCAGCCGTGTTGAAAACCTCGATCATCAAGTCGATCGGGATCGGCAAGTGAGAGTCAATGTATGGGGCCAGTCTCGATAGCATCTTCGCGAAGTTCGTTAGGGTTCGTGAAAACCTGTGTTGTTGCTGTGTGGACTCCTCGTACCGACCCAATTGAACGACAACGCAAGATTACGTTCAATGTCTGTCGCAGCACAATCGTCCGGCCAAAGCGGATAGTCAGCTTGCGGCCCCAAGGTTGCCAGTCAGCAGCGCGCATTTTGCAGCCAAGTGGAATCACTTGGCGCCGCAGAAATGCGGCTATGACAAATAGATGGAGCGGGAGTTCACTTTGAACGTATCCCGCTCTAGTCGGGGCGGCGATAGGCCTGCACTTCGCCCGGCTCGCTCAGGCTTTGCAGGGTGCCGGGTGCGGCGCCGCCGATCCAGCCCAGCACCGAGCGGGCGAGTTCGGCGCCGGCCAGTCGGAAGTTCTCGTTGACGACCAGCAATTCGCTGCGAAACAGGTGCAGAAGCTCCGACGATTGTTTGGACACCACATCGACATCGCGGCCAAGCTTGAGGCCGGCGTCTTCGATGCCGGCGACGATGGCGAGCGTCGCGGCGGCGGCGCTGCTGATGAAACCGTCCGGGCGGCTTTCGCGGCGCATCAGCTGCGCGGTCCGCATTCTGATCTGCTCGATCGAATGATCGATCGAAACGGTGTTGAACGGGATTTCGCTGGCGCCGACCTCGCTCAGCGCATCGGCAAAGCCGGCGAGCGTGTGGCCGTGATAGGTCAGCTCGACCGGCGGCGCCAACAGAGCCAGGCGGCGGCGGCCGAGGCCGGCCAGATGGCGCACCGCCTCGGCTGCGAAAGCGTAATTGTCGAAATCATGGTAGGGATGGATCAGCCCCATATCGGTGCGGCCATGCGTGGCAAAGGGGATGCCGCGCTCCAGCATATAACGGGCCCTCGGATCGTTCGGCTGCGTGCGCGAAATGATGACGCCGTCGGCTGAACCGGTTTCCACGAGGTAGCGGATCGGGTCGAGCGGATCTTGCGAGCGCGAGTAGGGTGTCACGATCAAATGGTAGGGCGTGTCGGCAATGACTTCGGAAACGCCGTAGATGATATCCGAGACAAAGCTCATGATCTCGTGCTCGGTGTTGAGCACCAGGCTGATGACATTGGTCTTGCCGGTGCGCAGGCGGACGCCGGCACGGTTGGGCCGATAACCGATCTGCTTGGCGACAAGCTGGACGCGCCGCCTGGTCTCGGCGCCGATCTCGGGCGCATCCTTTAGCGCGCGCGACACGGTGGTGACGCCCAGCCCGGTCATGAAGGCGAGCGTCTTCAGTGTCGGTCGGCCCCGGCCCGACGCTTCGTCGGCCTTCTCTTCTTGATGCCTGTTCATTCATCCCGCCCCGTCAGGCGCATAACAGTTGCCGGACAGGCCGGCAATCGGCCGGCCGCGGGTTCGCCGCGGGCCCTCACCGAATGAAACCGCTATATACTGAAACGTTACAGATTGTCACTGCCGTGGCGATATCACTGGTGACAGGCGCAAAACGAGCGGCACTCCGGTCGGCGCAAAAAAGAGCGACAGAAGGAGCTTTTCCGGTTTTCTGGCGTCGCAGCATTGCATTTTGCAGTGCAACCCCTCTTGTTGCGATGCGGTAGGCCGACGAGCCGCGCGATTTTATTCGCGCTTCGAAAAAACTTGATGCCACCTTCGCCTGAGGGGTTGCGCGCCTTAAGCAATTGCCGTATCGAAAATCTGTAACGTTTCAGATTCTGGGAGGAACGAAATGCGATACCAACTCATGACTGCTGCTCTGGCTACGGTCGCGCTGCAATTTGCCGGCCCGGCGGCCGCGACGGATCTGGAAGTCACCCATTGGTGGACCTCCGGCGGCGAGGCGGCAGCGGTCGCCGAACTCGCCAAGGCTTTCGACGCAACCGGCAATCACTGGGTTGACGGCGCCATCGCCGGCTCCGGCGGCACGGCACGGCCGATCATGATCAGCCGCATCACCGGCGGCGACCCGATGGGCGCGACCCAGTTCAATCACGGCCGGCAGGCGGAAGAATTGGTGCAAGCCGGGCTGATGCGCGACCTCACCGATCTCGCCACCAAGGAAAAGTGGACGGAAATCGTGCAGCCGAAGAGCCTGCTCGACGGCTGTACCCTCGACGGCAAGATCTATTGCGTGCCCGTCAATATCCACTCCTGGCAGTGGCTGTGGCTGTCGAATGCGGCCTTCAAAAAAGCCGGCGTGCCGGTGCCGAAGAACTGGAATGAATATGTCGCTGCGGCGCCCGCGCTTGAAAAGGCAGGCATCCAGCCGCTCGCGGTCGGCGGGCAGCCCTGGCAGGCCTCCGGCGCTTTCGACGTGCTGCTTGCGGCGGTAGGCGGCACCGACGCCTTCCTCAAGGTCTACAAGGACAAGGACGCGGAATTCGCCGCCGGGCCCGAGGTCGCCAAGGTCTTCAAGGCCGCGGACGATGCCCGCAAGATGGCCAAGAACACCAATGTGCAGGACTGGAACCAGGCCACCAATCTGGTCATCACCGGCAAGGCGGGCGGCCAGATCATGGGTGACTGGGCGCAGGGCGAGTTCCAGGTTGCCGGTCAGGTCGCCGGCAAGGACTATACTTGCCTTCCGGGCCTCGGTCTCAACGAGATGATCGCCACCGGCGGCGACGCTTTCTACTTCCCGCTGCTGAAGGATCCCGAAAAATCGAAGGCACAGGAAGTGCTGGCCCACACGCTGCTCGATCCCAAGACGCAGGTCGCCTTCAATCTCAAGAAAGGTTCGCTGCCGGTACGGGGCGACGTCGACCTCAAGGCGGCGAACGACTGCATGAAGAAGGGGCTCGAAATTCTCGCCAAGGGCAATGTCATGCCCTGGACCGACCAGCTGCTTTCGCAGGATACCCAGAAGCAGAAGGAGGATCTTTTCTCCGAGTTCTTCGCCAAGCAGGACATGACCGTGGAAGATGCGCAGAAGCGCTTCGCCGCCATTGTCGGTTCGGCCGATTGAGCGATCGACCGACCGCCTCACTCCCGCCCCTGCAAACGCAGGGTCGGGAGCTCGGGTCAAGGCCTCTTGACCCTCCGGCCCTTACCCGATCCAAAGCGGCTGTGCAGATGAGCAAGAGCGAACGCCCTAGCCAACTCTTTCGCAACCTCAATGCGAAGATCGCCTCGATCCCAATGATCCTCACAGCGCTGGTGATCTTTGTCGGCGGCAGCGCGTGGACGGTGCTTTATTCCTTCACCAGTTCGAAGCTCCTGCCACGGCTAAATTTCGTCGGGCTCGACCAGTACTACCGGCTGTGGTCGGTGCCGCGCTGGCTGGTCTCGATCGAGAACCTGCTGATCTACGGCGTGCTGTCGCTGCTGTTCTCGCTGGTGATCGGCTTCCTGCTTGCCGCCCTGCTCGACCAGAAGATCCGGTTCGAGGACACGTTCCGGACCATTTTCCTCTATCCCTTCGCCCTCTCCTTCATCGTCACCGGCCTCGTCTGGCAGTGGCTGCTCAACCCCGAGTTCGGTGTCCAGGCAGTGGTGCGCAGCCTCGGCTGGGAGAGCTTCAGCTTCAATCCGCTCTATGATTCCAGCATCGTCATCTACGGCATATTGATCGCCGCTCTCTGGCAGGGCACCGGGCTCATCATGTGCCTGATGCTGGCCGGCCTGCGCGGGATCGACGAGGATATCTGGAAGGCAGCGCGGGTCGACGGGATACCGACCTGGAAGACCTATCTGTTCATCATCATACCGATGATGCGGCCGGTCTTCATCACCACGCTCGTCATCATCGCTGCCGGTATCGTCAAGATCTATGACCTGGTTGTTGCCCAGACCAGCGGCGGGCCCGGCATCGCCTCCGAAGTCCCGGCCAAATATGTCTATGACTACATGTTCTTCGCCCAGAACCTCGGTCAGGGGTTCGCCGCCTCGACCATGATGCTGCTGTCGGTGATCATCGTCATCGTGCCGTGGGCCTATCTCGAGTTTGGAGGCAAGAAGCGTGTCTGACCATACCGTTTCCTTGCCGGCCGGCCCCGGCACGCTCGAAGCGTACGGGCCGAGCGGGCCGAAGCCGCGGCATATGTTCTCGCGCCGCAACATCTTCCTCTACGGCACGCTCATCGTGGTGGCGCTCTACTATCTTTTGCCGCTCTATGTGATGGTGGTGACGTCGCTCAAAGGCATGCCCGAGATACGCCTCGGCAACATCTTCTCGCCGCCGATGGAGATCACCTTCGAGCCATGGGTCAAGGCCTGGTCGAGCGCCTGCACCGGGCTCAACTGCGACGGGCTGTCGCGTGGCTTCTGGAATTCGGTGCGCATCACGATCCCGTCGGTGATCCTGTCGATCGCGCTCGCCTCGGTGAACGGCTATGCGCTTGCCAACTGGCGCTTCAAAGGTGCCGACACCTTCTTCATCATCCTGATCGTCGGCGCCTTCATCCCCTATCAGGTGATGATCTATCCGATCGTCATCATCCTGCGCGAAGTCGGCCTTTACGGCAGCCTCAGCGGCCTGGTGATCGTCCATTCCATCTTCGGCATGCCGATCCTCACACTGTTGTTCCGCAACTACTTTACCTCCATGCCGGAGGAGCTGTTCCGGGCAGCGCGTGTCGACGGCGCCGGCTTCTGGGGCATTTATTTCCGCATCATGCTGCCGATGTCGCTGCCGATCTTCGTCGTCGCCATCATCCTGCAGGTGACCGGCATCTGGAACGACTTCCTGTTCGGCGTCGTCTACACCCGCCCCGACACCTATCCGATGACGGTGCAGCTCAACAACATCGTCAACTCGGTGCAAGGCGTGAAGGAATATAACGTCAACATGGCAGCCACCATCCTGACCGGCCTGGTGCCGCTGATCGTCTATTTCCTGTCTGGAAAATTGTTTGTGCGCGGCATCGCCGCCGGCGCGGTGAAAGGATGATGGCGATGAACGCAAACGGCAGCATTGCGGCAAACGGCACCAGCGTCTCGATCCAGAACCTGTCGCTGAATTTCGGTGCGATATCGGTGCTGCAGACGCTCAACCTCGATGTTGCCGAAGGCGAATTCATCGTGCTGCTCGGCCCGTCCGGCTGCGGCAAGTCGACCTTGCTCAACTGCATTGCCGGGCTGCTCGACGTTTCCGAAGGCCGCATCTTCATCAAGGGCAAGAACGTCACCTGGGAAGAGCCCAAGGATCGCGGCATCGGCATGGTGTTCCAGTCCTACGCGCTCTATCCGCAGATGACGGTGGAGAAGAACCTGTCGTTCGGGCTGCGCGTTGCCGGCCTCGCCAAGGACGAGATCGCCAAGCGCATCGCCCGGGCCGCCGAGATCCTGCAGATCGAACCGCTTTTGCATCGCAAGCCGGCGGCGCTGTCCGGCGGCCAGCGCCAGCGCGTGGCGATCGGGCGCGCACTTGTGCGTGACGTCGATGTCTTTCTGTTCGACGAACCGCTCTCCAATCTCGACGCTAAGCTGCGCGCGGAATTGCGCGTCGAAATCAAGCTGCTGCATCGCAAGCTCGAGAACACCATGATCTACGTCACCCACGACCAGATCGAGGCGATGACGCTGGCCGACCGTATCGCAGTGATGAAGGGCGGCGTCATCCAGCAGCTCGATGCGCCGCAGACCATCTATAACCGGCCGGTCAACCGGTTTGTCGCCGGCTTCCTGGGTTCGCCGGCAATGAACTTCCTCGACGGCAGACTGGAGCAAGCGGCAGGCGACTGGCACTTCGTCGCCGAAGATGTGCGGATACCGCTTGCCACCTATGCTTTCGAGAAGGACCCGGTGCCAGGGCCGGCCGTGTTCGGCATCCGCCCCGAGCACGTGGCGTTCAACAGCGGCACGGGATGGCCGTTCGCAGCCACGGCAAATGTCGAGGTCGTCGAGCCCATGGGTTCCGACACGCTGGTCTGGCTGAAGCTCGCCGGCCAGAATTTCACGGTGCGGGTGACGGCCGAGCGCACGCCAAACAACGCCGAGGCGGTCGGCATCGGTTTTGACCCGATGCGCGCCTCGCTTTTCGACGCCGCCACAGGTAACCGCCTCTAGAGCATGATTTAGCCTCCCAAGACTCTTCTACTCCCGCAAGACTCATCCCCCCAAACTAACCATCCACAAGAAAACGGACAGAGACGATGAACTGGTCATTCCAACTTTACAGCGCCCGCAATTTCCAGCCCTGGGAGGGCGTGCTCAAGATGCTGGGGGAGCTTGGTTACAGCCAAGTCGAAGGGTTCGGCGGCGTCTATGACGATCCCAAGGCGTTCCGTGCCGAGCTCGACAAGAACGGGCTCGCCATGCCGACCGGGCATTTCTCGATCGACGCGCTCGAGAAGGATTTCGACGGCGTGTGCAGGACGGCCGACGCGCTCGGCATCACGCTGCTCATCTGCCCGTTCCTGAACGCCGAGTTCAGGCCGGCCGACACAGCCGGCTGGCGCGGCTTCGGCGAACGCCTGGCCAAGGTCGGCGAGACGGCCAGGAAAGCCGGCTATGGCTTTGCCTGGCACAACCATGATTTCGAGTTCAAGGCGCTTGCCGACGGTTCGGTGCCGCAGGACCATATCCTGTCCTCCGCGCCCGACATCGGCTGGGAGATGGACGTCGCCTGGGTGGTGCGCGGCGGCGTCGATCCGCTGCCCTGGATCGAGAAGCACGGCAAGCGCATCGTCGCCGTCCATGTCAAGGACCTGGCCAAGCCGGGCGAGGGCCTCGACGAGGACGGCTGGTCCGACGTCGGCCACGGCACCATCGACTGGCCCGGCCTGATCAAGGCGCTACGCGCCAAAAGCGCCGCGAAATACTACGTCATGGAACAGGACAATCCCAATGATATCGAGCGCTTCGCCCGCCGCTCGATCGCAGCCGCTAAGACCTATTAGGAGCACACCAGCATGGCAACAAAACTTGGCATCGGCGTCATCGGCTGCGGCAACATCTCGAAGGCGTATTTCTCGCTGGCACCGCTGTTTCGCGGCATCGAGATGCGCGCCTGCGCCGACATCAACATGGAAGCGGCGAAAGCGCGGGCAAAAGAGTTCAAACTGCGCGCCGAGACCGTCGAGGGGCTGCTCAAGGCCGACGATATCGACATCATCGTCAACCTGACCATTCCGGCGGTGCATTACGAGGTTTCGAAGCAGATCCTCGACGCCGGCAAGCACGTCTATTCGGAGAAGCCCTTCGTGCTGTCGGTCAAGGAAGGGCTCGACCTGAAAAAACGGGCGGAAAGCAAGGGGCTGCGCATCGGTTCGGCGCCCGACACCTTCCTCGGCGGCGCGCACCAGCTTGTCCGCGACCTGATCGACACCGGCAGGCTCGGCAGGATCACCAGCGGCACCTGTCATGTGATGAGCCATGGCATGGAGCACTGGCACCCCAATCCGGACTTCTTCTTCCAGCCGGGCGCCGGGCCGGTGCTCGACATCGGACCCTATTACATCACCAACCTGATCCAGCTGATCGGGCCGGTGAAGCGGGTCGCCGCCTTCGCTTCGATCCCGATGACGGAACGCATCATCAGCTCGAAGCCGCGCGCCGGCGAAAAGATCCCGGTCTCCACGCCAACGACGATCCACGGCGTGCTGGAATTCGAGAACGGCGCCGTGGTGACGCTCAACACCAGCTGGGATGTCTGGAGCCACGGCCACGCGCCGATGGAGCTCTATGGCGAGGCGGGCACGGTGTTCGTGCCGGATCCGAACTTCTTCGGCGGCGAGGTGCGCTACACCGATGCCGCCAAGCCGGTGAAGAAGCTGCCGAAATGGCCGCATCCGTTCGGCGTGCCCAACGAGATGCATTCGCAAGGCATGATGGCCAACTACCGCACCGCCGGTTTGGCCGACATGGCGATCGCGATCAGGGAAGGCCGGCCGCACCGCTGCTCGATGGAACTGGCGCTGCATGCCGTCGACGTCATGACCGGCCTGTTGCGTTCGGGCGAGACCGGAAAGTTCGTCGCCATGCAGACCAGCTGCGAGCGGCCCGCGGCACTCGGCGTCAAGGCGGCGAAGGAGCTGCTGGCGAAGCAGAAAACCAAGTAGGCGGCGCGCCTCCCAAGCACCGCAAAAAGCCTCTCCCCGTTTGCGCGAGGAGAGGCTAAGGGTGGCAAGCTCGACTGCCCCACTGTCGCGGCGGCAGCCGTCGGGCTCGTTTCGATTTGAGGATTTCCCATGCCGTATGTCCCCGCCGAAAACCGCTATGACAAGATGGTCTACAATCGCTGCGGGCGGTCCGGCCTGAAGCTGCCGGCGATCTCGCTTGGGCTGTGGCACAATTTCGGCGACGACACGTCGCATAGAACCAAGCAGGCGATCACGCGCAGGGCGTTCGATCTCGGCATCACGCATTTCGACCTCGCCAACAATTACGGCCCGCCGCCCGGCTCGGCGGAGCGGGCGTTCGGCGAGATCCTGCGGACGGACTTTGCCGGTTATCGCGACGAGCTGATCATTTCGACCAAGGCCGGCTACGAAATGTGGGCAGGGCCTTATGGCGAGTGGGGCGGCCGCAAATATGTGCTGGCCAGCCTAGACCAGAGCCTGAAGCGGATGGGGCTCGACTATGTCGACATCTTCTATTCGCACCGCTTCGACCCCGACACCCCGCTGGAGGAAACGATGGGCGCGCTCGATCACGCGGTGCGCTCGGGCAAGGCGCTCTATGCCGGCATTTCCTCGTATAATTCGCAGCGCACCCGCGAGGCCGCCGACATATTGAAGCAGCTCGGCACGCCTTGCGTGATCCATCAGCCGAGCTATTCGATGCTCAACCGCTGGGTCGAGGATGATGGCCTGCTCGATACGCTGGAGGGGCTCGGTGTCGGCTCGATCGTGTTCTCGCCGCTGGCGCAAGGCATGCTGACCGACAAATATCTCGGCGGCATCCCCGACGGCAGCCGCGCCAGCCAGGGCAAGTCGCTGCGCCCGGCATTCATCAACGACAAGTCGATCACCAATATCGAGGCGCTGAACGTCATCGCCCGTCGCCGCGGCCAGACGCTGGCGCAGATGGCGCTGGCCTGGGTGCTGCGCCGGGGCAGGGTGACGTCGGCGCTGATCGGCGCCAGCCGGCCGGAACAGGTCGAGGATTGCGTCGGCGCGCTGAAGGCGCTCGACTTCAGCGATGCCGAGCTCGCCGAGATCGACACCTTTGCCCGCGAGTCGGACATCAATCTCTGGGCGGCATCGGCCGAGCGCAAGGGGCCGCCGAGGAAGTAGGCGACGACGGTCTGCGGTCCGGTTTCATCGAAAAGACGCGGCAGCGCGAACTGGTAGCTGTCTTCGACACGGTGGCCAGCGGCTAACTTTCGGCTGCCTTGAGGTTCCGCGCGGCTTGCTCGAGCGTCGCCCTGTCGTTGCCCAGCCTGTCGATCAGCTCTTGCGCCTGATCACCGGTTATCCCGGTGCGCATCGCCAGTGCCTCGACCGTCAGAACGTCGGAGCTGGCGATCGTTCCCGCCGGAACGTCCGCGTCGTCGAGGCCAAGCTCTTGCTTCGCCTGCTGCCAATGACGCTCATGCGCGCCATCCGGGCGGCCCTCGCGCATCCAGATTTCATAGGCTCGCTGCCGAATCTTTTCATGCCGGTCATTGTCCATGACGGTTCCTCCCTTGTGGCGTTTTCACCAACGCGGGGAGCGCCGGAACGATCCTATGTTCAAGCCGATTTTGCAGGCAGAGCCGCGCTTCCAACGAACAAACACCGGACAGAATCGTTTTGCGGAGGAACCTGCACAGCGGGCACGCCGTTGATCCTCACCTGAGCAAAGGAGATTACCATGGCCGACGAACCAAACGAATCCGCAGCACCCAAGATGACTCAACGCGAAGCTCAGGAAGCCCTGGAGAAGCAGGTCGCGCAGCTGAGGCGCGAGATCAGCAAGATCAATCGGACCTTGGCCGAACGCGCGGAAGAGGCGATCGAAGACGCCGGCGGCTGGTATGACAACGCTGCCGAGCGCGCCTCTCGGACAGCACAAGCCCTGCGCAACAGGGCGCAGACGGTGTCGGGGGTGGTCCAGGAGAATCCCGGCACAATATCGTCGGCATTCATCCTCGGAGCGGCCGTAGGGGCGCTACTCGGCCTCACCCTGGCCGCCACAGATCAGCGCCGCGATCGCTGGTTCTAGTCCCGACCCCAGGTTTTTGGGACAGAACCGGGTTTTGGGACAGAAACAGAGGGATTGCTCCCGCTGTTCATTGGTTCAGCAATGACACCGGTCAGGGCGTGGCGGGCTTCTGCGCCGTGCCGAGGGCTTTGGGCGCTGCGGGCGCCGCCGTCTTCATCTTCTCCTCGATCCAGCCGGTGTAATTGGCCAGCCGCGTGTAGATGCCGTAGGCGTTCTTGTGGCCGCAGGCGGTACCGCCGTCGGCCGGACCTTCGCCCCAGCTGACGACGCCGACCTGCACCGGACCATCGGCGCCGGTCACGAACAGCGGTCCGCCGCTGTCGCCATTGCAGGCGTCGCGCTCGCCGCTGGCCGTGCCAGCGCAGATCATGTTGCCGGTCAGCGGATCGGCCATATCGGCCGCAATCGCGTTGGCGGCCGCCTCGATGCCCCTTTCCGAATAACGCATGCGGCGGGCGAGTTCGCCGAGCGCTGCCTTCAAATCATGCGCATAAATCGCCTTGATGCCGCTGTTGCAGGTTGCGTTCGGCTGGAGGTCCAGGTCGGCGACCATCAGTGCGGTGGGAAACGTTCCGTCCTGCATCTTGCCCCAGCCGGTGACCGTCGTCTTGCCGGCGTCTGGTGTCGGCTCACGGGCAATTTTGATGGTCGGGGCATCGGCCGGCGCGGCCAGCCGGATCAAGCCGAGATCGTTGTCCAGCGTCTGCTCGCTGTAGCCCTCGTTGACGATGATCTCCACCGCCTTGTAGCGCTTGCCCTCGCTCAGATCGGTGGCGCCGGTGAGCACGGTGACCACATCAGGCGAAATCGGCTCGCCGTCGTCATTGAGGCAGTGCGCCGCCGTCAGCACCCATTGCGGCGCGATCAGGCTGCCGCCGCAGAACTGCGCATTCGCCTGCGAGGCCGGGCTTTTGTCCAGTTTGCCGGTGGTCAGCAATGCCACCTGGAACGGGTAAGCGCCCTTCTCGGCCTCTTTGCCGCCGTAGACGCGATCGGCGCCGTCGGGGTTCTCCGCCCTGGCCTTGGCCCTGGCCTCGGCCACGCGTTTCATCGGCGAGATCGCCGCCTCCGGCCGGGCGGCCGCGTCCGTGGCATGAACGGAATTGACGGCCGGCAAGGCCGCCGCGATGCCGAGCAGCGCGGCGGCGGCAATCGGTCTGAACCTATGGATGATCTTCACCTCGAACCCCCTGAGACGATGTTCCCGACAGGTCAGTCGCCGACGCATGGTCCACTGAAATGGAACCGGCCGGTGAGATCATGCTCCACGGCGAAGCACGATCCGTCACAAAGCCGAGCACCATTTCTGCTAGTCGTGCTGTCGAGCCAACCCGCCCAAAATCCTATAGCCCCCCACGGGCTATGTGGAAGCAATTTGTCGTTGCCAATGTTGGATTATTTTAGGCAGTATACCGTTGCAGGCATTTTTGGCGGGGACCTAAACTGGCTGCACTGAATAATGGCCCGGTAAAGGCACCGGTAACCAATTTCATTTTTTTGCGCCACCACGATCTCGACAATATTTCTGTATCTTGATCCAGTCCTTGCTGACTTTTGGGAGAGTCTCACCATGACAAAACTGACACATAGCATTATTGCGTCCGCGTTGCTTTCCACCGCAATGTGGGCGGTTCCTGCCTTGGCTGCCGATCCAGGTTCCGCCAATGCCGGCAACGGCGAAAGCATGCGGGATGTAACATCGGGCGATTACAAGCCCGGCCGGGCGAAACCAATCGCCCCGCCGAAACTGACCGACGACGAGGCCAACCGCGCCGCGCCGCTCACCGACGAAGCAACGGCCGTCAAATCCTATGGCATCGTCGGCCGCTCCGCCGATGGCAAGGACATCAAGATTGACCCGAACGAGACGCTGAAGGACCTTGTCATCAAGGACATGAACGCGCCTGCCGACGGGCAGAAGTCCGACAATTCCGGACTGAGCGGAGGCGAAGAGGCCGGCCGTCAGGTGTTCGGCACGGACGACCGCGAGCAGATCAAGAATACTAAAACCTACCCATTCACCGCGATCGGCTATCTCGAAGGCAAATCGAAGAGCGGCAGCTATGGCAGCTGCTCGGCGACGCTGATCGGCCCGCGCACGGTGCTCACCGCGGCGCACTGCCTCTACAGCCACGAGGACAAGGCCTGGCTCGACGATATCCTGTTCGTGCCGGCTCTCAACGGCAAGACTGCTGACGACGCGCCGTTCGGCGCCTTCACCTATGAAAGCGCTTATGTCATCCAGGGCTTCATCGACAATTACCAGGGCTTTTACGGCTCGGTCGTGCCGTGGGATCTCGGCATCGTCACCCTGAAGCAGGATGTCGGCACCAACCTCGGCTGGCTCGGCTATGCCAATTATGACGACCTCGGCGATTTCACCGCCAACATCATCGGCTATCCCGGCGACAAGCCGATGGGCACGATGTGGAAGGCGACCTGCGAAGTGCATGCCGAAAACATCGCCACCGAGTATTTCCAGTACGACTGCGACACCTATCCAGGGTCGAGCGGCAGCTCGGTCTATGCCTATGACAATGGCTCCAAGCAGCGCGTCATCACCGGCGTGAACGTGGCCGAGAGCCCGGATGCCAATACCGCCGTGCGCCTGAACGCCATCAACGTCCAGTGGATCAACAGCCTGTACAAATAGGCCTGCAGAGTTTCCGCCGCGATCGTCGCGGAAAACCGGCCGGCGGCGGAGCATTTCCGTCGCCGGCTTTCGCATTTTCGGGAATTATCTGGACTGGGCCGAGGGTGGCGCCTGGCGCACATAGTTCTCGATCGGCTGGGCGAAAGTCGGTGAACCGGCCTTGCGCTCCTTATCGATATAGCCGGCAAAATAGCTCCAGAAGGAAGCGGCATAGTCGCGGAAATAGGAGTCGGCGACGTCGCGCGAGCACAGCCTGCCTTCGACGCAGAAGGAAAGGCGGTTGAGGAAATAGACGACGCGGTCGAAATTGTCGCTGAAGTCGGCAAGCGGCATGTCGCCGCCGGTAGCGCTCATCGCTTCGATGCCGATGCGCTGTCTGAACACCTGTTCCTCGGTCGGCGTCGGATTGGCACTGAGCAGATTGCCGTATTTGGCGTTGAGCGCCGCCAGGCGTTGCTTGAGGGCCCGTTGCGCCTGCTGGTAATCCTTGCTTTCCCAGAGCTCGACCAGCGACATCGTCTGCTCGACGCGCTTCTGCTCCTGGTTCGCCAGGAACTGGTAGACCGAAAAGATCAAGGTGAAGATGATCGCCAGGCGCACCAGCAATCCGGACCAGGCATAGACGAGCATGCGCCAGTCGCGATCGGTGAATGGGTTCGCCTCCTTCTTGACCTCGTGATTGCTCACCCACGGCAGGCCTTCGACGGTTTCCGGCAGCGACACCGGCTTCTTTTGCGGTACCGGCGCCGTCACTGCCTGCTGCGTTGCGTTGCCCCCCGCTTTCGTCATCCGCAGCTGTCCAGTTCTATGGTGGCGGACGGGTCGAGCACGATGCCCGGCGTCTCCAGCTTCTTCTTCAGGCAATCCAGCTGCGTGCGCGAAACGATGAACTGTACGTCAGGCGCCACCTGCGCCTTGCCCGGCGACGGCAACGGCTCGACCACGCCGCGCGAGGCGCAGCTGCTGAGATCGACGACAACGGCGGTGTTGCCGGTTTTGGCGATCCGGTCGTACTGGTCGAGAAAGCAGCTCGCCAGTTCGGAGTTGATGACGACCTCCTTGGCGCAGAGGCCGCAAGCCTCGTCCGCCGAAGCATTGGCGGCCAGCAACAGCCCGGCGACAAGGCCGGCGGTTGTTGCGCGCCACGAAAATACGATCCTGTTCACGAACGCCCTCACCCGTTCCGTTCGGCCGCCGACAGCGGTGGTCGAAGAATGTTCATTATCAGCCGATTAGGCAAGAGGCCCGGCCGGGCACCTGACCGCGCCTCAGGCGCGCGGCACGGTCTCCATCGGAAAAATCATCACGGCGCCCTTCGACCCCTTGTCGTCGGTCAGCCGCATGGCCGACCGTGTCGCCGGCGCCATGCCGATATCGGCCAGCATGTCGGCGAAGCTTGGCTGTCCCAGTCCGCGCGTTACCGAGACAACCCCCTCTTGCGCCAGGAAGCTCAGATCCTGCTTCTCACTCTGCGGCGGTGCTTCGGTCAAGACGGCGATCATCCGCTCCATGCCGAAGCTGGTGTCGGTGAATTTGAACAGGCCTTCCTCGAGCACGGCGCCTTCGGTCAGGCGCTCGGCAAGAAAATGCTGGATGGAATAGTCGGAGCCGACGTAGAGCACGTTGATGTCGACCAGGTTGGTCGAACCGTTCCTGGCCAGTACGTGGACCTGATCGTCGGGCGAAACACGCGGCACAGTCGACGCTTCGATCGGCTGCAGCGTGTCGCTGTCAAAACGCTTGATCCGGAACTCGACGCTGACCTCTTCCGGCCGATAATCGGAGGCGGCGGCCAGCCTCGACAGGCCGATGGCGCGGAAGATTTTCGTCAGATTCCCTGCGGCGGCCTCGATCAACTTTTCGCGGCCGTCCGGATGAATGACGATCGACGGCGGCTTGCTGCCGTCCTTGAGCGTCATGTCGCCCGAAGCCGGCAGGAACCACAGCGCCGGCGTGTCGGTGGCATCTGCTGCGGTGCCGGCAATGGCGTTCTCGCGCAGCACTGCGAGACGCAGATCTGCGCTCTTGCCCGGCTCGACCAGCGCGATGTGAAACCCTGAGCTCTTCCTGGCCGCCAGTTCGTCGAGAACCGAGTTCGCCAGCGCGGCCTCTTTCTCGAGGCCTTTGGCCGCTGCCGGCCGCGCGACCACGAGCTTGTAGTCGACGGCGAGCTCGGCCAGCCGTGCATAGGCATTGGCGGGGATATCGGCCAGCTTGAGCGCCGGCTTGCCGCCGAACTCGACCGGCTTGACCCGGCTTTCCAGGTTTTTCGCCGACTGAACCTGGAGATAGCCAAGCGCCTCGGACAGCGGCGACAGCGCCGACGGCAATATTGCGAGCCTGCTGCCCAGGGTGAGGCGATGCAGCAACCCGCCGCCAATCGTGGCTTTGTCGTTCTCGATGACGATCGGCCATTGCATGACCGCGTCTGTCTTGTCGGTGCCGAAGACGCGTGCGTCGAGTTCTCCCTCGAACAGCGGCGTTGGCCGGGTGCGGCCGTCCGCCGAATATTGCTGCAGCACGGCCTGGCCGAGCTGGCGATAGGTGATGTTGGGGTTCTCGGCCAGTTTCGACAGGATGGTGAAGGTGAACAGGCCGAAACGCGGTGCATCGGCCGTGCCCTTGGGCAGCGGCATCTCGGGCGTCGTCTCCACCGTCTGCGCCGCGTAGAAGGCGACCAATTTGCCCTTGGTGGTCGGCTCGGCGCCGGTCGGCGTCAGCTTGAAGGCCGGCTTGCGCTGCCCGTCCTCGTCAAAGCCGCGCGGCGCGGCCGACGCAATCTCGTCATAGGCTCTCACCGCAGCCGCCCTGGCAGCGTCGTCGCCGCCGACCAGATCGGCGAACTCGACCTTGCGTTCCAGCTCGTCGTCGACCTCGGCGGCGCGCGTCGCAGTGCCGGAATGGCAGCAGTCGAACACGGCCCAGATAAAGGCGCCCTTGTCGCGGATAGCGTCGAGCGCGGTGCCGATCTCGTTATCGACCAGCGCATTGGGCACGCCCTTTTCGCGGTTCACCCATTTGTCGATGTCGGACGGCAAGAAAATCTCGTCGAGGCCGTCCGTCTCGTCGCCCTTGTTCGCTGCCGGCTGCTGCGCGCCGTGACCGGACAAATGCAGGTAGACGAAATCGTCGCGCTGGACCTTGGCGGCAAGATCGGCCAACGCCGCCTTGATCGCCGCATGTGTCGGCGGTCCGTTGGCGCCTTCGACATCCTTGGCGAGCAGCGTGACGTTTTCGGCCAGGAATTTTACCGGCGCGGGCGTGTTCCCCAGGAGGTAATCGCGCACCAGGCCGGCATCGTTTTTCGGTCCGATCAGCCAGTTTTTCTTCGGCAGGTTCGGGTAATCGGTGCAGGCAACAAGCAGCGCATGGTAGGTGCGCGCCGCTGCGAATGCCCGAAACGGCACCAGGCCGGCAGCGGCCAGCGCGGACGTGCCGGCAAGCAGCGTCCGCCGCGTCACTTTGATCATGATTGCTTCCCCAAGCCCGATCGAATTTCCAAGCACGGCCAGCCTGGCCGAGGATTTTGTCAGTATTTTGAATATGGCGCCGCCGGCCAGCCGACCACCGGCTGCGAATAGAAACAGTAGCAAAAATGGCAGTTCGTCGCTATCTCAGTGGAAGAGGTCCGACTGCTTGCGAAATGGCAGCGATCGGCACGGAGCGGCTTGGAACAGGATCATGGCGGCAAGGGATGTACTGACGAAGAACCAGCTTTGCGTTCTCGAGAAGCTCGAGGCCGCCAGCGGCCCGCTCAGCGCCTATACGTTGCTCGACCAACTGCGCGAGCGCGGTTTTCGCGCGCCGCTGCAGGTCTACCGGGCGCTCGACACGCTGGTGAAATCCGGCTTCGTGCACAGGCTCGAAAGCCTCAATTCCTTCGTCGCCTGTGCCGAGCCGCACGACCACAGCCATTCGATGACGGCGTTTGCCATCTGCGACACCTGCGGCCAGGTGACCGAGTTCTCCGACCATGATGTCGGCCACCGGCTCGACGAATGGGTGCGCTCGACCGGCTTCGCCGCCAAGAAGGCGGTGATCGAGTTTCGTGGGACATGTGCGAAGTGTTTGGCCGAGGCGGCTTGAGGCCGGAGCAACGCGGCGAAGGCGGAGCAAGGTTTTCCGAGCCCTCGCCGGGTGTTCCCGGATCGGCTCAGTAGGGAAAGGGTCTCCTTGAGGTATGCCGGATGTGCAGGATCTCAATTGCGTCGGCACGGGCACGATAGAAGACCTTATAAGGGTAGCGGCCTATGAAGAGGACGCGAACGCCAGGGATGTCGGTCGCGTGACCGCTTTCGGGAAATTCGGCAAGTCGCGAAATCCCAGCGTGGATCCGAGAAATGACTGAAAGGGCGCCCTGAGGCGCCCGCTCTTCGAGGTAGTTGAAAATCGCCTCGCGTTCGGCAAAGGCTTGCCGCGTAAATCGGACCTTCATAGCCTGCGGCGGGTGTCGGCCGCGCGAACGGTATCCTCATCTACGAAAGTGCCGTGATCGGCCTCTGCTAGGCCCGCTGTGACCGCGCTGCGCTCTGATTCCGACATCGCATACACGCCAGTCCGCCGCGCCTCGATGACGCGGGCGTAATCAGCAAGCTCCTCCTGGTCTTCGCGAGGCCAAGCTTCCGCATGCCTTACCAGATTCTCAAGTGCCTTGGTGATCATACGGGCACTATAGCATACCGCTGCTGCTCGTGAACCTTGAACCGAACATGGCTCTGTGGCCCGCCTTAATGCGCCTCTTCCCAGTTGTTGGCTGCGCGGGCGTCGACGTGCAGCGGCACCGACATCGATACCGCCGGCATGGCGGCGTTCTCCATGACGTGGCAGACGACCGGGATCGTCGCCTCGACCTCGGCTTCGACCGTCTCGAAAACCAGCTCGTCATGCACCTGCAGCAGCATGCGGGCAGAAAGCCTGGCTTTTTCCAGCGCCTCGTCCATGCGGATCATGGCGCGGCGGATGATGTCGGCGGCGGTGCCCTGCAGGCGTGCGTTGATCGAGGCGCGCTCGTTGAAGGCACGGACCGAAGGGTTCGACGACCGTATCTCCGGATAGTGGATGCGGCGGCCGAAGATGGTCTCGACGAAGCCGTGCTCGCGGGCATAGGCCTTGGTCGCATCGATATAGTCGCGGATGCCGGGGAAGCGCTCGAAATATTTCTTGATGTAGTCGCCGGCTTCCTCGCGCGCGATCGACAGCTGGTTGGCGAGGCCAAAGGCCGAAATGCCGTAGATGATGCCGAAATTGATCGCCTTGGCACGGCGGCGCACTTCCGAAGGCATGCCCTCGACCGGCACGTTGAACATTTCAGACGCGGTGATGGCGTGGATGTCGGCGCCATCGGCGAAGGCCTGCTTGAGCTGCGGGATTTCGGCGACGTGGGCGAGCACGCGCAATTCGATCTGGCTGTAGTCGGCCGAAACCAGCTTGTTGCCCTTGTCGGCGATGAAGGCCGTCCTGATCTTTCGCCCCTCCACGGTGCGTACCGGAATGTTCTGCAGATTGGGATCCGAGGACGACAGCCGCCCGGTCGTCGTCGCGGCAAGCGCGTAGGAGGTGTGGACGCGCTTGGTGTCGGGATGGATGAAGCCGGGCAGCGCATCGGTATAGGTCGATTTCAGCTTGGTCAGCTGGCGCCAGTCGACGATCTTGCGCGGCAATTCGTGGCCTTCGGCGGCGAGGTCTTCGAGAAGCTGCGCCGAGGTCGACCACTGGCCGGTCTTGGTTTTTGAACCGCCAGGCAGACCCATCCTGCCGAACAGGATGTCGCCGAGCTGTTTTGGCGAGCCGATGTTGATGCGTTCGCCGACCAGCTGGTAGATTTCGTCCTCGAGCCGTGCGGCACCCTGTGCCAGTTCGCCGGAGAGCCGCGACAGGATCTGCCGGTCGACGGAGATGCCGCGCTGCTCCATCCGTGCCAGGACCGGCACCAACGGCCGTTCCAGCCGTTCATAGACCGAGACCAGGCCCTTGGCGGCAAGCCGTGGCTTCAGCACCTGCCAGAGCCTGAGCGCGACGTCGGCGTGCTCGGCCCCGTAAGCCGTCGCCTTGCCGAGGTCGGCCTGATCGAGGCCGACGAAGCTTCTTCCCGAACCGGCCAGTTCCTTCAGCGGAATGGTCGCGTGGCCGAGCCATTTATCGGCCAGCGCCTCCAGGCCGTGGCCACCGTGGGTGCCGGCCTCGAGCACGTAGGAGATCAGCATGGTGTCGTCATAGGGGCCGATCTCGATGCCGTGACGGCTCATGACGACAAGGCGGTATTTCATGTCGTGCACGATCTTGAGGACGGATTTGTCCTCGAGCAGCGGCTTGAGCAACGCCAGCGCGTCGCGGATCGGGACCTGGTTTTCGACCGCGCCGCCGCCGAGCAGGTCGCCATTGCCGTTTTTGTGGGCAAGCGGCACATAGGCGGCGTGGCCGGGCGCGACGGCCATGGCAAGGCCGATCAGTTCGGCCCGCATCGGATCGGGCGAGGACGTCTTAACGTCGAAGGCGACGATGCCTCTCTCCATCGCCTCGGCGATCCAGGCCTTCAGCGTCGCGGCGTCGCGGATGCAGGTGTAGGCGCCGGTGTCGATCTTGCGGGCGGTGGCAGCCTCCAGGCGAAGCGCCGAAAGCAGGGATGGGGTGTCGCCTTGCTTGGCTGCGGCCGGAGCTTCGAGTGCCGCTTCGTCCGACGGCGGTGCGCTCTCGGCGGCCGCGGGCACGCCAAAACCCATATCGGGGCCATGCGCGGTATCGGCACGCTCTATGGTGACGGGGGTGGCTGGAACGTCGCCGGCGTCGGTTCCGGTCGCTTCGGCCACGCGGCGGGTCAGCGTCGAGAATTCCATGGTCTTGAGGAAGCCGATCAGCCTGGGGCCGTCCGGCGCATGCAATACGAATTCGTCAAGCCCTTCGGTCACCGGCACGTCGTTCTTCAGCCTCACCAGGTCACGCGAAATGCGTGCCTTGTCGGCATTGGCGATGATCGATTCGCGCCGCTTGTCCTGCTTGATCTCGCCGGCGCGGGCGAGCAGCGTGTCGAGGTCGCCGAACTGTTCGAGCAATTGCGCTGCCGTCTTCGGCCCGATGCCGGGCACGCCCGGCACATTGTCGACCGAATCGCCAGTCAGCGCCTGCAGGTCGATCATTTTCTGTGGCGGCACGCCCCATTTCTCGATCACCTCGGGAACACCGATCTGGCGGTCCTTCATCGGGTCGTACATGGCAACCGTTGGGCCGACCAGTTGCATCAGATCCTTGTCGGAAGAGATGATGGTGGTGTCGGCGCCGGCTTCGCAGGCAAGCCGGCAATAGGTGGCGATCAAATCGTCGGCCTCGTAGCCTTCCGTCTCAAGGCATGGCAGGTTGAAGGCCCTGGTCGCCTGGCGGATCAGGCCGAATTGCGGGATCAAATCTTCCGGCGGCGCCGAGCGGTTGGCCTTGTATTCGGGGTAGAGGTCGTTGCGGAAGGTCTTCGACGAATAGTCGAAAATCACGGCGAAATGCGTCGGCACGATGCCGACATCGGTGTTGCGGGCGTCCTGCGTCAGCTTCCAGACCATGTTGCAGAAGCCGAGCACGGCACTGGTCGGCAGCCCGTCGGACTTGCGGGACAGCGGCGGCAGCGCGTGATAGGCACGGAAGATGTAGCCGGAGCCGTCGACAAGGAAGAGATGATCGCCTTTTTTCATGGCACGAGGGAATAGCGCGGCGCAGCGCCGCGGTCCATGCCAAAGGCGGCTTCCGCCAAGGGTTCCGGCAACACCCTGACAAATGGCGTGCGAGCTTGGCCTGCCATGCGGCCTGGCCGGAGCTTTGTTCGCTCACGCCTATGTTACAAAAGTGTAATTTTTGTGCCCTTGAATCGCCACGTTCGCAGACACAGATAAACGCCATCGGCAGTTTTCGCCGAAGTCCGGAGCAAGGCCCGTCCCCCGCCTATCCCGGACACTTGCGGCAGCCTATCCCCCCTCTCCGGGCTGCCGCATCGTTTCGAGTAAAGGCCGCCGTGGTTCCCTCCACCACGGCGGCATTTTTTTGCCTTTGGACAGGAAGCTGTGGCCCAACGGTCGCGGGCTTTCCGTTTCGCAACATGGGCTCTAGATTCGCCGCCAGAATCGAAAGGCCCGCCAGATGTCCGCAGTTTCCCCTGTTCTCGACCGCCTCGACAAGAACTTCGACCAGAGCCTGGAACGCCTGTTCGGCCTGCTCGCCATAAAGTCGATCTCCACCGATCCGGACTACGCCGCCGACTGTCGCAAGGCCGCCGAATGGCTGGTCGCCGAGCTCAAGCTGATCGGCTTCGACGCCAGCGTGCGCGACACGCCGGGGCATCCGATGGTGGTCGCGCATCACGACGGGCCGGCGGGCGCGCCGCATCTGCTGTTTTACGGCCATTACGACGTGCAGCCGGTCGATCCGATCGAGCTGTGGGAAAGCGACCCGTTCGCACCGGCGGTCAAGGAGATCGAGCCCGGCCACAAGGTGATCACCGGCCGCGGCGCGGCCGACGACAAGGGCCAGCTGATGACCTTCGTCGAGGCCTGCCGCGCGTGGAAGCAGGTGCATGGCGGATTGCCGTGCCGAATCACAATCCTGTTCGAGGGCGAGGAGGAGTCCGGATCGCCGTCGCTGAAGCCGTTTCTCGAGGCGAATGCGGATGAGCTCAAGGCCGATTTCGCGCTGGTCTGCGACACCGGCATGTGGGACCGCGATACGCCGTCGATCTGCGTCTCGCTGCGCGGGCTGGTCGGCGAGGAGATCACGGTGACTGCCGCCGACCGCGACCTGCATTCCGGGCTCTATGGCGGTGCGGCCGCCAATCCGATCCGCATCCTGGCAAAAATCCTGGCCGACATCCACGATGCGGATGGTCACGTCACCATTCCGGGTTTTTATGACGGCGTCGAGGAAACGCCGTCGCAGATATTGCAGTCGTGGCTGTCGCTCGGTGAGACGGCCGAGACCTTCCTCGGCCCGATCGGCCTGTCGATCCCGTCCGGCGAAAAGGGCCGCTCGGTGCTCGAACTGACCTGGGCGCGGCCGACGGCCGAGTTCAACGGCATCATCGGCGGCTATACCGGCAAGGGCTTCAAGACGGTGATCGCCGCGCAAGCCTCGGCAAAAATCTCCTTCCGCCTGGTCCACAAACAGGATCCGGAAAAAATCCGCGCCGCCTTCCAGGCATTCGTCAGGCAGCGGGTTCCGGCCGACTGCTCGGTCGAATTCCACCCGCATGGCGGCTCGCCGGCGATCCAGCTTTCCTACGACTCGCCCTTCCTCGCCAAGGCCAAGCAGGCGCTGTCCGACGAATGGCCGAAGCCGGCGGTGGTGACCGGCAGCGGCGGCTCGATCCCGGTGGTGGGCGATTTCCAGACCTATCTCGGCATGGAATCGCTGCTGGTCGGTTTCGGCCTCGACGACGACCGCATCCACTCGCCGAACGAGAAGTACGAGATGAGCTCCTTCCACAAGGGCCAGCGCTCCTGGGCGCGCATTCTCGAGGCGCTGACACGCTGAAATTGCGCCAGACTCAAGTTTTTGTTGATTTTTCGCCGGATCGCGGCAAGGACGGGCACGGTCCGTCGCGCATCGCTGCACGGGGCCGCGACCGGAGAAGACGATGAGCGACATACGTTTCCACAAAAACGATCTGCCCGGCCTGCTGCATTACGATGTCGGGGCGGTCGCCATCGACACCGAGACGCTGGGGCTGAACCCGCATCGCGACCGGCTCTGCGTCGTGCAGATCTCGCCGGGCGACGGCTCGGCCGACGTCATCCAGATCGCGCCCGGCCAGAAGAAGGCGCCGAACCTCGTCAGCCTGCTCAAGAACCGCAGCATCACCAAGCTGTTCCATTACGGCCGCTTCGATCTCGCCGTGCTCTACAACGCCTTCGGCGTCATGCCGGAGCCGGTGTTCTGCACCAAGATCGCGTCGCGGCTGACGCGCACCTACACCGACCGGCACGGGCTGAAGGACATCTGCTTCGAGCTTCTCGGGATCGGCCTGTCGAAGGCGCAGCAATCATCGGACTGGGCCGCCGAGACGCTGTCGCCCGAGCAACTCGAATATGCCGCCTCCGACGTGCTCTATTTGCACCGGCTGCGCGACGTGCTGAGCGCGCGTCTGGCGCGCGACAACCGGACCAGGGAGGCCGATGCCTGCTTCCGCTTCCTGCCGACGCGTGCGAAACTCGACCTGATGGGCTGGGATGAGGAGGATATCTTCGCCCACAGCTAATGGCCTTCATGATAATTCTACTCCGGCGGCCATCTGGCGCAGTTTTCTCCGCTTCCGGTGCTCACGGACCCAAATGTCCGCTGCGCTCCGGTTCTCGAAAACCACGCCATATGTCTCGCCGGAGCGAATTCTCCTAAAGGCCTTCGGCCAGGAACCGGACGCTTGTCCCGGCGTTCCGTTCGCTTCACCGGGAGAAATGAAAATGGCTGCCCGAAAACCAATCGAAACGGCACCGAAGGACGGTTCTAAGGTCACCGTCTACTGGCAGGACAGCGACGGCGTGATAAACGAGAGCATCGCGCAATACCGTTCGCTCGACCGGCTGAAGGCGGCCGGCGGCGACTGGGACGAAAGCGACGCCGGCTGGTGGGCCTATACGGACGGCCATACGCAAAGGAAGATCGAGCCGATCAGCTGGCGGCCGGCCTCCGACGATGCGGATGCCGACGACTGAGGGGGCTGGTCTCGGGCCAGCGGGCTCGTGGCGAATTTTTTCCTCCTCAAAGTTTGTGTTGCATAGGTTTTTCATCCGATCTCGGCGCTGCCCCTCAACCCCCTGCCGGGACCTTCTCCCCGTAAAGAACGGGGAGAAGGGGCTTGGCCGCGACGCTGGCGACCCCTCTCCCCGTCCTTCACGGGGAGAGGTAAGGGTGAGGGGCAGCGCCGACCTGAAGTGATTATTCTGAGGCAAAGCGTATTTTGTTCTTGCTTTGTGCCGGCAGCTATGCTACTAATTTCGCTATGGTGCTCATTGGCTCCAACGACCCGCCCGCCGAGGCGGGTTTTTCATTTCTGGCGCTGTCGCGGGCCGCGCCTGCTCCGCAAGCGATTGAATACAGTTTGCTTTGATTTTTCCCGACTTAACCCGCCTTTAAACCGCCGCATCTAGTCTTCAACCCCAACGCCATAGGCATGGGGAAGACAGCACAGCGCATGGCGAACCGGAAAGACAGCCGCATCGAGCCCAGCTTCGAGGCATCGCCGGGGGCGAGATCCTCGGCCGGTTTTTCGGTAAGCGAGGAGGACCGCGTCGTGCCGAGCAACCGAAAAGCCGCTGCAAAGCGCAAATCGTCCAAGGCCAAGCCGCCGCGCGGCGGGCGCGGCAAAAGCCGGCGCGGCGTGTTCGGCGTGCTTGCCCGGCTGTTCTACTGGTGCTTCGTGCTGGCCATCTGGGGCGGCATCGCCACTGCCGGCATCGTCGTCTATTACGGCGCGAAAATGCCGGCGGCCACCACCTGGGCCATTCCCGATCGCGCCCCCAACATCAAGATCGTCTCGGTCGACGGCCAGCTGCTTGGCAATCGCGGCATGAGCGGCGGCGAGGCCGTCGGCCTGCACGAAATGTCGCCCTATATTCCCGAGGCCGTCATCGCCATCGAAGACCGCCGCTTCTATTCGCATTTCGGCATCGACCCGATCGGCCTTTCCCGGGCCATGGTGACCAATGTGCTGGGCGGGCATTTTTCGCAGGGCGGCTCGACGCTGACCCAGCAGCTGGCCAAGAACCTGTTCCTGACGCCGGACCGCACGCTGGAACGCAAGGTGCAGGAAGTGCTCTTGGCGCTGTGGCTGGAGCACAAGCATACGAAGGACCAGATCCTCGAAATGTACCTCAACCGGGTTTATTTCGGCTCTGGCGCCTATGGTGTCGAAGCGGCCTCGCGCCGCTATTTCGGCAAGAGCGCGCGTGACGTCACGCTGTCGGAGGCCGCCCTTCTCGCCGGCCTGCTCAAGGCGCCGTCGCGGCTGTCGCCGGCGCGCGACCCGAAGGCGGCCGAGCAGCGCTCGCAGCTGGTGCTCGCCGCGATGCGCGACGAGGGCAAGATCAGCGCCAAGGAGCAGACCACGGCGATGAGCGCGCCGGCGACACGCGCGCCGTCCTACTGGACCGGCTCGGAAAACTACGTCGCCGATACGATCATGGAAGAACTGCCCGACCTGATCGGCGACGTGCGCCGCGATATCGTCGTCGACACGACTGTCGACCTGACGCTGCAGAAACTCGCCGAGCAATCGATCCGCCGGCTGATCGATCAGAGCGGCAAGAAGCTCAATGTCAGCCAGGGCGCGCTGGTGTCGATCGACAATTCCGGCGCGGTGCGCGCGATGGTCGGCGGTTACGACTATTCGACCAGCCAGTTCGACCGCGCCTCGGAGGCGCGCCGGCAGCCGGGCTCGGCGTTCAAGCCGTTCGTCTACATGGCGGCGCTGGAATCCGGCCGCACGCCCGACAGCGTGCGCAACGACGCGCCGATCAAGATCGGCAACTGGACGCCCGACAATTACGGCGGCAAATATTTCGGCAAGGTGACGCTGGCGACGGCGCTGGCAAAATCGCTGAACTCGGTGGCCGCGCAGCTGACCATGGAAGTCGGGCCGAATGCGGTGGTCGAGGCGGCGCACCGCATGGGCATCCAGTCCGAGCTGACGGCCAACACCTCGATCGCGCTCGGCACCTCGGAAGTGACGCCGCTGGAACTGACCTCGGCCTATGTTCCCTTCGCCAATGGCGGTTACAAGCCGGACATCCATTTCATCCGCCGCGTCACGACGAGCGACGGCAAGGTGCTCTACGAAAACAATGGCGGCGGTGCGCCGCGGGTCGTCAATCCCGATGTTGTCGGCATGATGAACTCGATGATGACCGGCACGGTCGAGATCGGCACGGCCAGGAAGGCGGCGTTCGCCTGGCCGGCGGCCGGCAAGACAGGCACCAGCCAGAACTCGCGCGACGCGTGGTTCATCGGCTATACCGCCAACCTCACCACCGGCGTCTGGTTCGGCAATGATGACGGCAGCGCGATGAAGAAGGTCACCGGCGGCGCATTGCCGGCGCAGGCCTGGCACGAGTTCATGGTCGCCGCGCATGAGGGCGTGCCGGTGCGGCCGCTGCCTGGAACCTGGAAGTCGACGCCGCCCGACACCATCGTCCCGGACGACATACCGTCCGATACGGCGCCGCCGGCGCCGGTCGCTTCCGTCGGCCAATCGGCGCCGCCTGTGGCAGCTACCCAGTCGGCTTCGCGTCCCGTGCGTCCTGCCGAGACGGTCGATGCCGGCGGCCTTGCCATGCCGGGCGTCGATAGCGCCACCGGATCGATCAAGCATCCGGTGCCGCCCGGCAATGTCGGCGGCCCGGTCAAGAAGCGGCAGACTTCGATCCTCGATATTCTGGGCGGAGGTTAGGCAATGTCCGGGTGAACCGGCCAAGCCGGCTGATGTCAAAGGATACAAGCGTCTAGGCACGTGGCAGTGGCTCTTGCTGCTCGGGATGACTGTTTGTGTCGTGGTCATTCGGCATCTGCCATATCTCTATTTCCCCAATCCGGCATACCTCGATCAGGAAAGAATCGGAGCGGTATACGGCTCCGTCATCATGGGGCTTTTGTTGCCTTATGGGGTGGCCTGGGGCGTTGCGCGTCTGGCCGGGCGCTCGCGTGGCGTTCTTAGGGGCTATCTGGACGTTGGCGGCTCTGGTCTTTGTTGTCAATCTCGGCCTGCATGCGCAGTGTCCGACCTGCTATTGAACGGTTGCCATCAGCCACGCGACCGGCCCTGTGATCTTCTGGCGGCCTCTCGTCATTGTAACCATATTCGGCTAGATCACGCGCCGGAGACCGCGACATGGCTGAACCCGACACCAGAAAGACCATCGTGCTGACCGGCGCCAGCCGTGGCATCGGCCATGCCACGGTCAAGCGCTTTTCACGCGAAGGCTGGCGCGTCATCACCTGCTCGCGCCAGGCCTTTGCCGAGGACTGCCCGTGGCCGGCCGGCCCGGAAGACCACATCAAGGTCGATCTCGCCGACCAGGAGGATGTCGGCATCGCCATCTCCGAGATCCGCCACCGGCTCGAGGCGCATGGCGGGCAGCTGCATGCGCTGGTCAACAATGCCGGCATCTCGCCGAAGCTCAAGGACGGCAACAGCCGCATGAACTCGATCGACACGCCGATGCATGTCTGGCGCGACGTCTTCCAGGTGAATTTCTTCGCGCCGATCATGCTGGCGCGCGGACTGTTCAAGGAGCTGGCATCGGCCAAGGGCTCGATCGTCAACGTCACCTCGATCGCCGGCACCCGGGTGCACCCCTTCGCCGGTACCGCTTATGCGACGTCGAAGGCAGCACTCGGCTCGCTGACACGCGAGATGGCGCATGATTTCGGCCCGCACGGCATTCGCGTCAACGCGATCGCACCGGGCGAGATCGACACCGCGATCCTGTCGCCGGGCACCGAAAAAATCGTCGAGACAATCCCGCTGAGAAGATTGGGCACCACGGCAGAAGTCGCCGACATCATCTTCTTCCTGTGCTCGCAGCAGGCGTCCTACGTGACCGGCTCGGAAATTCACATCAATGGCGGCCAGCACGTTTGAGCGAGCAGACCGATCGATATGCGCGTTTCACCGAAACCAACGTGGTTGGATCGCTTATTATCTACGAATGGGCCGCCAGTTTAGATATTTCCGGCGCGCGCGACATACTGGATCGCATAGTCGAGGTCCTCGGCTCTGAGCCTGATATCGCCACGGTCACCGACGAAAAGACGGGCAAGGATTATCTCTACCGAAACTTTGCGAAACGCGACGTCATAACCAAGAAAGATTGGCAGTCGGTCGGGTACTTGTGGAAGAGAAGTCCGGATGTGCTATCGGATTTTTCCATAGACATTGGTTGCTCTGTCGATCGTTTCAGGCTCTTCGAGATTCACATCGATCGAGCTGCTAACGCAGACGCGAAAAAAACCTTCGAAAGAATCATCAAACTGCTCGTTCAAGAGCTTCAGCCGATCTATGGCATAGGATTGTCCATGCTATATTTCTGGGGCCCGAGAGCGTTTGCGCATGGCTCAACGTCTTCCCGCTTCGCGACCGTCGACAAAACGTTCTATGGCCCGCCAGAACAGCTGCGGGCCCAATCCTTTGTTTTCGGCCGGACCTTTCATGCGCGAAGTGATGAACGGCACCTCGACGTAAATCTCCGTGATGTGTTCCCATTCAACTTGCTGTCCCAGGGGCATTTGGAACGTCGGATCGACCGCAAGCGGTTGCAGAATTGGATTCAAGACAACGCCTATGGTGTCTTGCGGCAACTGTCGCCTGTGTCATGGCGGTGGGATGTTCCGCCCGAAGACATTCAAAAAATCAGAAAATTTCTGATCGATGCAGGAATCACGATTGTGAAAGAGTAGCCGTCGTAGCGGTGTCGGCAGCCAAAGCCGGCTCGATCCTGCTCGCCGTCACCACCTCGACGATTCCACGGGCGATCTCGCGTTCGCCCATGATGACGGTGTCGGCACCAAGGTTTTTGAGGTGCTCGACCTCGGCATCGGAATGGGCGCGGGCGATGATTTCGATTGCCGGATTGGCGGCGCGGGCGCGCAGAACGACCTGCCCTGCCTCGAAGGCGTTGGGAATGGCCAGGATCAGCCGCTTCGCCCCCTCGGGATTGGATGCGGCGAACACGTCGCCACTCGCCGCGTTGCCGGGTACGGTTTCGACGCCTTCGGCCTTGAGCTTCGCCAACGTCTTGTCGGCATCCTCGATGACGAGGAAGGGCAGGGCGGCCTGCTTCAGCGCCGTGCCGACGAGGCTGCCGACGCGGCCGTAGCCGATCAGGATGGTGTGGCCGGTCAGCCTCGTCCTGGGCGGTGGGCCATCCTCGTTAGCAGGCGCCGCGACCGAAGCCACCTGGCCGGGCTCGGTCGCCGGGCCGATCGGCCTTGCTTCGCCGGACGGCGCCGTCCTGCCGGCGCGTGCTTCCAGCCAGGGTTTCATCCGGTCGACGGCAAGAAACATCAGCGGATTGAGGACGATCGACAGGATGGCGCCGGCGAGGATGAGGTCGCGGCCTTGTTCGGGCAGCAGTTTCAGCCCGACGCCGAGTTCAGCCAGGATGAACGAGAATTCGCCGATCTGGGCTAGGCTTGCCGAAATCATCAATGCGGTTGCCACCGGATAGCGGAAGACGACGACGATGACGAAGGCTGCCAGCGACTTGCCGACAACGATGATGGCCAGCGTCGCCAGGATCGGCCAGCCATTGCTGATCACGCTGAACGGGTCGAACAGCATGCCGACCGAAACGAAGAACAGCACGGAAAAGGCGTCGCGCAGCGGCAGCGATTCCTCGGCCGCCCGGTGGCTGAGCTCGGATTCGCTCATGATCATGCCGGCGAAGAAAGCGCCGAGAGCCAGCGACACGCCGAACAGCTTGGCCGCCCCGAAGGCGACGCCAAGCGCAATCGCAAGCACCGCCAACCGGAACAGTTCGCGCGATCCGGTATGGGCGACGTAGTGCAGGATCCAGGGGATAAGCCGGCGGCCGACCACCAGCATGACCACGACAAAGGCCGCGACCTTGGCCAGTGTGACGGCGACGACGCCCCAGACGCCGTAGCTCGCCGGCAGCGACAGCAGACCGCTGGAGTGCACCTCCACCTGCTCTTGGCCGCCGAGCACGCCGGCCAACGCCGGCAAAAGCACCAGCGCCAGCACCATCGCCAGATCCTCGACGATCAGCCAGCCAACGGCGATGCGGCCGCGCTCGGTCTCGATCAGCCGCCGCTCCTGCAGGGCGCGCAACAGCACCACGGTCGAGGCCACGGAAAGCGCCAGGCCGAAGACCAGTCCCGCACCGATCGACCAGCCGAGCATCCAGGCAAGGCCGGCGCCGAGGGCTGTCGCGAAGCCGATCTGCACAATGGCGCCGGGCACGGCGATGGCGCGGACCGACAACAGGTCCTTCAGCGAGAAATGCAGGCCGACGCCGAACATCAGCAGGATGACGCCGATCTCGGCAAGTTCATTGGCGAGGCCGGCATCGGCGACGAAACCCGGCGTGTTCGGTCCAACCAGAACGCCGGCGATGAGATAGCCTACCAGCGGCGGCACGCGAAAACGGTTGGCAAGTGCGCCGAAGACGAAAGCCAGCCCCAGACCGGCGACGATGGTGGCGATAAGGGGCGTGTCATGCGGCATTGTCTATGGAGCGCCTTCAGGAATCGCGATGTCGGATATGCGCCGTCCAATGGCCGCCGCCTTGGCAGTATGGAGGCTGGGACAGTCGCGAGACAACCCGCAATCCCCATGAAATCGATGGCAAGGCGGCAAAAAGGCGTTGAGCCGGCAAGCGTTGCCACCCGGCGCGGCCTGCTCCAGGCAGGCTATTGCTACGGAAACGAAAGTTGCGCGCCGCCGATGCCCGATCAGGTCGCCTGCAGCAGGCTCTCGATATCGGGTATGCTGTGGTTGGTCAGCGTCTTTGGAATTTCGGCTGTTATCTTGTCGGTGACCTCCTTGTGCAGCTTCCTGCGCATGTCGCCCAGCACCGGCGGCGGCGCGATCAGCACGATCTCCTTGAAGCTGCCGCGGTGCGCGAGCGTGTAGAGCCTGTCGGCAATCTCTTCGGCAAAACGCTCCTTGCCGAGACGGTGCCAGTCGGTGTCCTCGACCGCACTGCGGTGGACGGAAGGGCCGTCGCTGTAGCGGCCGGGGCGGTCCGTGCCTTGCTCTCGGGTTGCCGGATTTTCCTGCTCCATCTCGTGCACGACCTGAAGGTCGGGATATTGGACGTCTCCACGGTTCTCGAGGAACAGCGCCTTTTCGCCATCTGCCACCACGATCCACAGTCCGCGTTTCAGTCTGACGTTGCTCATGGGGCGCTCCTTTTTTGATTTTTCGAACCCATCGCCGGGCCTTTGCCGCAGGGGTGTGACCGGGCCTGGGTCCATAGGGCAAACGCGTGCCGAGGCGGGAATGTTCCGGCACTCGGACCCGGTGCTCCGACAGGGGTCGGCGAGAGTGCGGGGCTGCCGTCGATCGCTCGGTCAGCATCCGGCGGCTTAATCTACTAAATTGATAGAATTTAGAAAAATCTGTTTTGTGGTTAGCTCCTCCGGCCGCTAAAAAGGCAGCGGATCAAGGGCTGCAACAGCAGCTTCAATCTGCCCCGCATTTGAATGTGGAATATTTTTCTCTTGGCCTTCATGCTTGCAGAAAAGAGATTGCCTGCTACGAAGCGATGCGCGAGTGGGTGCCTTCTGGTTTTTCGCGCCCCCGCGTAGAACTGACAAACGGTTCCAGGATTCCGCTCGTCATGCCGCAAGCCACACCCAAGCTCAATGCCTTTCCCGTCTTCATGCGGGTCGAGGGCGAAGCCATAGCCATCGTCGGCGGCGCAGAGGAAGCGCTGGCCAAGGCGCGGCTGCTCGCGCAGTCGAGCGCTGTGCTGCGCATCGTCAGCGATGAAACAAGCCCGGAGCTGCTGGCCTTTATCGCCGAGACGGGGGCCGCCCACATCGCCGACGTCTATGATGCAGCACATCTCAATGGTGCGGTGATGGTGTTTGCCGCCAGCGGCGACGAGGCGCTCGATCGCCGCGTTGCCGGGGATGCGCGCCGGCTGGGCATTCCGGTCAATGCCGTCGACCGGCCGGAGCTATGCGATTTCTTCACGCCGGCACTGGTCAACCGCGCGCCGGTCGCCATTGCCATCGGCACGGAAGGTGCCGGCCCGGTGCTGGCGCAGATGCTGCGCAGCCGCATCGACCGCATGCTGGCGCCCTCGCTCGGGCCGCTCGCGGCGCTCGCCGCATCTTTTCGCGACACCGCCGAAAGACTGCTGCCGAAGGGCAATGCCCGCCGCCGCTTCTGGAGCGATTTCTTTGGCGGCGCGCCGGCCCGCGCTGTCGAGGCAGGCGAGCTTTCGCAGGCGCATGATGCGGCCGTCGGCCTGCTGCTTTCGACAGAACCGGCATCGGGCCATATCGCGCTTGTAGGCGCCGGTCCAGGCGCCGAGGACCTTTTGACGCTGCGCGCCCATCGCCTGCTGATGGAAGCCGACGTGATCGTCCATGACGCGCTGGTGCCGGAGGCGATCGTCGCAATGGGCCGTCGCGATGCCGAGCGCCTGCCGGTCGGCAAGCGCAAGGGCTGCCATTCCAAGAGCCAGGCCGAGATCAATGCGCTGCTGGTCGAGCTTGGCCACGCCGGCAAGCGTGTCGTGCGGCTGAAGTCCGGCGACCCGCTGGTGTTCGGCCGGGCCGGCGAGGAGATGGCGGCACTTCGCGATGCCGGCGTCGCCTACGAAGTGGTTCCGGGCGTCACCGCGGCCTTCGCCGCCGCCGCCGATTTCGAACTGCCGCTGACGCTGCGCGGCGTGTCGTCGTCGATGGTGTTCACCACCGGCCATGACCTCAAGGGAAATTCGCTGCCCGACTGGGCAAAGCTCGCCATTTCCGGCGCGACGGTCGCCGTCTATATGGGCCGCTCGGTCGCTGCAGAGGTCGCCGGCCGGCTGATCGAAGCCGGCCTGTCGCCGGATACGGCCGTCGCCGTGGTCGAGAATGCCAGCCTTGCCAACCGCCGCCGTTTCCACGGCACGCTCGCCGACCTGCCGTCGCTGGAGGCGCGCGCCGACCTCAGCGGCCCGGTGATGACCATCATCGGCGACGCGGTCGCCGGCGCCAATTTCGAACGGTCCGAGCCGCTGGCGGCACACAGGCAGGAAAGCGTGGCGAGTGCTGCCGCGCAAGGAGTGAGCCAATGAAAGTCCTGACCGCGAACCGCCTCGCCGACGGCATAGCCGTCTGGTACGCCAATGGCGGCTGGGCCGAGATCATCGACCATGCCGACATCGCCCATGACAAGGCGGCCGAGGACCGGCTGGAGGCGATCGGCGCCAAGGCCTCCGCCAACAACGAAGTGGTCGACGTCAACCTGATAGACGTGACCGTGGCCAACGGCACGGTCGAAGCGGTCCGGCTACGTGAAAAGATCCGTGCCGCCGGCCCGACCACCCGCAACGACCTGGGCAAGCAGGCCCGTCCGCAAGCCGCACGCGCGGCATAGATGACACAAGCATGATCCCGATCATGCTCGAACGAAGAAAATAACGGGCGGACGCGCCCGGAAAGACCTGAATATGTACCGTTACGATGAGTTCGACCACGATTTCGTCAAGGCACGCGTCGCCGAGTTCAGCGACCAGGTTGCGCGGCGCCTTGCCGGCGAGATCACCGAGGACCAGTTCCGGCCGCTTCGGCTGATGAACGGCGTCTATCTGCAACTGCATGCCTATATGCTGCGCATCGCGGTGCCCTACGGCACGCTGAACAGCAAGCAGGTGCGCATGCTCGGCCACATCGCCCGCAAATACGACAAAGGTTACGGCCATTTCACGACGCGCCAGAACATCCAGTTCAACTGGCCGGCGCTGTCGGACATCCCGGCGATCCTGGCTGATCTGGCAAGCGTCGAGATGCACGCCATCCAGACCAGCGGCAATTGCATCCGCAACGTCACCGCCGACCACTTCGCCGGCGCCGCCGCTGACGAGGTTGCCGATCCGCGCCCCTATGCCGAAATCCTGCGGCAATGGTCCTCGGTGCATCCGGAGTTCTCGTTCCTGCCGCGAAAATTCAAGATCGCGGTGACCGGCGCCGAGCGCGACCGCGCCGCCATCCAGACGCACGACATCGGCCTGCACCTGAAGAAGAACGCCGCCGGCGAGCTCGGTTTCGCCGTCTATGTCGGCGGCGGCCAAGGCCGCACGCCGATGGTCGCCAAGAAGATCCGCGATTTCCTGCCCGAAGCGGATCTGTTGTCCTACTGCACGGCGATCCTGCGCGTTTACAACCTCTACGGCCGGCGCGACAACAAATTCAAGGCGCGCATCAAGATCCTGGTCCATGAGACCGGCGTCGAGGAGATCACCCGCCAGGTCGAGGCCGAATGGCAGGAGTTGAAGGACGCCGAGCTGAGGCTGCCGGAAGAAGACATCCGCGCCATCGATGCCTATTTCGCGCCGCCTCCGCTTGTCGACCGGCCGGAAGGCGACGAGGCGGTCAAGCTTGCCCGCCTCGACTCCAAGAGCTTTTCCGAATGGCTGGATCAGAATGTGGTCACCCATCGCCATCCCGACTACGCGGCGGTGACCATCTCGCTCAAGGGCATCGGCGAGACGCCGGGCGATGCCTCCGACAGCCAGATGGAAGCGGTCGCCGACATTGCCGAAAAATATTCATTCGACGAGCTGCGCGTCAGTCACGAGCAGAACCTGATCCTGCCGCATGTGGCGCGGGCCGACCTCAAGGCGGTCTATGACGCGCTTGTCGATATCGGGCTGGCGACGGCCAATTCCAACCTGATCAGCGACATCATCTCCTGCCCCGGCCTTGACTATTGCGCGCTGGCAACGGCGCGTTCCATTCCCGTGGCGCAGGAAATCTCGCGGCGCTTTGCTTCGCTGGAGCGCCAGCGCGACATCGGCGAATTGAAGCTGAAGATTTCCGGCTGCATCAATGCCTGCGGCCATCACCATGTCGGCCATATAGGCATCCTGGGCGTCGAGAAGAAAGGCGCCGAGCTTTACCAGGTGACGCTCGGCGGCTCGGCCGACGAGAACACCTCGGTCGGCGAGATCATCGGCCGCGGCTTCAGTTCTGAAGAGATCACCGATGCCATCGAGCAGATCGTCGAGACCTATCTCGGGCTTCGGCTGGACAGAAACGAAAGATTCATCGACGCCTACCGCCGAGTCGGTCCCGCGCCGTTCAAGGAGGCGCTCTATGCTGGCGAAGCCAAGGCCGCTTGACCGTATCGTCGACGTCGAGGCCGGCATCGCCGCCCAAGCGGCGGGTCTCGACGCGCTCTACGGCCATCTGAAGCCGCTGGAGATCATCGAGCGGTCGACCCGGGAGTTCTTTCACGGCGAAATTGCCGCCGTCTCGTCCTTCGGCGCGGATTCGGCGGTGCTGCTGCACATGATCGCCGAGATCGACCGCACGCTGCCGGTGATCTTTCTCGACACCGGCAAGCATTTCGAGGAGACGCTCGGCTATCGTGACGCGCTGGCCGCCGATTTCGGGCTGAGCGATATCCGGGTGATCAGGCCCGACGATGCGGCGCTGGCAAGGATCGACCCGACCGGCAATCTGAACGAGACTGACACCGACGCCTGCTGCGACGTGCGCAAGGTCGAGCCGCTGGCGCGCGGCGTCGAGCCGTTCCGCGCCTGGTTCACCGGCCGCAAGCGCTTCCAGGCGGCGACCCGGGCAGCGCTGCCGGTGTTCGAGGCGGTCGGCTCGCGCATCCGCATCAATCCGCTGGCGCACTGGACGACATCGGACCAGGCCGGCTACATGCGCGCGTATGCGCTGCGTGAAAACCCGCTGGTCGCCTATGGCTATCTGTCGATCGGCTGTTTCCCATGCACGCAGCCGGTGCAGCCGGGCGACGATGCGCGCAGCGGCCGCTGGGCCGGGCACGCCAAGACCGAATGCGGCATCCACTTGTCGGGGCTGGAAAGGTCGCTGACCGACGCATCACTTTAGGGTATATTGATATTCAGCCGGCCTGCAAACGGCGGCTTCCTGCGCTTCCGGCGCTCACGTACCCAAAGTACGCTCAGCTCCGGTTCTCGGAGGCCACACAGTTTGGTCGCTTCGCGCCCGCCTTCGGCTCGGCCTGACCTGAATCTCAACGCACCCTGAGGTGTTTTGCACTTTAGAATCTTTGGACTTGGGAATTTTCTTGATGAGCGACTTGATAGCCGAAAACGCCATGCGGCTGTGGACACCGGATGGGTTCCGCGAGGACGAGTGGGTTCATGCCGAAAGCGCCGAGGCGCTGGTCGGCAATGGCCGTTTCATCCTGCCGTTGCAGGCGTTTCTCGGCCTCGATCCGGAGGTGCGGCGGTCGGCGAAGGAGCGCATCGGTGTGCTGCTGCAGCCCGGCGATCAGCTCGAGAAGATCGCAGGCCTGCTCGATCAGCTGTCGCTGGTGGCGCTGGCGTTTCCGGCGTTCAATGACGGCCGCTCGTTCTCCAAGGGCGAATTGCTGCGCAGCCGTTATCATTTTGCAGGCGCTATGCGCGCCACCGGGCAGGTGCTGATCGATCAGCTGCCGCATATGTTGCGCCTCGGCTTCGATGAGTTCGAGGTATCGCACCCGGTGCTGCTGAAGCGGCTCGAGCAAGGCCGCACCGGCGGACTGCCGCTGTTCTATCAGCCGGCGGTGAAGCCGGAGGCCAAAGGCCCGAAATATTCCTGGCGGCGGGTGCGCGCCGGCTGATCCGCTCCAGAGGGCCAGAAGCCCTATCTGGTCGGACCACATTCCCGATTCAGCCTTTTATTTTGCGCCTCTCCGCCTTAGGATAGGCCCATTATTTCGCGATCCGAATAAATGTGGCCACAAGGGAGGAACCGGGTATGGCTGGCAAGAAGATATTGATGCTCGTTGGCGAGTTCAGCGAGGAGTACGAGATTTTCGTCTTTGAACAGGCCATGCATGCGGTGGGCCACACCGTCCATGTCGTTTGCCCCGACAAGAAGGCCGGCGATATCCTGAAGACCTCGCTGCACGACTTCGAGGGCCACCAGACCTATACGGAAAAGCTCGGCCACGACTACATCCTCAACAAGACGTTTTCCGAGGTCAATCCGGCCGACTACGATGCCGTCTACGCGGCGGGCGGGCGCGGGCCGGAATATATCCGCATCGACAAGCGCGTGCAGGCGCTGGTGCGGCATTTCCATGAGACGGGAAAACCGATCTTCACCATCTGCCACGGCGTGCAGATCCTGATCGCGGTCGACGGCGTGGTGCGCGGCAGGGAAGTCGCGGCGCTGCAATATTGCGAGCCGGAAGTCACGCTGGCCGGCGGCATCTATATCGATGTTGCGCCGACCGGCGCCCATGTCGACGGCAATCTTGTGTCGGCCAAGGGCTGGCCGGGCCTTGCCGCCTTCATGCGCGAATGCCTGAAAGTGCTGGGCACCGAGATCCGCCAGGGCGAGATCCTGATGCGCGACCAGCGCCAGGCGGCTTAAGCTCGGAATGTGGAGCCCGCCGCACCCCTAACGCATGTCGCGCAAAAGTGTTCAGCGGTTTTGCGATAACGGCATGCGTAAACAACAACCTAAAGCGCGTCGCATGAGGCCGAGCGCGACGCGCTTTAGATGCGGCGGTGCGTCTACACGGCCATCCGCGCTTCGCGGAACGATACCAGCTTGCTGCGGCTCTCGTCCCACAGCGCCAGCTTGACGCAGCGCAGGCTGTCGAGGAGTGTGACGCGGCCGATCTCACGCAGCTCCGGATAGTCCCTCAGCACTTCCGGAAGCCGGTAGCACGGCACCTTGGCCGAGAGGTGATGCACGTGGTGGACGCCGATATTGCCGGTGATCCAGTTCAGCACCGGCGGCAGGTCGTAATAGGACGAACCGTGCAGGGCAGCGTGCTGGAATTCCCACTCGGAGTCCTTTGTCCACTCCGTCTCCTCGAACTGATGCTGGACATAAAACAGCCAGATGCCGGCCGATCCGGCGAGGATGACGATCGGCAAATGCACGACCAGGAACGCGCCGGGGCCAACGAACCAGATGAGCAGCGCGGCGATGACCGCGATGGCGAGATTGGTCGACATCGACGACACCCAGGGGGTGAAACCGCCCCGCATCATGCCCAAGGGCAGTCTCTGCTCGAAAATGAAGATCCATATCGGGCCAAGGCCAAACATCACCAGCGGATGGCGATAGAGGCGATAGGCGAGCCGGCCCCGCCATGACAGTTGCCGATATTCAGCGACCGTCAGTGTCTTGATGTCGCCGGTGCCGCGCTCGTCGAGATTGCCGGCGCTGGCGTGATGGGTTGCGTGGGCGCGGCGCCAGCAATCGTAGGGCGTCAGCGTCAACACGCCAAGCACGCGGCCGATCCAGTCGTCGGCATAGCGGTTGGCAAAGAAGGAGCCGTGGCCGCAATCGTGCTGGATCATGAAGATACGCACCAGAAAGCCGGCTGCCGGAAGGATGAGGACCAGACCCCACCAATGGCCATAGGCATAAGCGGCCGAGGACAGTGCCCACAGCGTGGCGAAGGGGATGAGGGTGATGGCGAGTTCGACGGCGCTGCGACGCCTGTCGGGCTTTTTATAGCGCGACAGGATCTTCAACCAGGCGCGCTTGCTGTTTGCCACAGCTTCGGGGGAAATCATGTTCATCATGAAACATAGGCGGAGCGGCGCGCTGCCGCAAGGCGGAGATCACGCAAAGTTACTGCGGGTAAATGTCGCGCGATGGCGAGGAATTGCGGCCGCAATCGCAGGTCGCGTTGCTGGCGACGGTGTCTACCGACGGCGCCCGCCTGCGACCACCTTGGCTTCGACGCCGTCCAGGCGGTCGAGCAATTCCTTCAGACGGTCGGGAATATCGGACTCCGTGCGGAAGGCCGGTAAGGTGCGCAGAAAGCGCTTGGTCGCCTCGGTGCCGAGCTGGCGCCGGATATCGGCGGCGAGCCCGTCGCGTTTTTCGCCATTCCTGCGGGGCATCATCCAAAATCCTGTGTCGGCTTCGAAACTCTTCCAGGGGAGGAATGGTTCCCGCATTGTAGTGTCCCGGCAAGCAAAGCCGTCGGGTACGGTAAAGTTTGAATTAAAATCGAAAGGTCTGCGCCGTCCGCCAAGCAGCGACAGCGGCTGCAGTATCGCTTGCCCCTTGATTTTTGGCCGCTAAACCTCGATATCGGGCGCAAATCCACACCATTCGAAAATGACGGGAAACGGCGATGAGCGACCAGGCAAAAGACGAACGCGCGCCCGATGAAGCCGAGAAAACCGAGGCTGCCGCGGAGCCAAGGGAAGGTGGCGTCGACGGCGACTATGAGGCGCTTGTGCGGCTTCTGAAGGAAAACGAAGAGCTGAAGGATCGCGCGCTGCGCGTCGCGGCCGACATGGAGAATTTGCGTCGCCGCACCGCCCGCGACGTCCACGATGCGCGCGCCTATGCGGTTGCCAATTTTGCCCGCGACATGCTTTCGGTGTCAGACAATCTGCGCCGTGCGCTGGATGCCATCCCGGAGGAGGCCAAGGCGTCGGGCGATGCCGGCTTCAAGGCGCTGATCGACGGCGTCGAGATCACCGAGCGCGCCATGCTGTCGGCGCTGGAACGCCACGGCGTGAGGAAGCTTGAGCCCGAGGGCGAGAAATTCGATCCGAATTTCCACCAGGCGATGTTCGAGGTGCCCAATCCCGACGTACCGGCCAACACGGTCGTGCAGGTCGTGCAGCCCGGCTATTCGATCGGCGAGCGTGTGCTGCGGCCGGCCATGGTCGGCGTCGCCAAGGGCGGCCCCAAGCATGTCGCAAGCGAAGCGCCAGTCGAGCCGGGGCCGGTCAACGAGCAGGCTGAGAAAGATGCGTAAGTTAGGGGAGTAGGGGAATAGGGCAGTACGGGAGTAGGGAATAGCGCTACGTCGGGTAAAGTAGAGCAATTGCCTACTCGGGCCGTTGCCTTCTCTCCGCCTACTCCCCTATTCAGGCCGCAAACCGCTGCGCTTCTCCGCCATAATAATTGACGTAGCGGGCGCCGATCTCCTTGACCGGCATCACCACGAACACGTCGACCGTCGAGAATTCACGATCAATGACGCAACCGTCGCCGATGCGTGCGCCGACGCGCAGATAGCCCTTGACCAGCGGCGGCATCGCGGCGATCGCCGCCTTGGTATTGACGGCCTCGATCGGCATCAGATCCATCGAACAATAGCGCCCGGCGACGGCACGCACGTCCCAGGATGAATTCGTCCGGCAGTGGTGGGCAAGGTAGGTCAGCGCCTCTGCATGTGCCGCCGGCACGGTGCCGTGGAACGACGCGCAGCCGGTCATCACGCCAATGCCGTAATGATTGATATAGGCCCAGATGCCTTGCCACAGCGCCTCGATGGTGCGCTTCGAGCGGTATTCGGGCAGAACACAGGAGCGGCCGAGCTCGAGGAAGCGCTGGCCGGGATGCCGCGCGATCAGCTTGGTCAGCTCGAATTCACCTTCGGAATAGAAACCGCCGGCGGCCGCGGCAATCTCCTGCCGCAGCAGGCGGTAGGTGCCGACGATGCGGCGATGCTCGGGGCCGGAAAGCGAAGTATCGAAGACCAGCAGATGATCGCAGAGGGGATCGAAGCGATCGGCATCGCGGCGGTCCTGCATCTGGAACAGGTCCTTCCTGGCACCAAGCTCGTCGTAGAACACCCGGTAGCGCACTTCCTGCGCGGCAGCGATCTCGGCCTCGTTGCGGGCGAGCCGCACTTCGAGATTGCCGATGCGGCCGAGCGATGCGCCTTTTATGACGGCATCGGCGTTCCGGCCGACGAGCAAAGGCCCGCTGGCGTTCGGCCGAGCATCACATTCCGGCATGACTGTATGCACGAGTGATTCTCCTTCGAGCCATCCCTCTTGGCACGGGGATACGGTGTAGGTGCAACAGGATTGTGACAGTACCGTGATACGGCTCTGCGGGCAATACTTCGTCGACTGGGCAATCTATCAACCGTCTATGTTGTGCCTCAGGCGGCCGCTTGCCCTTCGACCGCATGAACCAGGGCATCGGGGTCGAGCGGCTTGGTGACGAAGCCGCTGGCACCGTGAGCGAGCACGGCGTGGCGCGTCTTTTCCTGGCTGTCGGCCGACAGCACCATGATCGGCACCGGCGGCACCGCGGTCTCCTCCTCATGGCGGCGGATGGCGGCGATGGCGTCCAGGCCGTCCATGACAGGCATATGCAAGTCCATCAGCACCACGTCGTAACGGTGCTTGTGGCCGGTGCTGATGACCGCCTCGACGGCGGCCTTGCCGTTGCCGACCACTTTCACGCGATGCCCGGCCTTCAGCAGCGTGGCGCGGGCCAGCATGGCGTTGATGTCGTTGTCCTCGGCGATCAGCACCGACAGGCCGTGCTGGCGGGCGCCAATGGCGTGCCCCGTCTGCGCGCCGCGCCTTTGCAGTTGCGGCTCGGCGACGACCGGCGCGTGGCTGGTCAAAAGCACGCGCAGCAATGTCTCACCGCGCACCGGCCTCGCAAGGAAGGTGGCGTAACCATTGGCACGGAACTCGCCAAGCATGCCACGGTCGGTCGGTGCGATCAGCGTCACTGCCTCGCAATCGGCAAATCCGCTCTGGCGCAGGCGCCTGAGCAGCCTGCCGTCGCTTTGCTCCATGGCAGCATCGATCAGCAGCACGTCGCAGCTCTCGGCGAAAGGGGTGGCCTGGGCGGCGGCGGTGGCCAGATCGACCGTGCCGCCATTGGCGCGAATGGTGCGGGCGAGGGCTTCGGCCTCGACCAGGTTCTTCGACACGATCACGGCATGCCGGCCCGACAGCGCGTCCTGGCGGATCTGCGGCGCCTCGACGGCGGAAATAGCGGGAATCTCGAAGACGAATTCGGACCCCTGGCCAAGCCGGCTCGACACAGAGATAGTGCCGCCCATGGCGGTCACCAGGCGCTTGGAAATGGCGAGACCGAGGCCGGCACCGCCATGCGCACGGGTCGAGGTGCCGTCAGCCTGTTCGAAGTCCGCGAATATGCGCTCCATGTCCTCCTCGCGCAGACCGGGGCCGGTGTCGGTGATGGTGAAGCGGATGCGGTCGGTGGTTTCGGTGCGGACGCGGGCGATGCTTGCCAGGACGCCGCCGCTGTCGGTGAACTTGACGGCGTTGCCGATGAGATTGAGCAGCACCTGCCTGACCCTGCCGGGGTCGGCGGTGATCAGCTGCGGCACGTCGGGTTCGACATGACAGCCGAGGCCGATATCCTTGGCAAAAGCCCGCGCCGCCAAAAGCTCGATGACATTGTCGGCGATCTCGCGCACCGACATCGGCTGCGGTTCGGGATCGAAGCGGCCGGCCTCGATCTTGGAGTAGTCGAGCAGGTCCTCGATCAGCGCCAGCAGCGCGCTGGCCGAGGTCGAGATGGCGCCGACATAGGTCCGCTGCTCGGGCGAAAGGCTGGTGTCGGCGAGAAGCCGGGCCATGCCCATGATGCCGTTCATCGGCGTGCGGATCTCGTGGCTGACGGTGGCGAGGAAGCGCGATTTGGCCTGGCTCGCATATTCGGCCCGCTCGCGGGCGGTGATCAGCGAGGATTCGGCGCGCTTGCGAGCGGTGATGTCGCGGGCGATGGCGCGATGCGAAACGGCGCCGCTGTCCTTGTCGCGCACCGACAGCTCGATCCAAGAGAACCAGCGTGGGCCGTCCGGCGTGCGAATGGCGACGTCGGTGGAACTCAGGCATTCATGGTCGGAAAACGCGGCGTCGGGGACGATGCCGACATCGATGCCTAGTTCGGCCAGGGTCTTGCCGGCAAGGTCGCGCTGGTCGGTTTCGACAAGGTCGGCGAAAACCTTGTTGGCGTAGACAATGTGGCCGTCGCGGTCACGATGGACGACGAGATCGCCGAGTGCATCGATCAGCCCGCGAAAGCGCTCCTCGCTCTCCTGCATCTCCCACATGCGGTCGGCCAGCGTCTCTATTTCGGCGCGGCTGCGGGCGGTCGTGGCATCGAGCAGGGCCACCGCGCGGCGCTCGGTGCGCCTGTTGCGCAGATGCATGGCGAGCCCGGCGATGGCTGTCGCCAAAAGGCCGATAGTGATGAAGATCGGCGCCCCGGTCAGATGCGAAAAGCCTGCCAGCACGACAATGGCGACGAGCGTCAGGAAGGGCAGGCCTTCGCGGTTGGAGGCCGGCAGTTCCGGCGCCAGCGGTGGCGCGGCGACAAGCTGCCGTCCTGGCGCCGCGGGGGCCGTCCCGTCGGCCCGTTCGGCTGGTTCCGCCTCTCTGATGCCGGGTTCCGCAATCATACGGAAATCCTGCCAGACAGAGCTTATCGAAGGTTGTGGTTGATCGCTCGAATTTTACCGGTCGCGCTCTTTTTTTTCCCTTGGGGGCTCACATATCCACCACCACGCGGCCGCGGATCTTACCCTCGACGATGTCATGCGCGGCGCCGATGATGCCGTCGAAGCCGATGCTCGTCGAAAGGCTGGCAAGCTTTGCGTGGTCGAGATCGGCGCCGATACGGCGCCAGGCCTCGAGGCGGACCGCCTTCGGCGCCATCACCGAATCGATGCCGAGCAGCGAGACGCCGCGCAGGATGAAGGGCGCGACGCTTGCCGGCAGGTCCATGCCGCCGGCGAGGCCGCAAGCGGCAACGGCGCCGCCATAGGAGGTCATCGATAGAACGTTGGCCAGCGTGTGGCTGCCGACCGCATCGACGCCGCCGGCCCAGCGTTCCTTGGCGAGCGGTTTTGCGGGCTGGGCAAGCTCGTCGCGTGAAATCACTTCCGCGGCGCCGAGGTCGATCAGATAGGGGCTTTCGGCAGCACGGCCGGTCGAGGCGATGACGTGATAGCCGAGGCTGGACAGGATCGAGACCGCGACCGAGCCGACGCCACCGGCAGCGCCGGTCACCGCCACCGGGCCGCGATCGGGCACGATGCCGTGGCGCTCCAGCGCGATGACGCAAAGCATGGCGGTGTAGCCGGCGGTGCCGACCGCCATCGCATCATGCGGGCTCATGCCGTCCGGCAACGGCACCAGCCAGTCGCCCTTGACGCGGGCGCGCCCTGCAAAGGCGCCGAAATGCGTCTCGCCGACGCCCCAGCCGTTCAATATGACCTTGTCACCCTTGCGCCAGTCAGGATTGGAAGACGAGATGACGGTGCCGGCGAAATCGATGCCCGGCACCAGCGGCCAGTGGCGGATCACCGGCGCCTTGCCGGTAATTGCAAGACCGTCCTTGTAGTTCACCGTCGTCGCCTCGACCGCGACGGTGACGTCGCCCTCCATCAGGTCTGCCTCGGTAAGCTCGGTCACCGCGACCGACTGGTTTTTCTCGGCGTCACGCGAAACGAGGATGGCTTTGAAGGTTTCGGGCATTTTTTCTCCTCGGGCTTGCAGATCAGAATGTGTGGCGCCAGGCGAGTGAGGTCAATCGCTCGACGCTCCGCGCCGCCAGCCAATGAGTTCGTCGAAGACGACCAGCACCGCACCAACCGAAATGAAGGCGTCGGCGAGGTTGAAGATCGCGAAGGACCAGACCGGCGTATGGAACAGGACATAGTCGATGACATGACCGTAGATTGCGCGATCAATCAGGTTGCCGAGCGCGCCGCCGACGATCAGTGCGAAGCCGATGCGGGCAAGCAGGTGGCCGGGCGGCGTGCGGGCCGCAAGATAGAGCACGAAAGCGACCACCAGAACCGCGACGACCACCAGGCCGGTGTCGCCGAAGGACGAAAACAGCGAGAACGCGATGCCGGTGTTGTAGGTGCGGTACAGCGCCAGGAACGGAAGCAGGTCGAGCCGTTCCTGAAAGGCAAGACCGGTTTCGACTAGGTATTTCACCCACTGGTCGAGCGCTATCGCGGCGACGACCAGAAGAGCATACGGCCTCCAGGACTTCATGGTTTGCAGTTTCACGGTTTGAGATGTCACGATCTGGCGTCCTCCGGGCCGAGCTTCAGCGCGCCGCGCCGGATCTCGAACAGCATGACGCCGGTGGCCACTGCAAGGTTGAGCGAATCGGCGCGGCCGGCCTGCGGTATCCGCAGCAGTTTGTCGCAGCTTGCGGCAAGCTCGTCAGGCAGGCCTTGCTGCTCGTTACCCATCATCAAAAGCACCGGGCCCTTTGAAAAATCGACCGAGCGGTAGTCGACCGCACCCTTCAGGTGGGTGCCGGCGACGAGGCCGGGGAAGCTCGTTCGCCAGGCGAGAAAAGCTTCGGGCGACGCCTTGGCGACCGGCACGGCGAAAATCGAGCCCATGGTGGCGCGCACCGTTTCGACCGAAAAGGGATCGGTGGTCTCGCCGACCAAGATGACGCCCCTGGCCCCGACAGCGTCGACCGTGCGGATGACGGTGCCGAGATTGCCGGGGTCGCGGACGCGGTCGAGCGCCACCCAGACGTCGCCGTCACGGGCGCGGATGTCCTTCAACGGCAGGTATTTCTGCGAGAACACGCCGACGACCATTTGCGGATTGTCGCGGCGGGTGATGGCGACCAGCACTTTTTCCGAAACTTCAAGGACGGTGCCGCCGGCGGCGACCGTGCGCGCCGCGACCTTTTCAACCGCCATATTGCCACGTCCGGCCTTGGCGAAGACCAGTGTCCTGATCGACCAGCCGAGATCGAGCGCGTCGATGACCAGCTTCAGGCCTTCGGCCATGAAGGAATTCTGCTGGTCACGGAATTTCTTCAGCGCGAGCGCCTTGATGTCCTTGACCAGCGGGTTGGCGAGGCTGGTGACTTCCTTCACCTGCCCTGGCGCGCCCGCGTGCCGTTCGTACGCACTCATTCAGGCCACCCAGCGCGAGAACAGCGAGGTCGAAAGCGCCCGACCGGCAGATTTCTCGCGGATGATCAATTCACCCGACTCGACCGTGCCGCCCATGCCGGCGAAGGTGTCGCGCATCAGGGCATGGATGGCGAAAAAAGAGGCGCGGATCGAATAGGCGGTCAGTACCACGGCGAGCGGCTTCGGCGTCAGGATCGTGCGGCAGATATCGGTCAGCGCCGGCAGGTCCTCGAACAGCTGCCAGACCTCGCCTTTCGGTCCGCGGCCATAGGCGGGCGGGTCGAACAGGATGATGTCGTAGCGGCTGCCGCGGCGCTCCTCGCGTTCGGCGAATTTCACGGCATCGTCGACGATCCAGCGGATCGGCTTTTGCGACAAGCCCGCCATTTCCTGGTTTTCGCGCGCCCAGCCGATCGCCTTCTTGGAAGCATCCACGTGGGTGACCTCGGCGCCGGCACGCGCCGCCACCAAGGAGGCAAGGCCGGTGTAACCGAACAGGTTCAACACCTTCACCGGCCGTTTTGCCGCCGCGATCAGTCCGGCCATGTGGTCCCAGTGCGAGGCCTGCTCGGGAAAGACGCCGACATGGCGAAACGAAGTGAAGCGGCCGAGATAATCTATGCCGTCATGCTTCATCGGCCAGGTCTCGCCGAGCGGCGTCTTGGGGAAGCGCCAGCGGCCGATGCCTTCCTCGTCGGTATCGCCGGTGAAAATGGCGTCGGCGCGCTCCCAGTCCCTGGCCGGCAAAGCCTTTTGCCAGATCGCCTGGCCCTCCGGCCGAACGATGCGGTAGGGGCCGTATTGCTCGAGTTTTTCTCCGGCGCCGCTGTCGAGCAACGCGTAGTCCTGATTGGGGCCGACCTCGAGGATCAGCGGCAGATGTTCGGCAGGCAGCGCGCCATCGCGACGGGATAGAGGGCGCGGCGCGGCTTTCGGCTCGGACCGGTCCTGCAGTTTAGGCTCCGAACCGGCGGTCAGGCCGGCGTCGCGCCGCCGCGGCTGCTCCGCCCCGCCCTTCGGGGGCGGGCGGCTGTCGCGGCGTTTGTCGCGAAAAGGTTTCAAGAAGGCGCATCTCCGGACGGCGGCTCGCCGCTTCTGCCACAGCACATTGACCGGCGCAACAAAAGGGCTGCCGACGTGTGCAACCGGATCAGCCGCGCCTGATCGACAGCAGGCCGACTGCGAGCGCTATGAAACCAACGGCCTTGAAGCCGGTGACGACCATATGGCCGGTTTCCCAACTGCTCCGGATACTTTCGAAATTGTCCGGGATCGGTCCAGGCACCCAGGTGGCCAGGACATCGTTTGCCGGTTTGACCAGGGTAAACCACGCCACGAGGGCCATCAGATAAAGCACGGTGGCGGCCAAAATCCACCAGAATGCCGGGCGGTCACTGCGCAGCATCCAGGCGAGAAGCCCCGGACAGGCGATCGCGGCCACGTCCAGCGGTGCGCCGACAATCGCGAAGAATTGGAACTGAGCGTTGAAGACAGTGGTTTCACGCCAGAGCGAAGGCGGCCAACTGGTCAGCCGCGGCACCGATTCCAGCACATGGGCGAAGGATGGTCCGAGGCTGAGCGCAGCGACGATGGCGGTCAAAACCGACCAGAACAACAGGAACCCGCGCATATCCATAGTGGCCAGACAACGGCGTCAGGACGCAGACGTTCCCGTCCGCCACCCATGTCGCTTGCCGCCGAAAGCGCTGGGGCTCTATCGTGATTGAAACCAGGTCATGATTCATGTCCCGTGCTGAACGCCTGCTCGACCTGATCCAGATCCTGCGCCGGCATCGCCGGCCAGTCAGCGGCCGCAGCCTTGCGGGCGAAATGGGTGTGTCGATCCGCACGCTCTATCGCGACATCGCCACGCTGCAGGGGCAGGGCGCGCCGATCGAGGGTGAGGCGGGGTTGGGTTACGTGCTCAGGCCCGGTTTCATGCTGCCGCCCTTGATGTTCACCGATGAGGAGATCGAGGCGATCGTGCTCGGTTCGCGCTGGGTGGCCAAGCAGCCGGACTGGCGGCTTGCGAACGCCGCCACCGACGCGCTGGCCAAGATCGCCGCGGTGCTGCCGGACGATTTGCGCGAAGAGCTCGATGCCTCGACGCTGCTGGTCGGGTCGCGCACCGAGGTCACCGAAGGCATCGATCTCGGTGTGGTGCGGCAGGCCATCCGCGAGGAGCGCAAGCTGAGCTTTGTCTATCGCGACGCCGGCGGCGCTGCCTCCGAGCGCACCGTCTGGCCGTTCGCACTCGGCTTCTTCGACAAGGTGCGCGTCGTCGCGGCCTGGTGCGAGATGCGCCAGGATTTCAGGCACTTTCGCGCCGACCGGATATCCGGCCTCAATGCCACCGAGATGCGCTATCCGCGCCGCCGTCAGGTGCTGCTCAAAGAATGGCGGGCGACGCTCGACACGCCAAGCTAAGGCTGCTGCTCAGTTGAGACTGCTGCCAGAATCTGGCAGTGGCGTACGGTATGCTCCTCCAGTCGAAACCATCGGGAGAGCAGTTCATGACACCGCCCAATTTCGTCATCCTCTATGTCGACAAGCCTGAGCAAAGCGGCGCCTTCTATAGCGCGCTGCTTGGGCGGCAGCCGGTCGAGACCTCGCCGACCTTCGTGCTGTTCGTGCTCGACAACGGCTTCAAGCTCGGCCTCTGGTCGCGTCACACCGTGGAACCGGCCGCCGCGGCAGCAGGCGGTGGCGCCGAGATCGTCTTTGCGCTGGACACGCCGGAGGCGGTCGATGCCACCTACACCGATTGGGCCGGACGGGGTCTGAAAATCCTGCAGAGCCCGACCGACATGGATTTCGGCCGGACCTTCGTCGCGCTCGATCCCGACAATCATCGGCTAAGGGTCTACTGGCAAAGGGAGTAAGGCAGTAGGGCAGTAGGGGAGTACGTGACAGGAAATATAGCTGGCGCGGCGCCGCACGATCAGTGCGGTTTCCTACTGCCCTACTGCCCTACTGCCCTACGCTTGCGCGATACACGCCAATGCCGGCGGCGAGGTCCTCGAGGGCTGCGCCGACCGACTTGAACAGCGTGATCTCGTCGTCGTTCTGCCGGCCTTTTTTCTGGCCGCGCGTGAGTTCATAAAGGTCGGCGACGATGGCTTCCGGCTTCAACACGCCGGAGGCCAGCGGCTGGACGATGTCACCCGCCTCTTTGGCGGCGCCAGCGCGGGTGTCGACATAGACGCGGGCCCGCGCAACCGTGTCGTCGTCGCTTTCGCGCATCGCCGGAGTGAAGCCGCCGACGAGGTCGACATGCGTTCCGGGTCGCAACAAGGCGCCCTTGACCAGCGGCTCGGTGGTGATCGTCGCCGAGGAAATGATGTCGGCCTGGCCTAGTTCGGCGTCGAGATCGCCTGCGGCTTCGGCCGCAAAACCTTCCGCACGCAATCTTGCAGCGACCTTTTCGGCATTGGCCGGCGTGCGGTTCCAGATGCGGATGCTGGTGATCGGCCGCACAGCCGAATGCGCCTTCGCCAGGAACGGCGACAGCGCGCCGGCGCCTACCACGAGCAGCCGCGAGGCGTCCTCGCGGGCCAGGTAGGAGGCGGCCAGCGCCGAGGCGCAGGCCGTGCGCCACTGCGTCAGCCGCTGGCCGTCGATCATGGCCTGCGGCTCGCCAGTGGCGCCGTCGAGCAAGAGGTAAAGGCCCATCACCGCGGGTTTTCCGACAGCGTTGTTGTCGGGCGACACGGTGACGATCTTGATGCCGATGTGACCGCCGGCGGAGGTGCCAGCCGTGTTGAAGTCGGTCCAGGCCGGCATCAAAAGCAGCGTTGAAGCGGCGCCGTCGGGCCGCTCTATCGTATGATGGTGCCTCACCGGCTGTACGGCGCCATCGCGAAACGCGGCGCGCAGCGTCTCGATCAGTCCGGGAAAGGTCAGCGCGCTGTCGACCTCGGCGGCCGAAATGGTCAGCATGAAAGGCTCCGCGAAAGATATGTCAGCGACGCTTCAGTTTGTCGGCTTCGGCAAAGCCGGGCCTCGAGGCGCGGCAGGCGCGCGGCTTACCGCCTGGCGCAGATTCTCGGCCTCGGCACCGCGCTGGCGCGCCAGCTTGCGATAGCGCCCCTGCTTGATCCAGGTCGCCAGGCTGCCGACGATCATGCCGATGGCAAGGGCAAGGAACAGGAATATGAACAGCGGCAAGGTCAGCGTCAGCGCCGGGTTGCCCGGATTGAACGGGTCGAGCGTGAAGGCGACCGGTTCGCGGTTGGCAACGGCCAGCGCGATCAGGATGACGGCCAGCGGCACGAAGACCACGATGAGGATTAAGCGATTGAACATGTTTTTCCGTAGGGACTGCTGCCGGAGCGGGACGGCGGGCGCGGCGCCTATTTGCCTCCGTTCAGCCTTTCACGCAATTCCTTGCCGGTCTTGAAGAACGGTACCCATTTCTCCTCGACCTCTACGGATTCGCCGGTGCGCGGGTTGCGGCCGGTGCGGGCAGGGCGATTTTTCACCGAAAACGCGCCGAAGCCGCGCAACTCGACCCGGTTGCCCTCGGCAAGCGCGTCGGTGATTTCATCGAAGATGGCGCTGACAATGTTTTCGACGTCGCGCAGGAAAAGATGCGGATTACGCGTGGCGATGATCTGCACAAGTTCGGATTTGATCATGAAAAGGCTCCCCGTAAAAGCAGTGCCGCCGAAATTATCAGAATGATTTTATTTGGTTTTTCACTCGTCCCAGGCGGTTCCTCAAGGGTGCCAGACGGAAACGAGACCGTCAAGAAACAAGCGGTCCGCTCCAATTTCGTGAAGGACGTCGCCGTCATGGCCGGCCAGGCCAAGCGCAGCACCGACGGTCTGCGCCATCGCTTTGGAGAACAGGAAACCGCCGCGTTTTTCCGTGTCCTTCCATTCCACCACCTTGAGCTTGGCATCGACGCCCTTGCCTGCAAGCCAGTCGATCGCTTCGGCCTCGCCGCCGACCGCGTCGATCAATCTGTTGGTGACCGCCTGCCGGCCGGTGAAGATCGACCCGTCTGCGAGCGCCAGCACCTCCGGCTTGGTCATGTTGCGGCGCTCGGCGACGATGCCGACGAACCAGTCGTAGCTGTCGAGGATGAGCTTGCGGACCATGGCGCGCTCATCGTCATTGGTCGGCTTGAAGGGAGAAGGCGAGGCCTTCAAGGGCGAGGATTTCACCTCCTCCAGCTTGACGCCGAGCTTGTCCATGAGGCCGCTGACGTCCGGGTACTGAATCAGCACGCCGATCGAGCCGACGATCGAGGATTTGCGTGCGACAATATGGTCGGCCGCGGTGGCGATCATATAGCCCGCCGAAGCCGCGAGCGTGCCGACCTCGGCCACCACCGGCTTGTCTGCGGCAAGCTTGCGCACTGCCTCATAGATCGATTCGCCACCGACGGTGGTGCCGCCGGGTGAATCGATCGACAGGATCACAGCCTTGACGCGCGGCGACTGACGGATTGCCTCCAGCCGCTTGATCAGTTCTTCGTCTTCGGTGATGGTACCTTCGATCTTGACCTTGGCGATGTGGTCGACAGCCGCGCCGGTGAAGTCGTCACCATAGATCCATGCCGAGAAGGCGATCAGTCCGGCTGCCGCGACGATAATCGCCGCAACACGCCAGAATGTCAGCTTGCGGCGCAAGCGGCGGCGGTCGATCAGGTCGTCGGCTCTCAATACCATGGTCAGCCTCGTAGTCGGTGGGAGCAGATGCTTTTAAAGCAACCATTCGCGCCCGGCTACCGTTTCCTGACGGCCTTGCGCCAAAGGCCGTTAGGCATTCGCGGCAAGCCTCAACCTGTCTCGTTCCACAGGCCCTAACACTGTGCGCCCATATCTGGTATGAGGTACAGGCTGCGCTGGGGCCATTTTCATTGTACAGGGGCGGCTGTCACATTTTTGCGGTTTTCCTCGGCTTGTGCTTGCTTGAGGGCGCCGGCACCCCACCTATAGGGCGGCCTGGCGGGCAGGGGTTTAGAAGAAGCAGTCATGTTAGCGGGACCAATCGAACCGACCAACACCGAGACGGAGTTGGCTCCCAAGGCCGCAGGCCGGGCGCGGGTCGACGCGTTTGACGTTGCGCAGCGTCATTCGCGCCGGGTCCGTATCCTCAAGCTGGCCGTGCCGCTGGTCGCTGCCGTGATTGCGGTCGCGTTTCCCGTCTATTCCTATCTCATGGCTCCCGCTGCAATCGAGGTGCAGGCCGACGGCGGCGCCTTTGCCGATGGCAAGCTGGTGATGGCCAACCCCAAGCTCAACGGCTTCACCAAACAGAACCTGCCCTATTCGATGACAGCCCTGCGCGCCATACAGGATGTCAGCAAACAAGGCATCATCGATCTGGAAGGCATCAAGGCCAAGCTGCCGATTGCGGCCGACAACACGGCCGCCATCGATGCCACGCACGGCACCTATGATCGCGACGGCAACACGCTCAGCCTGACCAGCGATGTGACCGTGTCGACCACGGATGGTGTGGTGGCAAAATTCAAATCAGTCTATCTCGACATGGGCGAAGGCACTATGAAGACAAGCGAGCCCGTCGATGTCAGCCGCGGCGGGTCGCGGATCAGGGCGGATTCGATGTCGGTCCAGGACAATGGCAAGGTCCTGGTTTTCGAGAACAAGGTGCGCGTCGACATCGATCCCGCCAGTTTGAAGGCGGCAGAGGCAAAGAGCGGAGAGACCAATGCGGTTCAGTAGTTCGGCACGGCGCCTCGCCGCGATTTCGGCGTTGACGCTCGGGTTGCCCTTGGGGCTGACCTTCGGGACGGCGCCGTCGCTGGCGCAATCCAGTGCCACCAGCCAAATGTCCGGCCTCAGGCTGTCGGGCGACAAGCCTATCCAGATCGAAAGCGACAAGCTCGAGGTGCGCCAGGCGGAAAGCGTCGCCGTCTTCACCGGCAACGTCAACGTCGTCCAGGGTCCAACCGTGCTCAAGGCCGGCAAAATGACGGTCTATTACGTCAGGGATGCAGGCGCCGCTAAAGGCGCCCAGCCCGCGGGTGCCGCGGCAATGACCGGATCCGCCAACATCGACCATCTCGAGGTCGACGATAAGGTCTACATCAAATCGGACAATCAGGTTGCCACCGGCGACCGCGGCACCTTCGACATGAAGACCGAAGTGCTGGTGCTTTCGGGCAGCAAGGTCGTGCTCTCGCAAGGCGATAACGTGCTTGTCGGCTGCAAGCTTACCGTGCAGATGAAGAGCGGCCTTGCCCAGGTCGACGCTTGCGGCGGCCGCGTCATGATGTCGATCACGCCGCCGGCGAAGTCTGGAGCAGCGAAACCCTGATGACCGGCATATCGTCGCTGCTGGCGCGTCTTCCAGGGCGCGCCGCCAGCAAACTTGCGGCACCGGCCAGGGTCACCGTCGAAGCGGCAAAGTTCAAGGGAACCTTGATCGCCAAGGGGCTGACCAAAAGCTACAAGGGCCGCAAAGTCGTCAGCGGCGTGACGCTGGGCGTGCGCGCCGGCGAGGCGGTTGGGCTGCTCGGCCCCAACGGCGCCGGCAAGACGACCTGTTTCTACATGGTAACCGGCCTGGTGCCGGTCGATGAAGGCACGATCGAAATCGACGGTTTCGACGTCACGTCGATGCCGATGTATCGCCGCGCCCGTCTCGGCATCGGCTATCTGCCGCAGGAAGCGTCGATTTTTCGCGGCCTGAATGTCGAGCAAAACATCCGGGCCGTGCTCGAGGTCGTCGAAAAGAGCCGCAAGGAGCGTGAGCGCCTGCTCGACGAATTGCTCGAGGAATTTCACATCAGCCATCTGCGCAAGGCTCCGTCGCTGTCGCTCTCCGGCGGTGAGCGGCGACGCCTCGAAATTGCCCGCGCCTTGGCAACCCGCCCCGCCTATATGCTGCTCGACGAACCTTTCGCCGGCATCGATCCGATCGCCGTCGCCGACATCCAGCAACTCGTGCGCCACTTGACGGCACGTGGCATCGGCGTTCTGATCACCGACCACAATGTCCGCGAGACACTTGGCCTGATCGACCGCGCCTACATCATCCATGCCGGCCAGGTGCTGACCCATGGTCGAGCCGACGAAGTGGTCGCAAATGCCGACGTGCGGCGGCTTTATCTCGGCGAGGGATTTACACTCTAAATGCGAAATTCCGGTTCGAACGGGATTTCCGGCGTAGTCCAACAGCTTTTTCTTCAATTTTCTGCCTGAAAACGCGTCGGCAGGCGAGTTTTACCGCTCCTCGCCTTGACAAGCAAAAGCCGGGCCAGTTTCTATGCTGGCCTGGAAAATTCCTTCCAGCAGTGCGGGTGCGTAGACGGGGCGTTTGAAACCGAACCATGGCGTTGGCGGCAAAACTACAGCTACGACAGTCGCAGTCGCTGGTGATGACGCCGCAGCTGATGCAGTCGATCCGCCTGCTGCAGTTCACCCATCTCGAGTTGGAACGCTTCATCGACGACGAGATCGAACGCAATCCCTTGCTGGAACGCGCCGAACCGCAGGAGGACGCCGCCAGCGACCAGGCGCAGAAGGGCGACGCCGCATCGGAACCGGCTGCCGACGGCGACTGGTTCGAGGCGGAAACGGCATGGAGCGCCGAGGCGATCTCGGAAAAGCTCGATACGTCGCTGGAAAACCTGTTTCCTGACGATCCTGGTACGAGCGAGCGGCTCGGGCCCGACCTGACGGCACAATGGAAATCGGCGTCCGGCAATGGTTCCACCTCTTCCTCCGACGGCTTCGACGTCGCGGATATGGCGGCGGCGGCCATCACGCTGCGCGACCATGTCGGCGAGCAGGTGGCGCTCGCCTTTGCCGATCCGGCGGCGCGCCTGATCGCCGGCGAGCTTGCCGACGGCCTCGACGAGGCCGGCTACATGCGTGCCGATATGGCCGAGATCGCCGCCCGCCTCGGCGCGGACGCCACGGCGATGGCAACGGTCCTGGCGGTCTGCCAGACATTCGAGCCCGCCGGCATATTCGCCCGCGACCTCGCCGAATGCCTGTTGCTGCAGCTGGCCGTGCGCGACCGGCTCGATCCGGCGATGAAGGCGCTGATCGCCAATCTCGAACTCCTGGCACGGCGCGATTTCCAGACGCTGAAGCGGATTTGCGGCGTCGACGAAGAGGATCTGCTCGACATGCTGGCCGAGATCCGGGCGCTCGACCCACGGCCGGGAATGGCGTTTTCGCGCGGTGCCAGCGATGCGATCGTGGCCGACATCGAGGTGCGTGCAGCCAATGACGGCAGCTGGACGGTCGAGCTCAATGCCGAGACGCTGCCGCGCGTGCTGGTCGATCACATCTATTTCGCCCAGGTCACGCCACATGCGAAAAACCAGGCGGAAAAGGATTTCCTTGCCGAATGCCTGCAGAACGCCAACTGGCTCACGCGCAGCCTCGACCAGCGGGCGAAGACCATTCTCAAGGTGGCCTCTGAGATCGTGCGCCAGCAGGACGCTTTTCTCGTCCACGGCGTGCGGCACCTGAAGCCGCTCAACCTGCGCACGGTGGCGGACGCCATCGGCATGCACGAATCAACGGTCAGCCGGGTCACGGCAAACAAATACATGCTGACGCCGCGCGGCGTGTTCGAGCTGCGCTATTTCTTCACCGCCTCGATCGCTTCGTCAGGTGGCGGTGATGCGCATTCGTCGGAAGCGGTGCGCGACCGCATAAAGCAGCTGATCGACGAGGAGAAAGCCATCGATGTGCTTTCCGACGATGCCATCGTGGACATGCTGCGGGAAAGCGGCGTCGACATCGCCAGGCGCACGGTGGCCAAATACCGGGAAGGCATGAACATACCCTCTTCGGTGCAGCGGCGGCGCGAAAAACGCGCTTTGGCCAGCGCCGGCCGTTGATCTCCGGCGGAATTTCCACAGCTTTCGCCCTTCATTGACAAGCGGCGACGAAGTGGCTAGAAGCCCGCCCGCATGGGACGGGCTGGCGAGTGGATTTGAGTTCGCCGATGCCCGCACGAGAGATGGTCCGTCACGATGTAGGCCACGGGACGGCCAAGAAGGCGGCTTGTGATCAACCGGAAAGTTCGGATCTAAAATCGGCGCAAGTGACGCCGCAAAAGCTTGTGCGCGCGGACCACGAGTATAAACTCGGGACAGTTTGAAGCCTGAGCAAGGAAGGTCAGTTTTCAGATGACACTGCGCATATCGGGAAAACACATGGATATCGGCGATGCGTTCCGTACGCGCATCAACGACCGTGTCGGGGAAGTGATCGGGAAATATTTCGATCGGGGCTTTTCAGGGCAAATCGTAGTCGTCAAATCGGGGTCGCGCTACACGGCCGATTGCATGATCCGGCTGGACTCCGGTGCTTCGCTGCAGGCGACCGGCGATGCCCAGGATCCAACGCTTGCCTTCGATACCGCGGCGGACCGTCTGGAAACACGCCTCAGGCGCTACAAGCGCCGGCTGAAGTCGCACAATTCAGGCAATAGCAACGGCGAGCTCACCGACGTCGCCTATACGGTGATGGCGCCGCTTGCCGACGACGAGGAGGACATACCGGAGAATTTCGCGCCGGCCATCGTCGCCGAATCGACCATGACGCTGCGGACCATGTCGGTGGCGTCAGCGGTGATCGAACTCGACACCAAGGACAGCCCGGTCCTGGTCTTCCGCAATGCCGGAAACGACCATCTCAACATCGTCTATCGCCGGCCGGACGGGAATATTGGCTGGATCGACCCGTCCACGGCCAAGGTCGCGCAGGGGTAAAAACCAGCCGCACGCGAGCGTGGGGACTGGCGACGGCAGGCGAACAAGGGATTTCAAGCATGGATCTGAGCGATCTCGTCAGCGTTCCGGCAATCATGCCGGCGTTGAAGGCGAACTCCAAAAAGCAGCTGCTGCAATTGCTGTCCGAAAGGGCGGCGGCGATTTCCGACATTCCGGAGCGAGAGGTGTTCGACACCATCCTGCAGCGCGAGCGGCTCGGCTCCACCGGCGTCGGCAACGGCATCGCCATTCCGCACGGCAAGCTGGCCGGGGTGAAGCGGATCGCCGGCGTTTTTGCCCGGCTGGAGACACCGGTGGACTTCGAGGCCCTCGATGATCAGCCGGTCGACCTGGTGTTTCTGCTTTTGGCTCCCGAAGGCGCCGGCGCCGACCACCTCAAGGCGCTGTCGCGCATTGCGCGGGTGCTGCGCGACGCCGACACGGTTGCCAAGATCAGGGGCACGCGCGACGCCGTAGCCATCCACGCGCTGCTGTCGGACACACAGGCCTCGCACGCCGCCTGAGGTTTTGATTAAATCCGTTGAAGGGCCGCCGTGAGCGGCCCTGTCCGTTTCCAACCAGATCGCTGCGCCGTATTTGTCAGTGGATAACGACGTTAGTGGATAGCGACCGGGGTCAGATCGTTTTCCAGCGCGCCAGCCAGTGCCCGGTCGCGAGCGTCCGAAAGCAGGATCGGCTGGCCATTGGCGGCAAACAGGGCCCACAGTTCCAGCCCGGGCGCGATTTCGCCGAGGCCCGGGAAACGGCCGCGCAGATCGTCGCTCGACACTTTCCTGAGATAGGCGACAGAACCTTCGCCGAGATGGGCGAATTCGCCGCTGGTCATGATGATATTTTCGTTAGTTCTGGTCATTTCAAGCCTCCTTGCCGCGAGATGCCGCTCAAGGCCATCCCGCATGAGAGCTATCGGCAAAAATCAGTCTTTCACCGATATGTTTATTTTTCGTACCAGCCGTTCGGATTCCGGCCGATCGAGATCGATCGACAGAAGGCCGTTCTTCAATTCCGCCGCAATCACCCGCATGCCGTCGGCCAGCACGAAACAGCGCTGAAACTGGCGCGCGGCGATGCCGCGGTGGAGGAATTCGCGCTCGGTGTCGTCGTTCTGACGGCCGCGCACGACCAACTGGTTCTCCTCCGTTGTGACATCGAGATCGCTTTCCGCGAAACCGGCGACGGCGAGCGTGATACGCAGCCTTTCGGTTTTGCCGTCGGCACCGCTGAGGCGCTCGATGTTGTAGGGAGGATAGCTGTCACCGGACTTTGCCAACCGCTCCAGCGTCTTTTCCATGGAATCGAAACCGAGGAGAAGCGGGCTGGAAAAAGGCGTCATTCGGCTCATGTTACAGTGTCCTCTCAAGAGCGACATAAAGTGGAAAAACCCGGATGGCATTTTTCCCGATGGTCTTGATATGGTCCGCCGCCCGGCAGACTTCAAGCCGTCACACGTCCCGCCCAAAAAGACTTGCCAAAACAAGGAATTGAAATGCCCCAATCCCGCAGGATCATCATCGACACTGACCCCGGCCAGGACGATGCCGTCGCCATATTGCTGGCGCTGGGCAGCGCCGAGCTGGAGATCGTCGGCATCACCGCGGTGGCCGGCAACGTGCCGCTGAAACTTACCGAAAAAAACGCCCGCAAGATCTGCGAGCTGGCCGGCCGGCCGGACGTCAAGGTCTATGCAGGCGCCATCCGGCCGCTGGCGCGCGAACTCGTCACCGCCGAGGAAGTGCATGGCAAGACCGGCCTCAACGGGCCGCAACTGCCCGAACCAAAGATGAAACTGCAGGACGAGTATGCGGTTGATTTCATCGTTGAGACGCTGATGAACGAGGAGAGCGGCACGATCACGCTGTGCGCGCTCGGGCCGCTCACCAACGTTGCGCTGGCGCTGATCCGCGAGCCGAAAATCGCGCCGCGCATCAAGGAAATCGTGCTGATGGGCGGCGGCTTCTTCGAGGGCGGCAACGTCACGCCGACCGCCGAGTTCAACATCTATGTCGATCCGCATGCTGCCGATGTCGTGTTCAAATCCGGCATTCCGATCGTGATGATGCCGCTCGACGTCACCCACAAGGCGCTGACCACCGCCAAGCGTACGAAGGCCTTCCGCAAGCTCGGCACCAGGGTCGGCACGGCCACCGCGGACATGCTGGAATTCTTCGAACGTTTCGACGAGGAGAAATACGGTACCGACGGCGGCCCGCTGCACGATCCTTGCGTGATCGCGTATCTGCTGAAGCCGAAGCTGTTCAAGGGGCGCAACTGCAATGTCAGCGTGGAAACCGCCTCGGAGCTCACCATGGGCATGACGGTGATCGACTGGTGGGGGGTGACCAAGCGGCCGAAGAACGCCATGGTGATGCGCGACATCGACCATGATGCGTTTTTCGCGCTGTTGCTGGAACGGCTGGGGCGGCTTTAGGGCTGCTCAGTAGTTGAGCAGGCGGTAGGTGGTGGTACCGTCCTGGCGTTGTTGTTCTTCGATCGAGACTTCCGATCCAATCATGTGGGGTGTTCCACCTCACCATCGACAAATATCCGAGCGTTGCCCTCATAGAGGCGGACTTCATATCTATAATAAAGTCCATGTCCGACGGAACCCCTCGGATTTAGAGGCATCGTCGCAACATCTTCGACGGTGCCTCCTACGAGTTGTGTGCCAGTGATCGGACTGTTCTGCCTGGTTACAATCGGCACAGCGATCGCGAGAGCGAGCGCACACAAGATTGCGGTGCCAACAACTCTGTCGCGAAACTCTTCCCGAAGCAAAAGAATGCGGGTTCTAAGAGAAAGATTTGCCGGCCCCATACCTTAGAGTTGAGTAGCATAGGGGCTTTGTTCAAGAGCGATTCCCCGAAAAAGCCATGTCACTCGCGTCACCTTTGAAAACAGCTTATCGATCGATCGTCGTTCAATTTGCAAACCGGTAAAAGACGAAGCCATTGTCGCGCGTGACGCGCTCGATGCCTACGCGCGAGCCGATCAGATGCGGGAGGTCGTCGTAAACGAGGACCGTCGAACCGTTCTCAAGGACCAGCAGATATTGGATATTGCGCCCTTTACCCTGTCCACTTTTGATCGTCGCATCGACCGGGTCGACCGATCGGATCGGACTTGCGTCATTCGCCCATTTGTTCAGAGCCGACGGAACCATCGCCGCGAACAAAGCGATGAACAGGATCACGCCAAACGCGTTCCTTTTCAAATCCGCGTAACTCCACGGCATAGACATGAATCCCCAACTGTTGATCCATGTGGTGGCCTGAAGGCCGACTTTCAATCGGCTTTCCTATTCCAGGATGTTGCTGTTGGCGTCGCCGGGCTCGCGGCCGTTACTTCGCCTTGGAAAAGGCCAGCCACAGGCCGCCGCCGACCAGGAAGCTGCCGCTGATCCTCGACAAGAGCTTGACGCGGCCGGCCGACAGCAGGCGTCCGGCGCGGCCGGCGGCCAGCGCGTAGGTCGAATCCGAGACTGCGGCGAAGATCATCGCGGTGAGACCCATGACGCCGATCTGTAGTGCGTAATTGCCTTCGGGAGCGATGAACTGCGGAAAGAAGGCGCCGAAGAACACTAGCGTCTTTGGATTGCTGATCGCCACCAGCAGGCCCTGCAGGAAGAAGCCGCCACGTGGCCTTTTTGCCGTTCCGTCGGCGTTCAGCTTGCCTTTCGAGCGGAACATCTGCACGCCCATCCAGATCAGGTAGGCGGCGCCGATCAGCCGGACCCACTCGAACCAGTGGCCCATGCCCGCGATCAGCGAAGTCAATCCGATGCCGACGATGGCGATCATGATGGCTAGCCCGGCCTGGGTGCCGGCGACATTGGCGAGCCCTGCGCGCGAGCCGTGGCGGATGCTGTTGGCAATGATCAGCGTCACCGTCGGCCCCGGCACCAGGATGATGACGATGCAGGCGACGACATAGGTGGCGTAGAGTTCCAACGACATTTTTCCCTCCACAGATGCCGCTCGTGCGGCGCGCTGTCGCGATCAATGCATGGCGATGAGTTGCGTGCAAGCCGGCGAGGCGCCGACAATGCGGAGTTGATTTCAGCAGGCGCCGGCCTGCCATGGCAGCGTTGTCTCATAGGCGGCAGCCGCCCTCAGCACGGAGAGGTCACCGCGCGGCCGCCCGATCAATTGCATGCCCATTGGCCTGCCCCTGGCGTCGAAGCCCGCCGGCACATTGATCGCCGGGCAGCCGCCCAGCGTGGCGAACGCTGAAACCTGCATCCAGCGATGATAGCTGTCCATGGCACGCCCGGCCACTTGCCTTGGCCAGTGGGTGACGACATCGAAGGGAAAGACCTGTGCGGCTGGCAGCGCAATCAGGTCGAAACGTTCGAAGAGCGACAGCAGCATTCGATGCCAGGACGAGCGCCTCACAGTGGCGGCGTGGATCTGCGGCGCGGTGAGGCGCAGTGCATGTTCCACCTCCCACACGGCCTCCGGCTTCAGCAGGCTGCGTTTCGAGGGATCGTCGTAATGCGCCTTGAGCGCACAACCGCTGCTCGCCTGGCGAAGCGTTACAAAGGCTTGCCACAGCGCTTCGAAGTCGAATTCCGGTATCAGCGGCTCGGCCTCGAAGGATACATCCGCGAACCGGCCGAGTGCTGCCTCGCAAAGCTGTAGTATGCCTGCTTCAACCGGCAGATGGCCTTCGAGATCGCCGAGCCAGGCGATGCGCCCGCCGGCCGCCGGTGCTTCCAGCCCTTCGAGGAACGAGCCTGGCTTATCATGCGACAGCGGCGCGCGAGGATGATAGCCGGCCTGAACGTCGAGCAGCAACGCCATGTCACGCACGCTACGCCCCATCGGCCCTTCGACGCCCATTTGCGCAAGAAACACATCAAGGTCAGGGCCGGCCGGCACCAATCCCTGCGATGGACGGAAGCCATAGACATTGTTGTAGGCAGCGGGATTGCGCAGGGAACCGCCAAAATCGCTGCCATCGGCAACGGGAACCATGTCGAGCGCCAGCGCGACCGCCGCACCGCCGCTCGAGCCGCCGGCGGTCAGCGCCGGGTCAAATGCGTTGAGCGTCTGTCCGAACACGGTGTTGTAGGTGTTGGAGCCGAGCCCGAATTCGGGAACGTTGGTCTTGCCGATGATGATCGCGCCGGCCTTGCGGACGCGCTCGACGAAGAAGTCGTCTTCCTCAGGCACAAAATCGACGAAGATCGGCGAGCCGAAGGCGGTTCTCAGGCCTTTTGTCAGCGCAAGATCCTTGATCGCGATCGGCAGGCCGAACAGCGATCCGGTATCTCCTCCTCGCGCCAGATGAGCGTCAGCGCTGTTGGCCTCGCGCAGGATGTCGGCACGCTCACGCAATGAAACGATAGCGTTGACCAGCGGGTTCACCGCCTCGATCCTGTCGAGGAATGCCGCGACGACTTCGCGCACCGAAAGCTGCCGGCGCCTGATCTTCCCGGCAAGCGCCACGGCAGACAGGCGGCAGATGTCGCCGGCGGGCGGCACCGCGTGCTTCGTCGTCGGGCGCATGGCTGTCATCCCGCTTTAGCCTGCAGATTTCTGCAGGGCGGCATCGACGTCCCTGGCCAGCGGGATGGCCGGCTGTGCACCGGCTTTCAGGCAGGCCAGCGAACCGGCTGCGGCAGCGCGGGCTAGCGCCTGGTCGAGCGGCAGGCCGGCTGCCAGCCCGGCTGCAAAATAGCCGCAGAACGTGTCGCCGGCACCGACCGTGTCGAGCGGGGTGATCTTCAGCGCCGGAACCATCAGGAGATCGTCCGGCGTTGCCGCCAGAACGCCGTCCGAGCCAAGCGTGACGACGATGGTGCGGCCGGTTCTCGCGGCATAGTCGCGCATCCGTGCCGGGCGGTCGCGGCCATTCAACGACAGCGCCTCGCCATAGAGGTCGAACTCGGTTTCGTTGGCGACGAGATAGTCGGCCTTGCCGAGGAAGCCGGCCGCGTCGCCATGGAAAGGTGCGGTGTTGAGCACGGTGATCGCGGCGGCCGTGCTTGCCGCGTCGAGTGCTGCCTCGACGGTCTGCAGCGGGATCTCCAGTTGCAGCAGCACGACGTCGCCGTTTTTTACGAAAGCCTTGGAAAGGTCACCCGGCACGACCGAATCATTGGCGCCCGGCACAACGGCGATCACGTTCTCGCCGTCGGCGCCGACCATGATCAACGCGGTACCGGTCGAGGCAAAGGTCTCGCCGACGCCGGACAGGTCGATCTTGCCGTCGCGCAGCAGCGCCAGAGCGTCGCTGGCGAAGCTGTCCTTGCCGACCGCGCCGACCATGCGCACCTTGGCGCCGGCGCGGGCGGCGGCCAGCGCCTGGTTGGCGCCCTTGCCGCCGGGGGCAGTAGCGAAACCGGAGCCGCGCACGGTCTCGCCGGGGCCGGGCAAGCGGTCGACACTGGCGATGAGATCGAGATTGATGGAGCCGATGACGACGATCAAGTAGTGCCTCCCGCTAGCGCATACCACTCTAATTGCGCGGGAAGCTACTCCGTAAGATCGCTGCTTGTCACCCTAGCGGTCCTTGCATCGCTCCAATCGTTCCATTCGTTGGCTATTCAAGAAGAGACCTGTCCCGCCTCCCAGCCGAGGATGGCGCGTTTGCGGGTCAGACCCCAATGGTAGCCGGTGAGTGCGCCGGACTTGCCGAGAGCCCGGTGGCACGGCACGACGAAGGACATCGGATTGGCACCGACCGCGGCACCGACAGCCCGGCTGGCACTCGGTGCGCCGATGCGCGCGGCGATCGAGGAATAGGTGCAGGCCTGGCCCATCGGAATGCGCAGCAAGGCCTCCCAGACACGGACCTGGAAGTCTGTGCCGATCATGACAACGCGCAGCGGCTGGTCGGCGCGCCACAGCGACGGATCGAAGATGCGCGCGGCATAGGGTGCCGTCGCCGCCATGTCCTCGACATAGGTCGCATTCGGCCAGCGGCTGGACATGTCGGCAAAGGCCGCACGCTCGCCGCCGGGGTCGTTGAAGGCGAGGCCGGCAAGGCCGCGGTCCGTCACCATGATCAGCGCGATGCCGAAAGGCGAGATATGATAGCCGTAGCGGATGGTGAGCCCTGCGCCGCGGGTCTTGTAATCGCCCGGCGACATCGCTTCGTGGGTGACGAACAGATCGTGCAGCCGGCCTGGGCCGGACATGCCGAGTTCGAACGAGGTTTCAAGCAGCGGCATGCCGGCATCGAGCAGCTTGCGCGCATGATCGAGGGTGACGGCCTGCAGAAAAGCCTTGGGCGACAGGCCGGCCCAGCGGGTGAACAGCTTCTGCAGCCCGGTCGGCGTCTCGCCGACCTCCTCGGCCAGCACTTCCAACGAAGGCTGGTCGCGATAGTCGAGGCTGATCTTTTCGATGGCACGACGGACGATTTCGTAGTCTCCACCTTCAGGCGTGATGTCTTTCTGAAGGATTGCTGTCGTTTTGAGAGGCATTTGGGCGTTCATGGCAGTATCTCCTTGAGTGCGAATATCGTCCTTCGCGGCGCCGATCACCACCCGAAACTTGCTTTCCCGCGGCATGTACCCAGATAGAGCTGGGCTTTGAATGGGGAGGACGGTCGTGGCTGGTGAAAAAGTAAACCTGACCGGGGCAAAGGAGACTTTGCTTTTGACACTTTACGGCAAGGCGCTGGAGAGCCGGCTGCCCAATTCGCTGCTCAGGGACTACTTTGCCGACGAGGCGGTGCGCAACATCGACTATGATTTCTCACGGCTCAAGGTCGACAACAATCTCGGCGTCGGTCTAGCAATCAGGGCAAAGACGCTGGACGTCTGCGTTCAGGACTTTCTCGCCCGAAATCCTGACGCCATCGTACTGCATCTCGGGTGTGGGCTCGATACGCGCGTATTCCGTATCGATCCGCCAGCCGGCGTGGACTGGTTCGACGTCGACTATCCCGAAGTCATCGACCTCAGGCGCAAGCTCTATCCCGTGCGGGATCACTACCACCTGATCGCTTCGTCGGTCACCGAACCGGGATGGCTGAACGAAGTACCTCGGGATCGCCCGGCCATAGTCGTGGCGGAAGGCCTGACTCCCTACCTGGGCGCCGAAGAGGGGCAGCAACTGTTTTCTCGTTTGGTGGGACATCTTTCGAGCGGCGAACTGGTTTTCGATGCCTATAGTCGCCTGGGCCTGAAGATCATTCGCCTCAATTCCTCCTTCCGCGCCACCGGTGCCGAGGTCCATTGGAGCATCGAGAACCCGCATGAGTTGGAGCGAGCCGTTCCGAAGCTGCGGTTCGTCGAGGACATCCCTGCCTATAAGCCGGAACATGCCGCTCGCATGCGCTGGTTCGCGAAACTGTTTGTTCGCCTTTGGAAATACATTCCAGCATTGCGCAAGATCGGCAGGCTGTTGCGCTATCGGTTCTGAAACGCTGGCTCAGCGCGCCTTGGCGGCTGCCAGAGCGCGCGAAAATGCGGTGGCAAAACTCTCGCGGTCGGCGGGGTTGAGAAAGCCGCCGATCGAGACGGTTTTTCCTTGCGCCTCGACCGCCATTCTGGTGATGCCGATCTCGGCGTGGCGGGCGATCGAAAAGCGCGCCCAGAACGGATTGAAGCGGTGTGCTTCCGATTTGCCTGACGGGGCAGTCTTGCGGATGTCGAGGCTGGTGCGCGACACCGATACCTCCTCGCGAGCCCGGGCGGCACGATAATTGGCGCGGAAGGCGATGTAGACGGCGATCACGTCGAGGCCGAAGAAGCCGAACACCGGCCAGGCGCCGCGCGACAGAAAAAAAGCTCCGGTCACCAGCCAGCCGAACAGCAGGGCGCCCATCAGTATGGCAAAGCCGGTCTTGCCCAGCGACCGGTGCGGTGTCAGCAGCGCCTGGAAAAATGGCTCGTCGGCCTGAAATGAGGCGTTTGTGTCGCTCATTGGGGAATATTATAGGAAGGCAATGACAAGCCCCAAGCCCAAAAACTCTTCTGCGCTAAAAAAAGACCTGTTGCCCGGCCGCCGCGAGGGCTCGAACGTCAAGCCGCGTCCGCGGCCGGCGAGATCGCGGGCGCTTTACAGCGCGGCCGAGGTGCATGAGATTTTCCGGCGCTTTTCCGTTCAGCGGCCGGAACCGAGGGGCGAGCTCGAACATATCAACGCCTTCACGCTGTTGGTGGCGGTGGTGCTTTCGGCTCAGGCGACGGACGCCGGCGTCAACAAGGCGACGCGGGGGCTGTTCAAAATTGCCGACACGCCGCAAAAAATGCTGGCGCTGGGCGAGGCCAAGCTCGGCGACCATATCCGCACCATCGGGCTGTGGCGCAACAAGGCCAAGAACGTCATCGCGCTGTCGGAGGCGCTGATCCGCGACCATGGCGGCGAGGTGCCTGAGGATCGCGATCAACTGGTCGAGCTGCCGGGTGTCGGCCGCAAGACCGCCAACGTCGTGCTCAACGTGGCATTCGGCCAGCATACGATGGCGGTCGACACGCACATCTTCCGCATCGGTAACAGGCTCGGCCTGGCGCCGGGCAAGACGCCGGAACAGGTCGAGCAAGGTTTCCTGAAGATCATTCCGGATGAATATATGCGGCACGCGCATCATTGGCTGATCCTGCACGGCCGCTATGTCTGCAAGGCGCGCAAGCCGGATTGCCCGGCCTGCGTCATCGCCGATATCTGCAAGGCCAAGGAAAAGACGACCAGCGTGCCTGCACCGCTGGTCGAGATCGCGCCGCTCGGGCCAGTAGAAGCGGCTACTGAGTCAGTGCCCGCCAAGTGACTGTGAAGTTCCTCCTATGTGGCGCCGTCCACATTCAGGAACTCTCCTCGACGAACACCTCCTCGCGCCTCTTCCTGACCGCGGGGAGAAACACGATGACGAGCACGGCAAGCGCGATGAGGAGCAGGCTGGCGCTGATCGGCCGCGTCACGAAGGTGCTCGGATCGCCGCGCGAGAGGATCATGGCGCGGCGTAGGTTTTCCTCGAGCAGCGGGCCGAGCACGAAGCCGAGCAGCAGCGGCGCAGGTTCGCAGCGCAGCTTGGTCAGGAGGTAGCCAAGCAAGCCAAAGAAGGCGACGGCATAGAGGTCGTAGACGTTGGTGTTGACGCTGTAAACGCCGATCGAGCAGAACGCCATGATGATCGGGAAGAGCACGTAATACGGGATCGTAAGCAGTTTCACCCAAAGCCCGATCAGCGGCAGGTTCAAGATGATCAGCATCAGATTGCCGATCCACATCGAGGTGATGATACCCCAAAACAGTGCAGGCTGTTCGATGGCGACATTGGGGCCGGGCACGATGCCCTGGATGATCATCGCGCCGATCATCAGCGCCATTACCGGGTTGGCCGGAATGCCGAGCGTCAGCATCGGGATGAAGGAGGTTTGGGCGCCGGCATTGTTGGCCGATTCCGGTCCGGCGACGCCTTCGATGGCGCCCTTGCCGAATTCCCCGGGATTTTTCGAGACACGTTTTTCGACGGTGTAGGAGGCAAAGGCGGCAAGGATCGCGCCGCCTCCCGGCAGGATGCCGAGCGCCGAACCGATGATCGTTCCGCGCACGATGGGAGCCGCCATGCGCCGAAAATCTTCGCGGGTCGGCATAAGGCCGGAGATCTTTCGGATCAGCACGGAACGCTCATGCTCGTTTTCGAGGTTGCGCAGTATCTCGGCGACGCCGAAGACACCGACCGCCACTGCGACGAAATTCAGCCCGTCGGCATATTCGCGGATGCCGAGCGTGAAACGGGGTGTACCGGTGTAGATATCGGTGCCGACAAGGCCGAGCAGCAGGCCGAGCACGACCATGGCCAGCGCCTTGACGATCGAGCCGTGGGCGAGCGCGACGGACGAGACCAGACCGACAATCATCAGCGAAAAATACTCGGCAGCACCGAATTTCAACGCTATCGCCGTCAGCGGCGGGGCAAAGATGGCGACGAGGAAGGTCGACACCGTGCCGGCAAAGAACGAGCCTATCGCCGCGGTCGCCAGTGCCGCCCCGGCGCGGCCGTTCCTGGCCATCTGGTAGCCGTCGATGGCGGTGACGGCCGACGAGGATTCGCCAGGCATGTTGATGAGAATAGCGGTAGTCGAGCCGCCATACTGCGCGCCGTAATAGATGCCGGCGAGCATGATCAGGGAGGAAACCGGATCGCCGATCTGGAAGGTGATCGGCAACAGCATGGCAATGGTTGCGGTGGCGCCGATACCGGGCAGGACACCAATCAGCGTGCCGAGAAGGACACCGATCAGGCAGAAACCGAGGTTTGCCAAAGATGTGGCCGTCGAAAAGCCGAGTGCGAGATTGTTGAGGAGTTCCATTTCATCTCCTCACAACGACAGTGGCAACCACGGGCCGAAACGCCGGAACGGCAGGCCGAGTGCGTAGCTGAAGATGGCGAACGCGAACAGCGTCAGGCCGGCCGACAGCACGAGCGCGGTCAGCGGCTTCATGCGGCCGCTGGCAAACGATGCGATCAGCGCCGCCAGGAAGATCGATGGGATGAAGCCGAGGCCGCGCACCGTCAGGCCGAAGAAGATCGGAGCAGGCAGGATGAACAGCATGCCGCGCCACGCAATGTAACCGATCGGCTCGCTCTCGAAGCGCACTGCCTCGACTAGGATGACGGCGCCGAGCAGAATGAGCACGATCGCCAGAACCAGGGGGAAATAGCCCGGCCCCATGCGAAAGGCGGTGCCGATTTCGAGGCCCAGCGACTGCAGCGCGAAAAAGACGCCAATAAAGATCAACAGCGCGGCGCATATGCCGTTGGCTCTGTCGATTGCGAAAGGTTTCATGACGTCCTCCCGGCCCGCCTCACGGGCGTGCCGATGCCGGTGTAAAAACGGGGCGCCGGCGGCGCCCCGTTAAAAACCTTTAGTCGGCGTACTGGCCGGCCGCTTCGATGATCGGCTTCCAGCGCGCAATCTCACTTTCCAGCTTGGCCTTGAGCGCGGCCGGCGTGGCATCGGCCTCGGGCGACGGCTTGGTGCCGAGTTCGGCAAATCGGGCGACGACGTTCTGGTCCTTCAGCGCCACCTGCAGAGATTTCGACAGGCGTTCGGTGATCTCGGCCGGCGTGCCCTTGGGTGCATAGATGCCGTGCCAGATGCCGACCTGCACCTGGGGAAGACCGGCCTCTATCGTCGTCGGCACGTCCGGCAGCACGTCTAGCCGTTGCGGCGAGGTTACGGCATAAGCCTTGATCGTGCCGCCCTGGATCTGCTTGGTGGTATTGGTCGTCTGGTCGCACATGATGTCGACCTGCCCACCGAGAAGATCGGTCATGGCCGGGCCGGTGCCCTTATATGGTACGGTGACCAGCGGCGTGCCGATGGCGCTCATAAACAGCATGCCGCACAGATGCGAGGCGGCACCGATCCCGGCATTGGCAACGGTGATGCTGTCCTTGTTAGCCTTGGCGTAGTCGACCAGCCCCTTCAGATCGGTCGGCTCGAGGTCCTTGCGGCCGACGATGGTCATCGGCACCTCGGTGACGAGGCCGACATATTCGAATGCGTTCAGCGTGTCGTAGGCGAGCTTTCTGTAGAGCGTAGCACTTGTCGCCATGCCGATGTGATGGAGGAGCAGCGTGTAGCCGTCAGGCTCGGCATTTGCGACGCGGCCCGCGCCCAGTGTGCCGCCGGCGCCGCCGACATTCTCGACGATGACCTGCTGGCCGAGGTCCTTCGACATGGCTTCCGCGACAAGACGCGTGACGGTGTCAGTCGGGCCGCCGGCCGAAAACGGCACGACAATGCTGATCGTGCGTTCGGGGTAGGTCTGCGCGCCAGCGGCCGGTGGGTAAAGCATGGCGGCCGCAACGGCAGCCAGCGCGGCGACGAATTTTCTCATCGTGATTCCTCCCAGGATACGAATTACCAACCGCTGCGCGGAGTTCCTCTCAAAACCGAATGTAGATGGAGCAATAACTAGCGCAACCCGACAAATGACAATCAGCCTCGAACGGCAAACTGCACGTTTGTCCGCGCAAATGAGTGGAAAGGTTGGGCCGCGCGATGCCCTTCCTCCGACCTATCTTAATAACCGTAGCCGCGCGCCATCGCCGCCGCGAACACCGGGATCAAGAGGAAGATGAAGGCCTCGGTGCGGACATAGCTGCGAACGGACGCTAGCTCCGCCGCAGGCACCTGGAAGCCGGGACTGGCGCTCGCCTGCCTGTTCCAGGACAGGAATCGGACGGTCGGGATAATCGACAACAGGCCGACAATTGCGAAGGCGGCCATCTTTGCCCAGAACATCCAGTTGTAGACGTAGAATTCCCAGCCCTTGAGACCATAGATGACGCGGCCGATGCCTGCGACGATGATCAGCATGGCGATGATGCCGTAGTGGCGATCGATGCCGACAAGCCGCTTCAGCGTCGCGGCGGACAAGTCGCTGCGGATCAGGACGAACTCGGCGCCGATGATGCCTGCCAGCGAAAACACCAGCAGATGATGGAAGATGGCAAGCACAAGGTCGGTCGTGTCCATGCTGTTTTCCCTCTGTCGGACGGCAGCGCCGAAACCCAACGCGCCTGAACCAGTACTGGAGAAAAACTAACACCGCCTGGCAGGATTCACATCAGCCTGGAAGATGATCTACACAGCCTTGGCTCTTGTTTTTCGCAACGGATTTGGATTTCCCGTCTCGGGCGTGTCGCTGTCCCCACTTTTGGAAGACCTGCACGGGCAACAACCGAGACATGACCATGGCCAGTCCGCATACAATTGTCGCCCCAGTAATTGAGACCTCGCGCACGGTCCTGCGGCCGCACCGGCTTGACGATTTCGACGCCTATGTCGCGATGTGGGCCGATCCCGCCGTCACCCGCTTTATCGGCGGCAAGCCGCGCACGCGGGAGGAAAGCTGGATGCGCTTCCTGCGCCACGCCGGCCTGTGGTCGCTTCTGGGCTACGGCTTCTGGGCGATCGAGGAAAAAGCGACTGGCCGCTTCATCGGCGAGGCCGGCTTTCATGATCTGAAACGCGACATGACGCCGTCGATCGAGGGCATTCCGGAGGCCGGCTGGGCTCTGGTTTTGGGCGCGCATGGCCACGGGTTGGCCAGCGAAGTCGTCGCACGGGTGCTTGCCTGGGGCGACGAGACGTTCGGCGCCGCGAAGACCGTCTGCATCATCGATCCGGAAAACACCGGATCGCTGAACGTCGCGGCAAAATGTGGTTATGGCGAAGTGCTGCGAACCGTCTACCAAGGCAAGCCGACCATCCTGCTGGAGCGGCAACCCTGACGGATGTTGTTTGGCACTGCCTGCCACGTCGTCTTCGGGCGTCCGGTTCGCCAGCCTGAAAATCGCGCAGGCCGATTGTGCCGCATGCGGCGTGTTCTGTCTTTGACAGGAAGACGCAAACTCTGCATGAATTTTATCGAGCGGGTCTGAAGGCAGGCCACGTTTCTGGCAGGCACCGGAGGAGGTGTCGCGATTTGGAGGAATCCCATGCTGAACAGACGCCGATTCTTGATGAGCACCGCGGCAGCGGGTGCTGCCGGACTCGCGGCATCGCATTTTATCCCCGCCTTCGCGCAGGACGCGCCGCAGCTGCAGATTTTCGTGCCAGCGGCGCCGGGCGGCGGCTGGGACCAGACGGCGCGCGCCATGGACCAGGTGCTGCGCAGCGAAAAACTGATCTCCGGCTCGCAGATCACCAATGTCGGCGGCGCCGGCGGTACTGTCGGCCTGCCGCAATTCGTCAACCAGTGGAAGGGCAAGGGCAACGCGCTGATGGTGGCTGGCATGGTCATGGTCGGCGCGATCATCGCCAACAAGGCGGCTAACAACCTTACCGAGGTCACGCCAATCGCCCGCCTTACTGGCGAGTTCGAGGCGCTTGTGGTGCCGGCCGCCTCGCCATTCAAGACTGCGGCCGACTTTGTTGCCGCCCTCAAAGCCGACCCGACGCAGGTTCCGGTCGCCGGCGGTTCGGCTGGCGGCTCGGACCACATCTTGTTCGGCCTCATCGCCAAGACCGTCGGTGTTCCGGCCACCAATCTCTCCTATGTGCCGTTTGCCGGCGGCGGCGAGGCGCTGTCGGCGCTGCTCGGCAACCAGGTCGCGGCCGGCATCTCCGGCTATGGCGAGTTCGCCGAACAGGTCAAGGCGGGTGCGCTGCGGCTGCTGGCCATCTCCGCGGATAAACGCCAGGAGGGAATTGATGCGCCGACGATGAAGGAAGCCGGCATCGATGTCGAGCTGTTCAACTGGCGCGGCGTCTTCGCACCGCCCGGCGTCTCGGACGCCGACAAGGCAGCAATGATCAAGCTGATCGAGACCATGGCCAAGAGCGACGCCTGGGCCACCGAATGCAAGAACCGTAACTGGACGCAGATCCTGCTCACCGGTGACGATTATGCGAAATTCGTCGCCGAAGACACGGCCCGCATCGGGACGATCCTCAAGGACCTCGGCCTGGCGTGATGCTCTCGGCAAGGGGCGGCCTGCGCCAACCCTTGCCGACTTTCGCCAGCCGCATGGACATACGCGGCGCCGGAGGTGAAACTAGGCCGAGATCGGCCGAGTGAGACCAGTCCAGGGAGAACCGGCCCTCGGGGCTGGCATTGGGAGGACGATGATGAGCACCAGCGACCAGCAGGCGCCGCCGCGCCTTGCAGTGCCCGAACTGCTGATCGGCGTTGGGCTCCTCGCCTGTGCGGGTGCGGTTGCCTGGCAGACGCTGGCAATCCCGGTCTCGCCGCTCTATTCCAAGGTCGGTCCGACCGTCTTTCCCTACATCACCATGACCGGGATGATGATCCTGTCGCTGCTGCTCATCATTGCCGCCTTGCGGGGCGGATGGCAGCCGGAGGACGAAAAGGAGACGCCGACCGACTGGAAGGCGATGGGCATCGTCGCCCTCGGACTGATCGCCAATCTGGTGCTGATCCAGCCGCTCGGCTTTACCGCTGCATCTGTCATCATGTTCGTTCTCATCTGCCACGGTTTCGGCAGCCGGCGTCCGCTGCGTGACGTGCTGCTCGGGCTGATCCTGGCGCTGGCCGCCTATTTCGGCTTTGCCAGGGCGCTTGGCGTCAATATCGGTGCCGGCTTCATCGAAAACCAGCTGAATGCGATCGTCGATTCGGTCGTCGCCATGCTGAGGGGCTGACGCCATGGAAACGCTCGGCCATCTCGCGCACGGATTTTCGGTCGCCTTCTCGCCGATCAATCTCATGTGGTGCCTGGTCGGCACCACGCTGGGGACTGCGATCGGCGTGCTGCCCGGCCTCGGGCCGGCTCTGACCATCGCGCTGCTGTTGCCGATCACCTACCAGGTGGCGCCGGAGGCGTCGTTCATCCTGTTTGCCGGCATCTACTACGGCGCCATGTATGGCGGCTCGACGACATCGATCCTGCTCAACACGCCTGGCGAAAGCGCCACCATCGTCACCGCGCTGGAAGGCAACCGGATGGCCCGCTCCGGCCGCGGCGGTGCGGCCCTGGCAACCTCGGCGATCGGCTCCTTCGTCGCCGGCACGCTGGGCACCATCGGCGTTGCCTTCCTGGCGCCGATCGTCGTCAAATTCGCGCTGGCCTTCGGCCCGGCCGAATATTTCTCGCTGATGGTGCTGGCCTTCATCACGGTTTCGGCAGTGCTCGGCTCGTCGTCGGTGCGCGGCCTGACCAGCCTGTTCGTCGGCTTCGTTGTCGGCATGATAGGCGTCGACCTGCAGACGGGGCAGCCGCGCTTCACCTTCGGCATGAGCGAATTGTTGGACGGCGTCGACGTCATCGTCGTCGCCGTTGGCCTGTTCGCCGTTGGCGAGACGCTTTACATGGCCTCACGCCGCTATGCCGGCAAGGACGACATCGTGCCGTTGAAAGGGTCGCTCTACATGACCGCGGCTGAATGGTCGCGCTCGTGGAGGCCATGGCTGCGCGGCTCCCTGATCGGCTTCCCGATCGGCGCCATGCCGGCCGGCGGCGCCGAAATCCCGACCTTCCTCTCCTATGCTATCGAGAAGAAACTCTCCAGACACAAGGAGGAGTTCGGCACGGTCGGCGCCATTGAGGGCGTTGCCGGGCCGGAAGCGGCCAACAATGCATCCGCGGCCGGCGTGCTGGTGCCGATGCTGACGCTCGGCCTGCCGACCTCGGCGACGGCCGCGATCATGCTGTCGGCGTTCCAGAGCTACGGTATCAATCCGGGGCCGCTGCTGCTGACGACGCAGGCCGACCTGGTGTGGGGGCTGATCGCCAGCCTGTTCATCGCCAATGTCATCCTCGTCGTCCTCAACCTGCCGCTGATCGGGCTCTGGGTGCGATTGCTGAAGATCCCGGCGCCGCAGCTCTATGCCGGCATCCTGGTGTTCGCCACGGTCGGCACCTACGGCATCTCGCAATCGCCGATCGACCTCGTCATCCTCTATCTGCTCGGTGCCGCCGGCTTCCTGATGAGGCGTTTCGATTTCCCGACCGCGCCGGTCATCATCGGCATGATTCTCGGGCCGCTTGCCGAAACGCAGTTCCGCCGCGCGATGACCATCTCCAACGGCGATTGGACGGTGTTCTACAAGCATCCGCTGTCGCTGACGCTGCTGACGCTGGCCTTCATCGGGCTGGTTGGACCGCATATCTGGGCCTACATCGAGCACAGGCGCATGCGTGGACCGGAGCACGTGCCGGGCGATGCCTGAGCTGTTCGTGACGTCATGACAGACCTGCTTTCCGGCATCCGCGTCCTTGACCTGACCAATGTGCTGGCCGGCCCCTATTGCGCCTACCAGCTGGCGTTGCTCGGGGCCGACGTCATCAAGGTCGAGACGCCGCAAGGTGGTGATCTGGCGCGCCAGCTCGGCGCCTCGCCGGAGCTCAACCGGGCGGGCATGGGCGCTTCGTTCCTGGCGCAGAATGCCGGCAAACGCTCGGTGGCGCTCGATCTCAAGCAGGAGGCCGACCGCGAACGCTTCCTCGATCTGGTCGCTTCGGCCGACGCGCTGGTCGAGAATTTCCGCCCCGGCGTAATGGACCGGCTGGGGCTTGGCCATGCCAGGCTGAAGGAGGTCCGGCCAAGCCTTGTCTACTGTGCGATATCGGGCTTCGGCCAGACCGGGCCGATGCGCGACAATCCAGCCTACGACCAGATCATCCAGGGTCTTTCCGGCATCATGAGCATCACCGGTACACCGGAAACGGCGCCGCTGCGTGTCGGCTATCCCGTCGCCGATACGCTTGGCGGGCTGGTAGGGGCGTTCGCCATTACCGCCGCACTGGTCAAGCAGAAGACGACTGGCGAGGGCGCGTTCCTCGACGTGTCGATGCTCGAATGCACGCTTTCTGCGCTCGGCTGGCCGGTGTCGAACTATCTGACGGCGGACGTCGAGCCGCAGCCGATGGGCAATGAAAACATGACGGCCGCACCGTCTGGCGCGTTTCGCACCGGCGACGGCTTGCTCAACATCGCCGCCAACAAGCAAGAGCAGTTCGTCACACTGTGCCGGTTGATCGGTCGGCCGGAGTTGGCGTCGGATGTCCGCTTTGCCGAGCGCGAAACGCGCAAGCAGAACCGCATTGCATTGAAAGCGCTGATCGAGGATGCCTTGGCGAGCGGCTCGGCCGCCGCCTGGGAGGAGACGTTCAATCGCGCCGGCGTGCCGGCAGGCCGGGTGCTGACAATCCCGCAGGTACTGCAAGAGAGACAAGTGATCGAGCGCGGCATGACGGTACGCTTCCAGGCCGTGTCCGGGATGGCTAGGCCGCTGACCGTGGTGCGCGGCGGCTTCATGGTCGATGGCGAGGCACCTTTGCCGAGCAGGCCGCCGCCGGGGCTGGGCGAGCATATGGACGAAGTTTTTGCCAACCTGCCGCCACGCGCCAAGAAAAGAGCGAAGGCATGAGCGGCACGGAAAAGAAGCCATGAGCGACACGGAAAACAAGGCTGGCCGCGCGCGCGGCGAGGAATGGTGGCAGACCGGCATCATCGAGATGCGCCCCGGCGTCATCCGGCTGCGCGGCTATGAAATCCAGGATCTGATCGGTCGCGTCAGCTTTCCGGCAATGATCTGGCTCATGCTGCGCGGCGAACTGCCGAGCGAGGAGCAGGCGGCGCTGCTCGGCATCGCGCTGGGTGCTGCCGTCGACCATGGGCCGCAGGCGCCGTCGATCGCCATCGCCCGCATGGCGATCACGTGCGGCGTCGGCATCAACAGCGCCATGGCATCTGCCATCAACGTGCTTGGCGATGTGCATGGCGGCGCCGGCGAACAGGCGCTTTCCTTCTACGGCGACATCGCCGCTGAAGTGGACGCCGGCGTGCCCCTCACGGGCGCCGTGTCGCTGCGGGTTGATCATTTCCTTGCTGGGGAGGACGGTTATGTGCCCGGGCTCGGCCATCGCTTCCACCCGGTCGACCCGCGGGCGCCCCGCCTCATCGAGCTGACCCGTGACTTTGCCGCGCGCGGCGTCGTCAGCGGGCGCTTCGCCGATATCGCCGAGATGGTCGAGGCCGAGGTTTCGCGGCGCAAGGGCAAAAAAATCCCGCTCAATATCGACGGCGCCACGGCCGTCATCTACGGCGAGCTCGGCTTCCCGCCGCCGCTGACGCGGGGCCTTTTCGTGCTGTCGCGCTCCGTCGGCATCCTCGCACATGCATGGGAACAGTCGCAGGAGAGCGAACGCAACAAAGGGCCACTGCCGCGCGAATGGCTGTGGGCCTATACCGGCACGCCGGCGCGGCCTCTGCCCGAGGAAGACGATGGCAGTCAGTGAGGCATCGGTTCAAGAGACGGGGGCGGCGGGCGCTGGAAAACCAATTCCATCCCGACACAGTCGGGGCATGCCTCCATCTTCTATTGAGCGGGATCTTTTCCGAACGCCGGACTCTGCTTTTTGGGATTATGCTCCAGTTCGGCAATCCTGATGTTCCTCACCAGCGTCGAAAGATCCGGCTCGTCGATCAGCAACGCCGCGTCGGTCGGCGTCAGCCATGCCCGCTGCCGTCTCTTGGCTTCTTGCCACTTGGCAAGTTCCTCGGTTACCTCAAGCAAATAGACGACGACATCGACGCGAACGAAGCGGTTCGCCAGCCGCTTCCAGTAGTGGTAGGTGCCGGCAGGCTGTTTCAGTGTCTTGCCGAGAACACCGGCTTCTTCCTGTGCTTCGATGGTGGCTGCCTTGCGGCCGCTCTTGCCCTTCATCGGCCAGCCCTTCGGTACGATGAAGCGCCTCGTCGTTCGCGATGTGACCAGCATCACCTCGACATCGCCATGCTCGTTCAGCCGAAAGGGAATCGCCGCGACCTGGCGAACCCCGTCGCCCTTCCTTGCCTTGCGTACAACCTTCTTCTTGCTGGCTGCCATTCGATAATCCAGTCGAATCGGTGCCCAGACGGCAAGGGCAGCGTTGCAAACTCGCCCGCTTTCAATGGGGGCGCAGGCGGAGCGGTTTCCCCAGTATATAAGTCGGCTAAATAAATGAAAGAGACCGGTCGTCAGCGGCAGGTGCTGACAAAGCCGCTCCCTGACGGCAGCAACTGGCAAGTTGGCCTCATCTGCGGCACCTCCTGCCGTTGCGGTATTGGGATTTGGCGATCCAGGGCACGGTACTGCTGTTGCTGCTGCTGGTATTGCTGCCGCCGCAGCCTGTTCTCCAACATCTGCAATTGGTCTTGCTGGATCAACACGTTGCGATCGGCGGGACTGCCGACCTGTGCCGATGCAGCTGGATTTACGCCCGACAGCATCGCCGCAGTCAGCATTGCCGACCCTAGAAACGTCAATAGACGAAGCCGTGGCATTCGTTCATTCCCGCACAAAACCAATCTTCGCTTAATATAGGGCTTTTGTCCGGCGACGCCATGGCCGCCGCTGATTTGAAGCAGATTGGAAGAGGCATTTCGGCTTCGGATGCTCGTCGCGTCAGTCGACTTCGCGCAGCCGGTATCCGACGCCGGTCTCGGTCGTGATATAGCGGGGCTGGTCGGGCGTCTTCTCAATCTTTAGCCTGAGTTGCCGGACATAGACTCTGAGATATTGAACGTCGGTGGAATCGCCCCAGACCTGCTTCAGCAGGAACTGGTGGGTGAGAACCTTGCCGGCGTGCTGCACCAAGGTGCGAAGAATGTCGTATTCCTTCGGCGAGAGCTTTATCTCCTTGTCCTCGACCTTGACGATGCGCTTCACCAGATCGACGGAGAGGTCGCCGGTCTGGAACACCGGTCTCTCACCCTGCTGCTGGAACTTGTGGCGAAGCGCGACGCGGATGCGTGCGACAAGCTCGTTCATACCGAATGGCTTGGTGACGTAATCGTCGGCGCCGAGTTCGAGGGCCGAGACGATGCCGGCCTCGTCGGTGCGGCTGGAAAGAATAACCACGGGAATGTCCAGGCCATCATCCCGCCATTTGCGGAGCAACTCATGCCCGCTCATGCCGGGCAGGCCGAGATCGAGCAGCACAAGGTCCGGCTTTTCCGTCGCGATGAGTTCAATCGCCGCCCTGGCGTTCGGCGCCTCGCTGATCGCATAGCCTTGGCTGCCAAGCCCGACGCGAAGCAGTTTCCGGATCGGCGGTTCGTCGTCCACCACCAATATCCTGACGTCCAGGCTCGTCATGCCAGATCGTCCATATTTTGATGGCCCGTCTCGGGTTCGCCGAGATTGGGCAGTTCCGCCGGCACCAGTTGCATCTTGATCGTGAAAACCGCCCCCGAGCGGTCGGACCTGTTTGCCGCCAAGAGCGTCCCGCCCATCGCTTCGATGAAGCCGCGGCAAATCGACAGGCCGAGCCCCGTGCCGGCACGCACCTGGTCACCCTTGCGCACACGGTAGAAAGTGTCGAAAACGCGCTCTAGATCCGCTGGCGGAATGCCTGGTCCCTCATCCATGATCTGCAGGATGACGAAGCCGTTGTCGGCCCAGGCTTGCAGGCGGATCGTCGAACCTGGCGGCGCGTATTTTGCAGCATTGTCGAGGAGGTTGAACAGCACCTGTTCGAACAGAACGGGGTCGACCCGCAACATCGGCAGATCCGATGGAATGTCGATCTCGGTCTTATGCTCGCCGACGATCTTGCGGGCCCGATACAGAGCTGAACCGACAATGTCGCCGAGATAGTGAAACGCATAGTTCGGCTCCATCGTGCCGGATTCGATCTTGGTCATATCGAGCAGATTGGCGATGAAGCGGTTAAGCCTCTCCGCTTCATCGAGCACGGTCGACAGCAGTTCCGCCCGGTCCTGCTCGGGAAGCGCGGCCTCGAAGTCCCTGAGTGTTCCGGCCGCGCCCATGATGGCGGCAAGCGGCGTTTTCAAATCGTGGGAAATGGAGGTGAGCAAGGCCGAGCGCAGACGGTCTGCCTCGGCCGCAAGCTTGGCCCGGTCAACATCGGCGACGAGCTGGATGCGCTCGATGGCGACCGCCGCCTGGTCGGCGAGCGCATCGAGCAGACGCTGCTGCTCGGGTGTCAGCAGCGGACCTTGCTTGTCGTTGTCGAGGCCGACAACGCCTACCGCCGTGCGTCCGGTCCGCAAGGGCAGATAGAGGCGCTTTGCTCCGGGCAGCGTGTCGGCGCCGCGCCCGGCGGCGCGGTTATGCTCCCAGGCCCAGCGGGCTGCTGCGATGTCGGCCTCGGCCAGCGTGTCGTCGGGTGGGTAGCCGGCTTTGACCGCAATCGTGCCGTTCTCCGGCAGAAGCAGCACCACGCGCAGCTTCAGCATCGAGGCGATCTGGAAGGCAGTCGCCCAGAGAACGTCATCAAGCGTCCCAGCGCCGGCGAGCTTCTTTGAGAAGAGATAAATATCTTCTGTGGCGCGTGCCCGCGAGCGCGCGGCGACCGCCTGACGCTGCACGCGCGCTGTTAGATTGCTGCCAATGACCGCAACAACCAGGAAGACAGCCAGCGCAACGATGCTCTCCGGATCCTCGATCGTCAGCGTGTAGCGTGGTTCCAGGAAGAAATAGTTGAAGGCAATGGCGCTGATGAGGCAGGCATACAAAGCCGGCCAGAGACCGCCGGTCACCGCCGACGTCAGGACCCCAATGAGAAAGATGATCGCCAGATTGCGGACGTCGAGAAACTGGTCGAGAAGGACGGCGAAGGCGAGCGAGCCAACAACATAGGCCGTGGCCCTGAGATAGGGCCAGATCTCGAACTGCCACTGCTCGTCCGCCGCCTTGACGGTCCTCGACGTCGCCTCGGCGTTGCGTTCGTTTCCCGAAATGACATGGACGCTGATGTCGCCGGCATTGCGGATGAGATCGTAAGTGAGCGAGCCTTCGATCAATTCCCGCCAACGCGATCGGGTCGGCCTGCCGATCACGATATGGGTGAAGTTGTTCGCCGTCGCATGCCGAACGATGTCTTGCGCGACGTTCTGACCCGGAATGGTCGTCACCTCGGCACCGAGCTGCTCGGCAAGGCGCAGCTGCGTCGCCAGCCGATCCTTGTCCTCCTCGGGCATGGCAGCTGAACGAGGGGTATCGACATGAAGCGCCGTCCAAGGGGCGCGGAGCCGGTCGGCCAACCTCCGCGCATAACGTACACGGGCCGCCCCGCCCGGACGCGCATCGACGCAGACGAGAACCCTTTCCCCCGCCGCCCAAGGCCCGGGTATCGCGTGGGCCTGCATGTGGGTCAGCAACTGCTCGTCGACCCGCTGGGCAGTGCGGCGGAGCGCCAATTCCCGGAGCGCCGTCAGATTGCCCGGCGAGAAATAGTTCTCGATGGCGCGCTGGGCGGTGCTGGGGATGTAGACCTTGCCTTCCTCAAGCCGTTTGATCAGATCGTCGGGGGTGAGGTCGATGATCTCGATGTCGTCGGCCTGGTCGATTATGGAGTCGGGGACAGTTTCCCGCACCCTGACGCGGGTGATCTGCGCCACGACATCGTTCAGGCTCTCGACGTGCTGGATATTCAGCGTCGTGTAGACATCGATGCCGTGCGTCAGGATTTCCTGGACGTCGAGATAGCGCTTGGGGTGACGGCTGCCGGCGACATTGGTGTGGGCGAGTTCGTCGACCAGAACCAGCGCCGGGTGCCGGGCGAGGATGGCGTCGAGATTCATCTCCTCAAGGATCCGCCCCTTGTAATCGATCTCAAGGCGAGGAATGACCTCGTAGCCTTCGACCAGCGTCTGGGTTTCCTTGCGGCCGTGCGTCTCGACGATGCCGATCACCACGTCGACCCCGTCGGCCAGCCTGGCGCGGCCCGACATCAGCATCTCGTAGGTCTTGCCGACACCGGGGGCGGCGCCGAGAAATATCCTCAGGCGGCCGCGCTCCTCCCGCTCGGCATGCTCGAGCAGCGCGTCGGGAGAGGGCCTGGTTTCGGCGGTGCGTCTGTCGTCTGGCATACGGGTCAATCATGAACGGCGCCGGCTTCGGTGTCGATCCCGGCGCTGGTCCTTCACTGTTTCATGGCATCGTCCAGCGCAAGGTTGAGGGCCAGCACATTGACTACCGGCTCGCCGATGAATCCCAATTCGCGATCTTCGACATGGCTGTCGACAAGCGATTTGATCCTGGATTCATCGACGCCCCTGGCCTTGGCCACCCTGGCAACCTGAAAATAGGCCGCATCGGGGCTGATATGCGGATCGAGGCCGCTGCCGGACGTGGTGACCAGATTCATCGGTACCGGCTGGCTCGGGTTTTCGGCTCTCAGCTTTTCGGCGTCGCTCTTGATCCTGTCGATGAGCTTCGGGTTGGTCGGGCCGAGATTCGAGCCGCCCGAGGCGGCGGCATTGTAGCCGTCGCCGGCAGCCGACGGGCGGCCATGGAAGTAGCGGTCGCTTTCGAAAGCTTGGCCGATCAGCTCGGAACCGACGAGCTTGCCGTCCTTCTCGATCAGGCTGCCATTGGCCTGGCGCGAAAACAGCGCCTGGGCAATGCCGGTCATGCCGATCGGATAGACCAAACCCGTCAGAATGGTGAAGAAGACGATCATGACGATCGCGGGCCTGATTTGATTGAGCATCGACGTGGTTCCTTAGGCGAGACCGAGAGCGGTGATGGCCATGTCGATCATCTTGATGCCGACGAAGGGCACTACGACGCCGCCAAGGCCATAGACAATGAGATTGCGGCTGAGCAGCGCACCGGCGCCGACCGCGCGGTATTTGACGCCCCTCAGCGACAGCGGGATCAGCGCAATGATGATCAGCGCGTTGAAGATGATGGCCGAGAGGATAGCGCTCTGCGGCGTCGCCAGATGCATGACATTGAGCGCTTGCAGCGGCCCGGCGGTCTGGCCCGGGGCGATGTAGAAGGCGGCGAATATTGCCGGGATGATGGCAAAATACTTGGCCACGTCGTTGGCGATGGAGAAGGTGGTCAGCGAGCCACGCGTCATCAGCAGCGCCTTGCCGATTTCGACGATCTCGATCAGCTTGGTCGGATCGCTGTCGAGATCGACCATGTTGCCGGCCTCGCGCGCCGCGACCGTGCCGGTGTTCATGGCAACGCCGACATCGGCCTGCGCAAGGGCCGGCGCATCGTTGGTGCCATCGCCGCACATCGCGACCAGTTTGCCTTTGGCCTGCTCGTCGCGGATCAGCTTCAACTTGTCCTCGGGCGTCGCCTGGGCAAGGAAGTCGTCGACGCCGGCTTCCGCCGCGATCGCCGCCGCGGTCATCGGATTATCGCCGGTGATCATCACCGTGCGGATGCCCATGCGGCGCAATTCGGCAAAGCGTTCTGCGATGCCGCCCTTGACGATGTCCTTCAGATGGACGACGCCGAGCAGGCGCCCGTCGCGCTCGACCGCGAGTGGAGTGCCACCCGATTTGGCGATCTCGTCGGCGATCGCCTGAAGGTCGCGGACGGTGTCGCTGCCGGGGCGCATACTGCCTGTGGCAACGGTCGAGAGGTTGACGTGGGCAAGTACCGCATCGACTGCGCCCTTGCGGACCGAGGAGCCTTCCAGATCGACACCGCTCATGCGGGTTTGCGCGGTGAAGGGCACGAAAGTCGCGTGCAGGCTTGCCATGTCGCGGGCGCGGATAGCGTATTTTTCCTTCGCCAGGACGACGATCGAGCGGCCTTCCGGCGTTTCGTCGGCAAGCGAGGCAAGCTGAGCCGCGTCGGCCAGTTCCTGTTCGGTGACGCCCTTGACCGGACGAAATGCCGTCGCCTGACGGTTGCCCAGCGTGATGGTTCCGGTCTTGTCGAGCAGCAGCGTGTCGACATCGCCGGCCGCCTCGACGGCGCGGCCCGACATGGCGAGCACGTTGAAGCGCACCAGGCGGTCCATGCCGGCAATGCCGATAGCCGACAGCAGGGCGCCAATTGTGGTCGGGATCAGGGTAACGAACAGGGCGACCAGCACGGTCACCGGGATATAGCCGCCCGAATACGAGGCGAAGCTCGGGATCGTCGCCGTCGCCAGCACGAAGATCAGCGTCATGCCGACGAGCAGGATGTTGAGCGCGATCTCGTTGGGTGTCTTCTGGCGCTCGGCGCCCTCGACCAGCGAGATCATGCGGTCGAGGAACGTATGACCGGCAGCCGCAGTGATGCGCACGCGGATCCAGTCGGACAAGACCTGCGTGCCGCCGGTCACCGCCGAACGATCGCCTCCGGATTCGCGGATGACCGGTGCGGATTCGCCGGTGATGGCCGCCTCGTTGACCGACGCCACGCCTTCGACCACCTCGCCGTCCGAGGGGATGATGTCGCCGGCTTCGACAAGCACGGTGTCGCCGACCTTCAGGCTGGTGCCGGGCACCAGTTTGAACTTGCTGCGGTCGCCACCGTTCAACAGCTTTGCCTGCGTCTCGGTTCGCGCCCGACGCAGCGAGTCAGCTTGCGCCTTGCCGCGGCCTTCGGCCACCGCTTCGGCGAAATTGGCGAAGAGCACGGTGAACCACAGCCAGATGATGATCTGCAGCGTGAAGCCAAGATCGCCGCCGCTGGTAACGAGATCCTTGACGAACAGCACGGTGGTGAGCGCCGAGACGACGGCGACGACGAACATCACCGGGTTTCGCATCAAGGTGCGCGGGTTCAGTTTTCTGAAGGAACCGCCGATAGCGGGCCACAGAATGCGGGTATCCATGATGCTCACGGATTTCGACGGGCTCATTTGGTAGCTCCAGTGTCGATGTTGTTGACCGGTCGATCGTGTGCCGAACGAAGGTGCGGCGGCCCGTAAGCCAGCAGCCAGATCATGATCAAGGCTGCCGCAATAGCGAGGAATGTGGACAGCGTCGGGAAAGGAGGGGGCGTTTTCTCCCCCTCCGGCTCGGGGCGATGCCGGACCTTTCGAGGTATGATCTTGAACCAGGGCATCGCCGTTTCAGAATGTCTGACCGTGAATCATCGCCAGGTGCTCGACGATCGGTCCGACCGCCAGGGCCGGGAAGAAGGTCAGGCCGCCGACGATCAGGATGACACCGGCCAGCAGCCCGACGAACAGCGGACCATCGGTCGGGAAGGTGCCGGCGGAGGCAGGGACGGTCTTCTTCGCAACCAGCGAGCCAGCAATCGCCAACGCCGGAATAATGACCAGGAACCGGCCCATCAGCATGCCGATGCCGAGCGTTACGTTGTACCAGGGCGTGTTGCCGCTGAGGCCGCCAAAGGCGGAGCCATTGTTCGCCGCGGCCGAGGTGTAGGCATAGAGAACCTCGGAGAAGCCATGCGGGCCGGCATTGGCGATGGAAGCAACGCCGGTCGGCAGCACCACCGCGATAGCAGTGAAGATCAGCATTGCAAGCGGCAGGCAGAGCACGGCCAGCATAGCCATCTTGACCTCCTTGGCCTCGATCTTCTTGCCGAGATATTCGGGCGTGCGTCCGACCATCAGCCCGGCGACGAAAACGGCAATGACGATGAACATCAGGATACCGTAGAAGCCGGCGCCGACGCCGCCGACAATGACCTCGCCGAGCTGCATGTTGATGATGGGGATCATGCCGCCGAGTGCGGTGAAGCTGTCATGCATGGCGTTGACCGCGCCGCAGGATGCGGCCGTGGTGATGACGGCAAACAGTGCCGACAGGGCGATGCCGAAGCGGCTCTCCTTGCCCTCCATGTTGCCGCCGTCGACACCCAGCGCATGAACAAGCGGATTGCCGGCGGCTTCCGCCCAGTAGCAGACGGCAACGCCAGCGATGAACAGCACGCCCATCGCCGACAGAATTGCCCAGCCCTGGCGCTGGTTGCCTACCATGCGGCCGAAGACATTGGTCAGCGCCGCGCCGAGGGCAAAGATCGTCACCATCTGGATCAGGTTGGAGATTGCATCGGGATTTTCGAAGGGATGCGCTGCATTGGCGTTAAAGAAACCGCCGCCATTGGTGCCGAGCATCTTGATGGCAACCTGGGAAGCGACCGGCCCGACCGCGATAGTCTGTTGCGCGCCTTCGAGCGTCGTCGCGTTGACGTAGGCAGCGAGCGTCTGCGGCATGCCGAGATAGACATAGACGAGAGTCAACACGATGCAAAAGGGCAAAAGCAGGTAGAGCGTGCCGCGGGTCATATCGACCCAGAAATTGCCGATCGATTTGCCTGAGGCTCTGGCAAAGCCGCGGATCAATGCGACCGCAATGGCGACGCCAGTCGCCGCCGACAGAAAATTCTGCACGGTCAAGCCGGCCATCTGCACGAGATAGGACATCGTGCTTTCGCCGCCGTAGTTCTGCCAGTTGGTGTTGGTCATGAAGCTGGCGGCGGTGTTGAAGGCCAGCTCAGGTTCGACGGCGGTCATGCCGGCCGGATTGTAGGGCAGGCCGCCTTGCAGCCGTTGCAGGAAATAGAGCACCAGGAAGCCGGCCAGGTTAAAGAACAGCAGGGCGGCCGCATAGGAGGTCCAGTGCTGCTCCTCGCGCTCGCTGGTCCCTGATATGCGGTAGAGCCCGCGCTCGAGCGGGGCCAGAATTGACGACAGGAATGTGCGCTCGCCGCTGAAAACGCGATGCATGTAGCCGCCGAGCGGCTTGGCCAGCAGAACGACGATCCCGCAATAGACGAGGATCTGCAGCCATCCGTTGATTGTCATGGGGTTGGCTCCTTGCCAGCGGAGATCAGAAGCGTTCCGGGCGAACGAGGGCGTATGTCAGGTAGGCGAGAAGAAACAAGGTCACGGCGCCGCCGAGGATATAGTCGAAAAGCATGTTACGATCCCCTAAACTTACAGCTTGTCGCAGGCTTTGATGTAGCCGAAGCATAGAGCAAAGAACGCGATTCCAATCGCGACAACAAATATGTCCATAATGCATTTTCCTATATCGTGTTTGTTCTTTTAATTTGGACAAAACTGCCCAACCCGTCGCCGCATCATATGGGCGGCTGGATACACCGCTCCTGTGAATATGGATCAAAGTGCCATAAAGGTTCGAGACGGGACGCGGAGCAAAGAAATCAAAATCCCATAAGGATTTCGCCGCCTCGGCGCTGGCCGAAGCTTCAGGAGGGAGGTGCGCACCGGCGCGCGAAGCTGCCGGGGCTCAGTCCGCGCGGGTGTAGATCACCGCGTAATCGTCCGCATAGGCCCGCTTCCAGCCCAGTTCGTCGAAGAACGGAATGCGGCTGTCGTCGGCGGTCAACAACGCCCAGCCTATCGTATATTTGTCGAGTTGGGCTTTCAGGATCGGCTTGCCCCGGCTGTGCCCCGTCTGCTCATCCGTTTCCGTAAAGCCATTCAGGAAGAGCTGATCCGCGCGGCCGTCGATAAACGTCCTGATGCCATGGAAAATCAGCGTGCCGCCGAAATCGTAGGAGTTCAGCAGATTGCCCGACAGATTATGGGTTTGGGCAAAGGCCAGTGCGTCCCTCGCCGAGGTCTTCTGGCTCGGCGCGACCGGATAGCTCGTCAAGGCGGCAGCCGCCAAAACCAGCAAAACGGCAAGTCCAGCACAAATCCTGGAAAATTGCCGTGCGAAAAATTGTTCAAGTCCGTCACGCTTTTCCGCCGCCCATTTCTCGGCTGAAAGCGCTGGATATTGTTGCGCGACCTCGACGGCAAGGACCACCGGCACGAGAAGAAAGAACAGGTACATGAACCGTATGTGGGTGAGATAGACGTGCAACGTGAAGACAAGGAACAGCGCCTTGGCCCAGCCAATGCGCAATCTCGACACGAGCAGCCCGAAAAGCGCCACCAGCAGGGCCACCTCCTGGAGGGTGTGCCGCGCGGCGTCGAAGGGCTGCCACTCCGCAATGTAAGGCACCGCCTCATTGCCATAGGCCACGGTGAATGTGGCGAGTATGGCCTTGACGCCATAGGGATTGAGCAGGCTGACCAGTGGGCAAAGCAGCCCGAAAAGGATCCACTTGGCCAGCAGCCGGGGGTTCGACAAGCGTGTGCGCATGACGAGATCGAGGCCGGCGAAGGCGGCGATGACGAAACCGAAGGTGAAGGTGGCATGGAGATTGGCCCAGAGGCAAAGCAGCGCCAGCAGCCATAAGGGCGGTGCTTTCTCGTTGCGTGCGGCCTGGAAAAGACCGGCGGTCCAGACGACGATGATGGGCAAGGTAAAGATGTGCGGCCGGGCGACATAGATTGGCCCGATCAAGAGCGCGAGAACCAGCGTCAGTCCTATCGCCAGCGTCGGCTTCAACCACGCGCTGAGATACCACGACGTCAAGAAGGCCGTAAGCGCGATTACTGCAGTCGCCAGCAGCACCACGCCGTTCCAGCCGCCGGCTTGAAAGGCAATTGCAAGGAGGACCTGGCTAAGCCATTCCTTGGCGATCCATGGCTGGCCGGCAAAAGTATAGGAATAGATGTCGACGGTGGGGAATGTGCGGCGTGCCAGCATATCCATGCCGACCTTGATGTGCCACCAGCTATCGGGATCCTGCAGGAGGGAGTGGGCAAAGGCGAGGAGCGCCGCCGCCATCACGACCGCCGCCACCAGGCAAAACATCAGCCTCACATGCCGTATGTCGTCTATCGACGGCCTCGCCCCACCAGATATCCCGCGCATATGGCATCCCTGAGCCGCGATAGCGGAAGGGATAGGCCGAATTTGTTAGAAAACCGATAAGCCGCAGGATCGCGGCCCCATGCCGCGCGTCCAACCGGCTGGGCGGCTCAGCCCTCGGCCTTGAAGTTCTTGGCTTCCTTCTCGACCTTCGGGCTGTCCTTGCCGTGCTTGCGCATCAGATCCTTCGCCTGCTTCGGCGAAACGTCGGTGGTTTCGGCCAGGCGCAGAGCCTCCTTTTCGTCCAGATCGCGCGTCTTGCGGTCGGCCATTGCGGTTTTCTTGTCAGCCATTACGACGCTCTTATGCTCTCGGCGATTTCGTTCAGCACCTTGCGGTCGGTGCCGTGGCGCTTGATCAGCGTGCGCGCCTGCTCAGGGGTAATGCCCGCTTCCTCGGCGAAGTGACGTACCTCGTAGTCTTCGCCGCCCGCCACTCGTGAGCGGTCGCGACTGTCGGTCTTGGTTTTGTCGTCGGCCATGGCAGCTCTCCTCATCTCAACGAGAGCATAACGGGCAAGATTTCAGCGAGTTCCTTCGAGCGTGTCGCCCAACTACCGGCTTCGGGCATGACCCGGCATGAGCAGCGGTTTTGCTCAAAGCAAGGGCTTGGTGCCAGGCCGACCTTCACGCACAAACAGGCCGGCCTCTTTGGCGGCGCTGCCACCGCCCGCCACTGCTCCTGGGCGCAGCCTGATGTTCGTTCCAGATTGTTTTAATGGGAGCGATGGTCGAACACGACGCCCATGGTCCTACCAACCGCCGTCATGACGATAAGCTCGACCAGATCGTCGTCACTGTTGCCGCAGGCCGGAGCCGTCCTGCGAACGATGTCCAGCATCGCCCTCGTCGATATGGTGTCGCCGGCACCAAACCGTGAAAGCGCAGATGAAACAAGCTCTTGGGCTGTCAAGTCGGCGACCGTCACCCGCTTCACCACGTTCATTGGCTTCCTCCCACCATGAACCCTCTCCCGAGAGAATGATACGCCGAACGTCGCGTTTCGCCAGCAAAATGGTGGTCCTACCAGCGCGTGGGCAGCGACCGAAATCGTCGGTTTTTGCGGGAGGCAATCCGGGCGCGAGGCGGCAGCGCTTTGTGCCATGCGACTTCCCATGGACCCAATCCCGGCGGCCGGGATCGGTCTCAGTTTTATCTAATGGCAGTCTGATGCTTGGCAGTGTGGTCTGCTCGGTTGCGGCCGAAGCCGGCGCAGCAAGAACCACGGTGCGGGCAGAACCGGTCTGTCTTTTTCGTTTGACGCAATTCCGGACGGAAAACCGTTCACCACGTTTTCCTGGAATTGCTTGTCTTGTGACTCTAGGCGGCCAGGTCGCTCGGAAGCTTGCCGCCGTTCTCGGCCAGCTTTTTCATCAGTGCGTCGTGCAGCCACAGATTCATCGTTACAGTGTCGTTCATATCGCCGGTGTAGTTCAGCTCGTGGGCAAGCTCCTTGCGGGCGCCGAGGCTGCTGTCGATATTCAGAGCCTTCATCAGGTCGACGATCGAATTCTTCCAGTTGAGTTTCTGCCCCCTCGCGGCCACCGCCTTGTCGAGAATGGCAGCGATGTCAGGGGCAGAGGACGGCGCGGCCGGCGCGGCCGGAGCCGGGGTTGCAGCCGGGGCGGATCGGGTAGGCGCCGTCGGCTGGGTGGCCGTGCTCGAAGCAGGCGCGGGAGACGGTTGCGCCGGCGGCGCTTCGCCCGCAACCGCGTTTCCGAAAATCGCACCTTTGATACTGTCGAAAATGCCCATTGCTATCTCCTGTATTGGCTCGACGGTGTGTTGCCCTGACGGTCGGTGAGGCGACCGTTGCCGAATGCCGCATTGAGCGCCCTGGTTGTACCGGACCACGAACGCAACGCAGGGGCAACTCAAAACTGACTAAAAGGTAAAGGCTTGGTTGCATTGGGGGATCGGCTCAGTGATCCGGCCCGAGAGTAGAATAGATCGGATCGCGGCCCGGCAAATCGTCACGCGCAATGGACGGGGAACGGTCAGCAGCCAGTTTTGCTGACGCAGACCAGAAAAATCATCTAGATTCGTGTTCGCAATTCGCTGAGAGGAACGAAGCCATGACAGCAGTCGTCGCATCCGACAGGCTCGAACGTTCGCTGGTTTGGGCAGAGGACGATCTGTCGGTCAAATGGGCCGGCGCTTTCGCGGTTTACGGCGGGCACGGCACCACCCAGTCCTCGGTCATTGTCTACGAGATCGAGCCCGGCAAGCGGCTCGGCTGGCACAGAGACGCCACCGAAGAGACGCAATACATCATCGCCGGCACCGGCGAGCTACACATTGAGGGCGGCAGCACCCACCCGGTCGGGCCCGGCAGCGTCCTGGTACTTCCGACGCCGGTCCGGCACGACCTCGTCAACACCGGCACCGAAACCCTGCGCGCCGTCGCTTTCTTTGCGGCGGCGATGTTCACGCAGACATTCGACGACGTCATGCTGCCGCCGAAATCCCATGTCCTCGGAACGCCCAATCGTGCGGGCTGAATGCGTGCCGGCGAGAATCACCAGGCCTGCGGATTGCGGACTCGGAGCTGAGATGAGCGCGCGCGCGGCCGGCAAGCGGTTTGGCGTCGTTACGCGCCTGCGTCGTGGGCGGACCGGCTGATGGCGCCCGTCAAGGTCGACCCCGCCAAGGTGCGCGAGTTCAGGGATGCCGAAAGCTTCCATGCCTGGCTTGGCGAGCATCACGACAGCGAGGACGAAGTCTGGATCAAGATCCATAAGCTCGATTCGGGACTGCCGTCGATCACTCCGAAGCAAGCCATCGACGTGGCGTTGTGCTGGGGCTGGATCGATGCCGTGCGCAAGGCCTTGGACGGCAAAAGCTACCTGCAGCGCTACACCCCGCGCGGCAAGAAGAGCACCTGGAGCCAGATCAATGTCGACAATGTCGCCCGGCTGATCGAGGAGGGCCGGATGACCGAGCACGGGCTGAGGCAGGTCGATGCGGCCAAGGCCGACGGCCGCTGGGCGCGCGCCTACAAGAGCGGCAAGGGGATGAAGATCCCCGACGACCTCCAGGCGGCAATAGACGCCGAGCCCACGGCGAAAGAGATGCTGGCAAAGCTCAGCGGCCAAAACCGCTTCGCACTCGCCTTCCGCATCCACAACATGAAAACCGAAGCCGGACGCAAGAAGAAGATCGCGGCGTTCGTGGAGATGCTGAAGCGCGGCGAGACGATCTATCCGCAGGGCAGAAAGTAACATCTGACGAGGCGTGCCGGCGCTGCGTCTTGTGCTTGTCCCGGTCGGCGAGCCTCGAATGCGGCCGGATCACTGCTCAGGCCCACCTTCGATCCAGGCGATGTCGCCGACGATTTGTTTTCGACGAGCGTCGCCCGGCACTTCGACACCAGCTCTCATTCGTTTAGTTGATGCAGGAAAAAGTCTCGTCCTCACAGTCGGCATGGTATATTAGCAGGCGCTGTTATGAGGTTTTTGCCCGTTCAGGAGCCGACTGGCACGTGGGCCGTGTTTGATGCGACCGTGGATGTGCCTGCGGATTTTGCTGGCAGTGCCTTATCGGCTTGCCGCGGGAGCGGGCGGAGTGGCTCGCAGCAAGAGCCAATCGAGATGCTGCAAAAGGCACTTCGATTTGCCGGTTGTCAGCTGCCGGATCGGCACAAGCCGCGGTTCTTAGACTTAGACCGATAGGAGAGATTTCGATGATGCAAGAAAGGGTAATGGCGGCTGCGTTGGCAGCCAGGAATCAGGAAGCGGATATTCGTGGTGTCTTCGATATCACCAACAAAACCGATGCGCCAATTGGGCCCCGCCGATTGGGCGAGGCTATCCACTTTGTCGCCAATGCACCTATCGTTGGCTATGATGTTCACGCCGCCGTCATCAGATATGGCCCAGTCGGAACCCCCAGCCTCAGAGCAACAGATTGCGCACAGCTGTGGGAGAAGTTCGGCGAGGCCTTGCTGCAACACTGACGGGCAGATCTTTGGCGCGTATGGCACCACCATCGTGCAGGACACTTCCCTGGCGAGAACGACATGCAAGCCTGGCCGGTAATGTTGCAATTAAATTAGCGTGAGTGCATATTTTTTGCTGGCTGGACTCGCAACCGGCCAGGCCCGGCGGCCGGCTGCCAACGGGCTGTCAGGCCGGCGACAAATGGCTCCGCAGGCCCGACGGTCCCTTGGCAAGATCGCCGGAACCACAGCATGATGCGGCGGCAAAACGGGTTTGGGAGAATGATATGCCTAAGGTTTCGGAACTCTTTTTCAAGACAGCCATCATCTTTCTTATTCTGGGAATTGCAGCTGGCCTGCAGATGGCAATTTCAGGCGATCACGGCGCGTTTCCGGCTCACGCGCACATCAACCTGCTGGGGTGGGTCACCAGTGCAATATTCGGCGGCTATTATGCGCTGAACCCGGCGAAGGCTGCCCGCAGGAGCGCGATGATCCACTACGGAGTCTACAATCTCGGCCTGGTCGTGATGCTGCCGGCGCTTTACCTGATGCTGCAGGGAAATCCGGCGCTCGAGCCGATCGTCGCCACCGGCTCAATGATTGTCGCTGCCGCCGTGCTGATCTTTGCCTTCGTGGTTTTCTCCGCCGAAACAGAGCGCTCGGTCTCGGGAATACAAGCGGTCCCGCGCTAGACGGGGCGGCGACGGTGCCGAGTCGACCAAGCCCGCGCTTCTGGTGAAGCGCGGGCCGATTGGTTGTAGGCTGATCTGAGGTAAGGGTGCGGCGAAGATGAAAGCCGCTCAGCAGCCTTCGCGCCCCTCTGCCTGCCTGCCTCAAGATACTGCATCGCAGCGGCAGTCGCCGTCCAGCGTCCCTTCAGACTCGGCGAGCCGGTGAGATTTAACTGGCGGAGAGAGCGTCCGTCCGCCTAAGTCACGCCTAGTTCCGCTGAGTTCCGAAAGCTCAATAAGAACATTGCGATGGCAGCCTAAATCGGTCCGGTGAGTTCTGCCCCGTTCCGACTAAATCCGGGGCTTGTTTGTGGGTTGGATTGTAGGTACATTTTGCCCACCACAAAACAAATAGTGTTGGGCGGGCGTATGGCCAGATCGATCAACAAACTAAGCGCCGTCGAGGTGGCGAAGAAATTAAAGCCTGGCACATACGGTGACGGCGGTGGGCTTTACCTGCAAGTGGCGAAGAGCACTGCGAAGGGTGCGCAAGACGGCGACGTCACCAAGTCGTGGCTCTTCCGCTTCATGCTCGCCGGCAAAGCCCGATACATGGGGCTCGGTGACATTAACACCCGTTCCCTGAAAGAGGCCCGAGATAAGGCGAGGGAGGCACGGCAGAAGGTCACCGATGGAATAGACCCAATAGAGGAGCGGAAGGAGAACAAGGCCACTCGTCGGGCAGAGGATGCCAAGCGCGTGACGTTCAAGCAGGCCTCGGAGCGCTACATAGCAGCGCACTCCGCTGGGTGGAAGAACGCGAAACATGCGGAGCAGTGGCGCAATACGCTCGCGACCTATGCATGGCCGGTGATTGGAGATCTGCCGGTGGCGAAGGTAGACACCGCGCACGTCATGCAAATCCTAGAGCCGATCTGGACCACGAAAACCGAAACAGCCACTCGTGTCCGAGGTCGCGTCGAATTGGTACTCGATTGGGCGAAGGCCCGACACTATCGGAGCGGTGACAACCCGGCCCGGTGGCGCGGCCATCTCGATAAGCTGCTCCCGGCGCGGTCGAAGGTCGCCAAGGTCGAGCACCACGCGGCTATGCCGTACGCGGACCTTCCCGCTTTCATGTCTCAGCTCCGGTCAATGGGAACCAACTCGGCTCGTGCGCTTGAGTTCACTATCTTGACCGCTGTGCGCACAGGTGAGGCTATCGGGGTGATGGAGAGCGAAGTTGATTTCGCCAACAAGCTCTGGACGATCCCGGCTGTCCGCATGAAGGCAAGCCGTCCGCACCGCGTCCCGCTTTCGGATCGCGCGATCGAGATTTTGAAGAGCGTTCCGCGAGAGGCGGACAGTCCCTACCTTTTCCCCGGCGCCCGCACCGGCAGGCCACTCAGCAATATGGCGATGCTCGAACTCCTCCGAGGTATGGAGGGAATGGAGGGCCTGACCGTCCATGGCTTCCGCTCGACGTTTCGTGACTGGGCGGCCGAGAGTTCAAACTTCCCGCGCGAAATCGCAGAGGCGGCACTGGCGCACGTCCTGTCTGACAAGACGGAGGCGGCTTATCAGCGGGGCGACATGCTGGAGAAGCGCCGGCGGCTAATGAATGCGTGGGCAGGATATTGCAGCACCGCGCCAACAAAGGTCCGAGTCAGCGCATGAGTTTGGGATAGTTGATGCGCGAGTTTGCAACTCCGATTGCCCCGCCAAATCCAGGAAGACGGAAAAGCTGAGGCCGCGCGGCTTGTGCCGCGTATGGCATAATGATTGATTGCAGCTCAGCGAGGGAGCACACATGAGGATCGATCGATTTCAGCTTGCCAACTATAGCAGCTTTGCCGACACCGGGATGGTAGAATTACAGCCCGGAATCAATATCATTGTTGGAGAGAACAATGCAGGAAAAAGTGCAATTCTCCGATCATTGTACAATCTTGAGAACTTTCCTCACAAGAGCCTAGATGCATATTTACCGGAGCGGCTAGGGGTGTCCCGACAGACTATATCGGTATCCTTGAGCGGCAGCGATATCGAAACCGCTTGGCTGAGAGCACCAGCCAACCACATATATATAAATTTTGGCGCTACAGAACCATCTGCTATTCAGAGATTGGTCAATGACACGATATTATCACCAAATGTAGTATTGGTCATAAAGAAAAGTGTTAACGGGGAGCATGTCGCCTTTTTTCCATTTAGCGACATTACAAGAACTCCGCAGAGCCCATCTGCCCTTTTCACTATTCAGGATGGAAAAATTGTATACATGCAGGGAAATATCGGGCCAGATAATTCTCATGTTCTAGTAAACACTATCTGGAGAGATAATGTTTTCATGTTTGACGCCCAGCGCTTCAGTTTGGGGCGTGGCGGAATCGAATACCCAGATCGTCTTAATGGCTCTGCGAACAATTTGCCGGCAGTGCTAAACCAACTGCAAGGAGAGCGTACAGACGTTTTCAGAAGGCTGGTAGCGCACGTACGAGAAATATTCTCTACGATCCGGAACTTGAGTGTGCGCTATACGCAGCAAGGGGACTTGGAGATACTTGTTTGGCCAATCGACCAACAGGAACACCCAGAGCTAAGTGTCGGCCTGAATAATTCTGGTACTGGCGTTGCCCAGGCCATCGCGATCCTAACGGTGGCGATGACGCTGCGCGAGGCGGTTATCGTTGTGGATGAGATCAGCAGTTTCCTACACCCCGCAGCGGCAAAAACGCTTCTGCGTATCCTGCAAACTAACTACCCGCAGCATCAGTACATTATCTCAACTCACTCCCCCGAAGTTCTGAGTGCAAGCTCACCTTCGACAGTGCATTTTATCCGTAAGGTTGGTTTTGAGTCTTCGGTGACGCCTGTCGACCTCAACAACTTAGAGGATTTGCGTCAGGTCACGGGCCAACTTGGTATTTCAATGACCGATGTGTTTGCGGTGGAGCGGATCATTTGGGTAGAGGGACCCACCGAGGAACTCTGCTTTCCGTACATCTATACGCAAGCAGTCGCCCCTATGCCTCGCTCGACCATGTTCGTACCAGTGATCGCCACAGGAGACTTTAGTAAGACAGGTACTCGGTTGGAGTTGGTGCTTGAAATTTATGAGCGCCTTAGCCGCGCGGCTACGCCCCTCGTTAAGTCAGTAACCTTCGGCTTCGATCTTGAAGAGCTCTCAGACCGTGAGAAAGACGATCTGTTGCGGCGATCGGCAGGAAATATCCATCTGCTTCCTCGTCGGCATTTCGAGTGCTACCTGCTCGACCCTTCGGCAATAGCCGATTTGTTGGTCGCGCACGTTCCTGACTTAGATCTAGCCGAAATACGCAAACAGATCGAGGAACGCCTACTGGAGTTGGGCGGAGACAAAGACTTCAAGGCCCACAAAGTTTTCAATGGTGATCCAGCAGAGCCGCTATGGCTTGCCAAAGTCGATGCGGCAAAGCTTATCAAACGGGTTTGCTCGGAGGTAAGCGGCCAACGGTTTGAATTTGCAAAAAAGGTTCATTCTCTAGAACTGTTGAAATCACGAATGGAAACCGACACCGGCAGCGCCGATCTCGCCGAGCTCATTGCATGTGTGCGCGAGCTAGTTGATGGCTCAAAGGACCGGCCAGCAGCAAAACCGGCGTCCTGAAAATCTTCGCAAAATTTGCGAGGGACGTGGTTGGGGGGATGGCCGGGGGTGCCATCAGCGAAAGCCCCTCTGCGACCATTGGAAATGAGGGGGGTGGGGTCCTCAAAAGCCATATCGATATGCGCCCCGCACATGGCCCACAACGCGCGCCGACGTTGCCCCGGTCATTCGGTGCGCCAATGCGTTGAACGCGCGTACACGGCCCGTCCACGCCCCCGCCGGCCAACCCGCCCGCCATCCGCCATGATCGGCAACGCGCCACGTTGAGCCATGCCCAGGCCTCCCGATCCGATCCGCAGCCCGCACGATGCGTGTTCAAAAAACCCCTACGAAATGCGGGTCCCGAAAGCCCGGAAATCCGGGCTTCTCAGCCTCTCTATTTTACGTTCAAAAACCATTTGTTTTTTGCACATTAGCGCTTGACTGCCGTGCATGGCAGAGCGACGTTTTTCGAGTAAATTCAGCTACTTAACGCGGTTCAGCCGCACCATTGAACGGAGATACACCTATGCAAGTCACGCGCACGTTTTCACATCGCGAGTTCGGCAATTTGGGCGAGGCCACTTTGGCCGTTGAAAAAGGCAAATGGACGTTGGACGGCCAAGCCCTTCCAGACGCCTCGGTCGAGTACCTCATGGGCTTCGCCCTCCAGTCCCTTCAGGACGCATACGCGGGCGCGAAGAGCCAGGAGGCGGCCAGCGCCGCTTTCGACGCCAAGCGCAAACGGCTGATCGAGGGTGCCATCGGGCGAACGGCTGGCCCGGCCGAAGAACCACACGTTCGGTTTATCCGCCAGATGGTCCGCAACGCACTCAGCCCCGACAATAAGGCCCGATATGAGCAGACCGACGCGAAAGACCGGAACAAGTTCCTCATGGGACTTTTCACCGGGCTTCCCGCCACGAAACGCGACCGTCTCGACGCCCAAGCCCGGACTGCCCATGAGGCATCGCTTGCCGCGAAGGCCGCGACTGAGTTTGAACTGACCATCTAACGGCCCATCGCCAACGTTCCGCTGGGCGGCTCGCGAAAGCGCGCCGTCTAGTTGAACGCTAGGCCCACATCATCGAAGGGGCGAACCTTATGCGTGCCGCACTCTACCTCCGCGTATCCACCGACCAGCAAACCACCGACCGACAAGAGCGCGAGCTTCGAGAAGTCGCGAGTCGCACGGGGTGGGAAATTGTACAAGTCTACCGCGATCATGGCGTCAGCGGAGCCAGCGCCAAGCGCCCAGCCTTTGACGCGCTCTGCAAAGACGCTGCCCGCCGGCGCTTCGACGTCGTGATGGCGTGGAGCGTTGACCGATTGGGCCGCTCGCTTCAGGGCCTTGTCGCGTTCCTCTCCGACCTCCACGCGCTCCGCGTCGATCTCTTCCTCCACCAGCAAGGCATCGACACGACCACCCCGGCAGGCAAGGCCATGTTTCAGATGATGGGCGTGTTTGCGGAGTTCGAGCGCGCGATGATCAGCGAGCGCGTCAAGTCGGGCCTCGCGCAAGCGCAGGCGAAGGGTAAAAAGTTGGGTCGCCCCCGCATCTCAACCTCGACTGAGGAGGCAATCGCCCGCGACCACGGCAGCGTTAGGGCAATCGCGGCGAAGCACGGCGTGAGTGTTGGCACTGTACAGCGCATCAAGCACGCTGCCCCCTTAAGCTGAACTTCTCGGCGCACAGAAAATCGGTGAATGCGAATGGAGGATCGTTGACCTCGGACAAGAGTCGGTAGAGTTTGAGGTCCTTTAGATTGAGGGGCTCTAAATGGCATCGCATCCATATATATCTGGTGCTGGAAACATCACGCAGATGATCGGTTTTCTGCGCAAGAACTTTCCAGCGACGATCACATCCGATACGGTAAAGAGATTGGGCCTTGCGTCAAAAAATGAAAGCTATGTCATCAACGTCTTGCAGTTCCTCGGTCTCATAGACGTAGAGGGTAAGCGCACCAATGAGGGCCACGAAGTCCTTACCAGACATGACGAGACTGAGTTCCAAGCTGCCTTTGCCGCTCTTGTAAAAAAGGCTTACGCGGACCTTTTTGAACTTCGCGCTGATGATGCTTGGACGATGACCAAGGATCAATTGATCGGCTACTTCCGAAGCTCCGATAAAACGAGCGAAGCTATCGGGGGTAGACAGGCAGCGGTGTTTATGGCGCTCCGCGAGCTAGCTGGCTACCGGACAGACGAGACCGTGAATCAAAGGCCTAGGGCGGCAAATCCCGGCAAGCCGGCGGCAACGAAAAAGGCCAAGCCTGCTCCGGCCCCGTATCGAGTTGCCAACGAAAGGGCGGAAGAAATCGCGGGGCCGCTTGCTCATTCGTCTGGACCCCCAAAGAGCGACGTAGCACTCACTGTCCGGATCGAAATCAATCTGCCCACCGAAGGTTCGCAGGAGACCTATGACGCCATATTCAAAAGCATCAAGGCGAATCTCTTTCCATGAGTATCGCCTTAGCGGCCTTCGAACGGATCGCGCGATCTTCGAAAAATGTTGGTAGTCCGGCTGTTATCGAAAGTCGGGGCGTCCACCCTTTCGACGAACGTAACATTCATCCTGACATCGCCGGCGTCTCTCAGAAACTCTTCGATGATGGACACTTCGCCCAAGCGACCTTCGAGGCGTTAAAATACGTAGACAATCAAGTGAAGGACCTTACCGGCATTGAGGACTCGGGCTTCAACCTGATGATGGCCGCTTTCAATGAGAAGAACGCGAAAATCATGCTGACCGACTTGGCCACGATAAGCGAAAAGGACGAGCAGCTAGGGTTCCGTCATATGTTTGCCGGGTCCATGTCCGCCATCCGCAATCCGCGAGCACACGATAATTCGACGGACACTATAGACGTATGCCTTGACCACCTGTCATTGGCGTCCGTTCTCTTAAGAAGGCTGGACGACCGAATAGCTCCTTAGCGGCAAGAATCATGCCGCGCTAAAAAGGCAAAAGAAGTAGACAAATGAAAGTTGCAGGCCTGACCTTAGCCTTCGTGGTAGTGTTCGGATTGATCAATTGCGCTAATAGGCTATTCCTCGCCTACGAACATCAGCCGAAGACAGTGACTTTCTACACCCTGTTTTTCGGATGTGCTGTGGTCTCTGCGCTGGTTGTGGCAATAGTGGCATACTTTCGCGGCCGCAGATTTTGGCTTTGGTTTTTTATGTCCATACCAGCCTCACCGATCACATTGATCGTTCTTGTTTCGAAAAAATCGCTTGGCTGGGGTTAGTTCACGTGTAGCCATCGACCAGCTTTCCTCAACTAGCGCACACGACACCGGCAAAATACGCATTCGTCGAGCCAATCCAATCCACGATCCTCTCGACCAGTTCGAGCTTCCCTTTGCCCATCTCCGCCGCCAGCCCGGCGAGGATGTCCTCGGTGCGCGCTCCAGGCTCAGCCCGCCAACGTTCCGCAGCAACAGCGCTGCGCGGCGAAGCATCACTTGCAAATCGGCCCGAGACGCATCCGCGATTTGATCGGCGGCGCTGTCAAGCTCCTGAACGAATTGAAGGCAACGACCGCGTTCTCCTAGAGAAACTGCTCGCCCTCGGCGCGGTGTTCGAAGCAAAACCAGTGCGGCGTTTGCTTCGGCTTGGCGAAGCCCCATCCGGCATCCTTGGTGCAGCGAGCGTGTTCGCAAATGTGGTGCTGGACTCCGGGCGAGGTGGAAATCTCGGGGCGGGGCAGCGTGATTTCGTCACTCATGCGCTACAGTGAACAAAATGAGAACAAAATGTCAAGCTGCCATTGACCAGCTAGGAATTTGTTCCCTATTCAAGGTGCATCAGCGGATCAAGGAATGGGACCAGCGTGGCATGCGCTCGGTTGGCGAAGCTATGGCGAAAACTCCCGAGGACAATTTTCGGATTGAGGTCTGGGATCGGGACGAGGCCGCGCTCGTCGAAACGATCTCGCGCTCACCGGATTTCGTCGTGTCACAAGCGGGATGGCAGGCGGCAATCAGGCGTCGGCCCGGGATGCTGCTTATCCACCGCAACGCCAATCACACGATGGAAAAGCTGCTCACTCCGGGCGAGCCCACCGTGCCGCCCGAGACCATCGTGGACGGCAGCATTCACGCCGGCTTGGACGTGGCACTTGGTGACTTGCGCAGCTGGCACACGCTTCGCGCGTGGTGCAAGAACTGCTCCCATCATGCGCAGGTGAAGCCCGAGGCACTCATTCGGCGGTATGGGAAGGGGGCGCTGTTTAGCTCCGTGGAGCGGGCGCTCTTTTGCACGAGTTGCGATCGGGGAGGGCCAGTGCGGCTGGAGATCGTCTCGATGCCGAGGTGACGACTGGTCGAGATACGGTGGGGGCGGCGGGTAGTGGCGGGATGAATAAATTAAGCCTCCGCCAGATCTCTAATTTTGTTCGCCAATCCGAGGTTTGCTAGCCGGTACTCCATCGCCTGACGCGATACTCCGAACGTCTGGGCCAATCCCTCGATCGTATCGTTTTCTTTCGCGATCTCGCTTTCGATGGTGGCTTTTGGCATGAGGAGGCGAGCGGCAAACTGGTTCGCTTGCATTTCGTGTTGGTATGTAAGCGGCTCGGTCGGGTTCCGATTGGCAGCCTCATCGAACAATCTGTCGAGGTGGCGCCTTTCCTTCATCAGATCACGGTGAAGCAGATAATGGGCTAGCTCGTGAGCGGCTGTGAAACGCTTACGCTGCTCCGCTTCTGCTTCGTTCACCGATATGACGTACTGTAGTCCGTCAAAGTCGATGGCTCCCGAAAGCCCGTCTTCCATCGGCCTCTCGACATACACAAGCCCCAGCCGAGAGATCATCTCTTTGATGTTCGTCGGCGCACGAGAGAGCACGTCTCTGATGATTTCATCTTCGTTAGGAGATCTGTACATGGTCATTCTTTGCCAAGCGAATTGATCGCGTTTTGCAGCGTTTGATCGTGAGTCGATGCGGCGCTGCCGAGAACCTGTTCTGTTTTCTCCTGCTCCTCAAGGATACGACGCACCATTGAGGGCAGTTCAATCCTAACACGTTCTTCCGCCACTTGAGCCGCAATCTTTGTCGCAATTTCGCGCGCCGCTCCATCAGCGGCAGGCTTGGCCGCTGCAATTGCAACCTTCTCTGCGATCACCGAGACAAAGCCGAAACCTGCTAAGCCTAGGATGACAATGGACATTTCAAGAGCCGTTAGCGACACCCCAATCCCGCTCCAACTCTCAGGGTGCAGGTTTCCGTTGTTCCAAAGATATAAGAACGCCGCAGCCCACAGGGAATGCAGCACAAAATTGAAGACCCACTTCTTGACATTTGATTCGCTTATCAACCGCCCCTCCCACAATTAAGCTGGGGCGATCTTCTGACTTTTTAGAGATAGCCACAAGACAGTCGAGACGCTGGCTGGAGCCCATCGGAGGAGCTTGACAGACTCCACGCGCTTCATGGCCTAAATCGTCGCCTTCCGCTTCGCCTCCGCCCTCAGCCGCGCATCTTCCAACCGCTTCCCCAGCCCTTCCATCGGGTCTGCGCCCTTGGTCGTTCCGGGCGACACGCGCCGCGCCTCGACCTTGCGAAGCAATTCCAGCGCTTTCAATTGCAAGCCCACGCCCTGCTTTGGGTCCTCCGCTACCCCCATGAGGAACTGGTAAGTGAGGTCGAACACCTCGGGCGGGGCCTCGTACTCAATGATGGCCTTAGCGGCGTCGATGGAGCGCGCAAGCGGCACCTCCGGCGATGTCATGATGTCCAGCAGCTTTCGCAGCGCCGGGCTGATTTCAGTGTCAGTCATTTCGTCCTCGTTTTGGGCCGACCTGCCCATTAAAGCGGTAGATGCGGTAGCGGGGTGGTAGCGCATTAAATCGTTGTTTCTGAACGGCTTCTACCGGTTCTACCGGTTCTACCGGTCCATTGACCATTGTTGGGTTGGGATGTTCCGCCGGGAAAGTCTATAGGCGCTACCGGTAGCGACCGGTTACACCGGTAGCGCCATATCACCCGCTCAACTTCTGAGGCGCTTTCCAGTAGCCCTTCACGTTAGCGCCATCGAGCCGGAGGACCTTCGGTCCACTCCAGCCAAGCTGCCGCATGCAATCGCCCAGGCGCCGGTAGTCCGCCATACGCGCGAATCGCATTTCCATGTTCATGATCTTCTCGAAGACCGTCTGAGTGGATATCCGAAGCTCGCCTTCCGCAACTTTCGCATACGCGGGCAAGGCGCTCAGCAGCACGTCCTCCCACGGATCGCCCGCCACGCGCTCGGCCTGCCGTTCCGCAGCCGCCGCCCACAGCCTCTCGGGGATCGAAATCGGATCGGGGGCCTCGCGTTCCGCCATCGCAGCCTCGGCCCAAAGCTGGGGCATATCTTCCGCCAGCCCCTTCAGATCAATCTTGCCCACCGTCACCGGCCAAAACCTCCGGTTCCCCGTCGCATCGCGGAGGTACTGAGAGTCATTAGTGGTGCCGACGAAAATGCAGCGCCGAGGCATCTCCTCCACTGAGCGCTGGAACGCCCCTCGCGCCCGATCGTGCGTCTTTGTGATGAACTGCTTAACCCGACTAACCTCCGCCCGGTTTAGTCCGGCCAGTTCGGGAAGTTCGACAATCCACTTTCCAGAAATTAATTCCTGCTGTTCTTTGTAGCTAACGCCGATAGCGATCTCATCGGAAAAGAAATCTTCGCCGCCTGCCATGATTTTCAGTACGCTCGACTTACCGCGCCCCTGCGGACCTTCAAGCACCAAAACACAATCAAATTTACTGCCGGGTCGGCGCGCTCTCCGAACGCCCGCGACGAGGACCGCTCGCCCAAATGCCCGGTTCAACTCGTTGTCTTCGGCGCCAACATAGCGAATGAGCCATTCGTCTATTCTTAGCCCTCCATCCCATTGCTGAGCGTCGATGAAGTCGAGCACCGGGTTGAAGGAGTTCTCTTGTGCCAGAAGGCGGATCGCATCCCGTGTGTGCGCTGGCTCGGGATCGAAGCCAAGCGTCTGGATCACGGCCTTCCGGACATGCAGCACAATGTCATCCATCGTCACGCCGACCCGCCCTTCCAAGCCCTCGCAGACCACCTTTTGTCGGAACTCATCAAACCGAAACACGACCCCGAGCTTCCGTATCGCCATCACCGCATTGTCCAGCGAAGGCACAATTCCGCTGGGATTTCTCACCCGGCTAAGGTCCGCCGAGGCGTCCGCTGTCTTGGCTGGGGCGGCGGCGGACGCCTGCTGCTTTATCGCCAGCCGCTCCGCAAACATCTTCACAAGCGGCCCGTTACCGCCCCCCGTCGTCTTTTCTTGCCCCCGCTCAAACGCCCTCCACTCCGCCTCGGCCTTCGCCGTCAGCGCCCCCATATCCTCCTCCGTGAGCGGCCCCACCACTTCCCACTCCATCGCCTCCGCCGCCTTCATCATCTCATGCACTGGCCCAGCCTCCTGTTTTCCCTTTCAAGCATCACGGCCAATCCCCGCAGGAGCAGTTCTCTCGCTCGCGCCGTCCTCGGCGTTTGAATGGTCTCGACCAGCTCCAGCGCCTCGAAGATGGACTCCCACGCTGCCACGAACGCCTCATCGACCCGCGGATCGGGCGGCCTCCGCCGCTTTGCCCGCACTTCATTCAGATTGATTATCGTTGCCACCCTTTCGGCTCCTTTCATCTCGACAGCACGATCCACAAAATCACCATCACTGAAAAAGAGAGGGCCGCGAGCGCAGGGAGATGTCGCGTCCCACGCATCTCAATGTACTTCGGCGCCGGCGACGAGTTGGCCCCGCCGCTCTAATTCCCGCTCGGCCATGTCGGTCAACTCGCCAAGCAACTCGACCAAGCGGGGAGGCATCTCGTGGCCGAGCGCCCTCATCGTCGCCAACGCCGCACCCAGCCGCTCGACTTCTGGCATAGCGGCCAGCTCCGCGAGCCATTCGTCCGTGTGCGCCATCACCTGCCGGCGGAACTCGGCTTCGGCGGTCCGCCACCCCTCCGACAGCAGGGAGAGCGCCCGAAGCACGGCGGGGACGGTTTCCGATCCCGCAAGATGCGCCGCCACTTGCTGCCCGACGTTTTCTCCGGCCCCCGGCGGAAGCCGAAGACCTCGAAGTATGCACTGGACGAGGTGCTCGGTTTGCTTTTTGCCCACGGCGTCATTTCCCCTCGAGGCCGCGAGCCGCCATCAGCCCGATCAAGTAATCTCTCACCTCAGTATTTTCGCCGGCGAGGGCTACGAGGATGTGCGGCGCGCCTGCGGCCTTGATACGCCGTTGCATTGCCTGTGTTTCGCGATGGAGTTCCAGATCGCGCTGATGGGCTTCGTGTATCTCGGTGCGCCACGGTTCTTTCGCGAACGACGCGATTTCGTTCCTGTTGTGCGCGGCCTCACGGAGATCCTTGTCCGCGGCGAAGTCGACGAAAGACTCGAAGTATTTGTCTCTCGAAGGAGTGGTGGGCGCCGGGGCCTGCGGAGCAGGGGCGACCTTTTGAAGAAAAGTGTGAGAAGTTTCGTCGGCCATTTTGTTTCCTCCTTACGCCGCTGCCGAAGCATCGCGCTTCGCGAGGCGCTCCGCCTGCCAATCCGCAATCTCAGTTTCGTCCCAAGCCACTGCCTTCGGGCCGATCCGAATCGGCCTCGGAAAATCGCCAGCGGCCATCCGCTCGTAGATCGACGAAGACTTTAGCCCGGTTCGCCGCTCTACTTCGGCGCGCCTGATAAATGTAGTCATTGCTAGCTCCAACTCAAATATGACACGGAACATCTTTCCGCATGAACAATATAATACGGCCGGGTCATGGGGTGCACGGGATTTATTTTCGCGAAAATCCCATGTGTCCCTGATTTGTCCCTGGTGTGGTCACCCGGTACATTCATCACACTTTGTTAAAGCCATACCAGTTACTCGTGAATACGTTGGCTATTTGCGCTTTAGTCTCTCTGGTCAGACTGCGCTGGGTGTGGTGGGGTCGTGAGTCCGCTTGCGCCGGTGAGTCTCACGGGTTGGGCGCGGGAAGGAGTCGCGAGGGGCGAGCTTGGCCGCGCGGAGTCAACGTGCATCAGAACTAGGCGCTATCGCGAGCCAGTTTGGGAATATGGAGGTGTTCCATCTGGCCACGTCGATATCGCCGCCGAGTCCTGACAGGTCGCCAAGCAAGGAGTCGCTTATGTGGCTGATAGGAAGTCGGGGTGTGCTTTTCGGGGCGGCGGCGCTGTTTGATTGATCGTAATCGTACCCAGCCCCGTGTATGGCTTTTAACCCTTGGGCATTAGCCATATCAAAAACTGGAGGTGCGCCCTCTCAAGTCGGCTTGGCGGACACGGGTTGGCCGAGAGTGGACGCCGGAGTTCCTTCCGGGCAAGTCGCTTCGCTCGCCGCCTGACGGACGGGTCAAATAGGAAAATATTCCCATGTTGGTAGGATTGCGGGTTTAAACAACCGCTTTTTGTTAAGCATTTGATTTTGTTGGTATATTTTGAATAATTGGCGGAGAGAGCGGGATTCGAACCCGCGTTACGGTTTCCCGTAAACACACTTTCCAGGCGTGCGCCTTCAACCACTCGGCCACCTCTCCGTCCTTTTAGCATTTTCGACGCGGCCGGTTTCGCCGCGCGGGTTGGGGAGATGCATCTCCTTTGGGATTCCGGCCGGAATTCCGGCCGTGGGCGCCGTCAACCAGCGGATACCCTTTCCCCGCACCCGAGCCGTCAAAGCAACAGGCGCGGGGCTCATCTAGTCGATCCGGTGCCGAATGCCAAGACATAACGGCAGTCTATTCGCTTTGCCGGATAGGGATGCTCAGCCCATGTTATCGGAGCACCCGTTGGGAGCCTATCGAAACGATCGGCGGAGGTGTGCTTGCCGTCCGGCGCGCCACCGGTTCCGGCGAACCGGCGGTCGCGGGTTCAACTTCACGTGTCGCGATTGCGGATAAAGCACGCAGATCCTATTTAACAGTCCACACGACATTCTGATAAACTCCTGGGGAGGAAGGGTCCGGATGTTCCGCTTTATCTTCCGTCTTGCCGCAATGATCGCGCTTTCGGTTTCGGTCATCATGGCCGTGCTCGATGCGACCCGCTCGGTGGCGGCTTCGGCGCTGGTGATGACTCCGCTCAACACCAGCTGGCTCGCGGTTTCGCCGGATACGCGCAGCGCCTTCGAAAGCTTCGTCCGCGACAAGGTCAACCCGCTGCTGTGGGACGGTGCCATCGCCTGGGTGCTCAGCCAGCCCGGCTTTGCCGTGTTCGCGGTGCTGGCGTTCATTCTTTATGCCATCGGTTACAGGCGGCAGCGCCCCAGCGGGCGGTTCGCCGCAACCTGACATTTCCAGCCTGACCCGGTGTTCCCGCACCAGGAAGGCTCAACCAAGAAGAAAAGGAAGCCACACATGTTTCTCAGCGACATGCTGAACAAGAAGCTCAACCTGCCGAAACCCTCCGAGGCGTTGCCCGGCCGCGACCGGCCGATCCCGACCGCATCGAAGCACTTTGTCTCGAACAGGCCGCTCAAGGGTCCTCATCCCGAAGGGATGGAAACGGCGATGTTCGGGCTGGGCTGCTTCTGGGGCGCCGAGCGCCTGTTCTGGCAAGTCGAGGGCGTATGGGTCACGGCGGCCGGCTATGCCGGCGGCGTCACGCCCAACCCGACCTATCAGGAAACCTGCACGGGCCTGACAGGCCATGCCGAAGTCGTGCTCGTCGTCTACGATCCCAAGATCGTGTCCTATGCCGAGCTCTTGAAGCTGTTCTGGGAAAGCCACGACCCGACGCAAGGCATGCGCCAGGGCAATGATGTCGGCACCACCTACCGTTCGGCGATCTATACGTTCAACGACGCGCAGTACCAGGCGGCGCTCGCCTCGCGCGATGCCTACGAGGCTTCGCTGCGCGGTGCCGGACGCGGCAAGATCACCACCGAGATCGCGCCGGCGCCGGAATTCTACTTCGCCGAGGAAGACCACCAGCAATATCTGGCGAAGAACCCTTACGGCTATTGCGGCCTGCAGGGAACCGGCGTCACCTGCGCCATGCCGGCCGCCGTCTCCGCCTGATTTTATGCCCCTGACGCAAGGAATATGCTGTGGCGCCGCGATGCGGCGCCATGCTTTTCCAAAGGGTCAAAATTCCACGTGAATTTTGTTTCGGGCCGTGCCAGATTGACTCGAAGCGGGAGGAAGACACTCCTGCCCGACACCGTATGCCTGCCGGAGAACCGGGCCGGCATGCGGTGCATAATGGACAAATAACCGACAGGGGTGTGGATCACATGAAACGTATCGTTCTCGGCCTCATGGCCGCAGCTGCAATGGTTCTTCCGGCCTTCGCCGCGGACATTCAACCCGCGATCCTCTATGATCTCGGCGGCAAGTTTGACAAGTCGTTCAACGAGGCATCCTTCCACGGCGCTGAAAAGTTCAAGACCGAGACCGGCATCCCCTATGTGGAATTCGAGGTCAGCAACGCCACCCAGCGCGAGCAGGCGCTGCGCCGTTTCGCCGAGGACGGCCGCAACCCGATCGTCATGGCGGGCTTCTCGTGGGCTGACGCGCTTGACAAGATCGCAACCGAGTTCCCCGACACCAAATTCGCCATCATCGACATGGTCGTCGACAAGCCCAATGTCCGCTCCCTGGTCTATAAGGAGCAGGAAGGCTCGTACCTCGTCGGCGTGATGGCGGCGATGGCTTCCAAGACCAAGAAGGTCGGCTTCGTCGGCGGCATGGATATTCCGCTGATCCGCAGGTTCGGCTGCGGCTATGTCGGCGGCGCCAAGGCGGCCGGGGCTACCGACGTCATCCAGAACATGACCGGCGATACGCCGGCAGCCTGGAACGATCCGGCCAAGGGCGGCGAGATCGCCAAGACGCAAATCGACCAGGGCGCCGACGTAATCTACGCAGCGGCGGGCGGCACCGGTGTCGGTGTGCTGCAGGCAGCGGCCGACGCCGGCAAGCTCGGCATCGGCGTTGATTCCAACCAGAACGGCCTGCAGCCCGGCAAGGTTCTGACCTCGATGGTCAAGCGCGTCGACGTTGCCGTCTACAACACCTTCATGGATGCCAAGAACGACAAGTTCACGGCGGGCGTCAACGATCTCGGCCTCAAGGAAGGCGGCGTCGACTACGCCATGGACGACAACAACAAGGCGCTTGTCGACGATGCGATGAAAGCGGCGGTCGAAAAAGCCAAGGCCGACATCATCGCCGGCACCATCAAGGTGCACGACTACATGTCGGACAATGCCTGCCCGTATTGATCCGCCGGCGCTGATTGCGAACCGCCGGGCGTGGTCCCGGCGGTTTTGTTTTGGCAAACGCCGGTGAACCATCAACCCCCCCGGGACGCAGATGCAGCCGACAGTCGAACCGATGCGCGAGCGCGATGTTGAGGCAGTCGCGCAATTGCGCCTTGCCGCCTTTTTTGATGGCACCGCAAGGACGCTCGAAGATGACACCGCCGGCCTTCGCAAGCTGCTGGCTGGTGACGGATTCGAGACTTCCCTGGTTGCCCGGATCGGTGATGTCCCAGTCGGTACGTGTTTGCTGGTCCGCCGTGAACTGGAGCTGGCGCATGAACTGACCATGGCTAGCCGGGCTGGCTGTCGCTCCGAAGCACCAGCACCAAGGGATCGGCACGGCACTGGTTAGGGCGACCGAAGCGCGCGCAGCATCGGCCGGCGTTGTCGAATTCTATCTTTATACCTGGCAGGCGCGCGATTTCTATGCGGCGCTCGGCTGGATGACGGTCGAAACGTTCGAACAAGATTGCGCACCCATGTTGCTGATGTCGCGAAGGCCCAGCCTATAACCGTTGCTCGCCTCACCAGTGCGGCGGCTTGGTCACCGGCACGTCGGGCGCGGCCTGTTCCTCCAGCGCCAGGAAGCGCTCGGCCAGCGCGTCCAGCTTGCGCTGCATGCGCTCGATCACCTTCCACTGCTCGGCGATCTGGCCGGACAGTTCCTCGATGATCTTCTCCTGCTCGGCGGCGCGGATTTCCAGCGTCGTCAGCCGGTCCTCGGGCATGGTCATTTGAAATCCTCGATCAGGCGATTGTGCAGGGTGCGGCCACGTTGGAAATTGACAAGCATGGCGGGATTTGTCGAGAGTGAACCCTGCTCCGGCCAATTGGTAGGGACCCAATTGGCACAGACCGGGCGTCATGCTAGGCGTTTGACCAAGCGGTAAAAAAATAACAGTGGGAACAGGCTGCATGGCGCAAGCCGCAATCGAGCTGATCGGCATCGACAAGAGCTTTGGCGCCGTGCGCGCCAACCGCGACATCAATCTGGAGATTATGCGCGGCACTATCCATGGCATCGTCGGCGAAAACGGCGCCGGCAAGTCGACGCTGATGTCGATCCTCTATGGTTTCTACCAGGCCGATTCCGGCGAGATCCGTGTCGGCGGCCAGCCGGCATCGATCAAGACGCCGAACGATGCGATCGCGCTCGGCATCGGCATGGTGCATCAGCATTTCATGCTGGTCGACAATTTCTCGGTGCTGGAAAACGTCATTCTCGGCGCCGAAAGCGATGCGCTGCTGAAGAAGAGCATTGCCAAGGCGCGTTCCGAGCTGGAGCGGCTCGAGCGCGAATACGGGCTCGAAGTCGATCCCGACGCCATCATCGAGGAGTTGCCGGTCGGCCTGCAGCAACGCGTCGAAATCCTCAAGGCGCTCTATCGCGGCGCCGAGATCCTGATCCTCGACGAGCCGACAGGCGTGCTGACGCCGGCCGAGGCCGACCATCTGTTCCGCATCCTCAGGCAGCTGAAGGAGCAGGGCAAGACGATCGTGCTGATCACCCACAAGCTGCGCGAGATCATGGCGATCACCGACACGGTCTCGGTGATGCGCCAAGGCACCATGGTGGCGACACGCGAAACCAGGAAGACCACGGTCGAGGAGCTGGCCGAGCTGATGGTCGGCCGGCGCGTGCTGCTGCGCGTCGAAAAGGGCGAGGCGAAGGCCGGCGGCGTCAAGCTCGCGGTCAAGAACCTGACGGTCAAGGATTCCCGCGGCGTCACCATGGTCGACGACGTCTCCTTCGACGTCCATGCCGGCGAGATCGTCGGCATTGCCGGCGTCGCCGGCAACGGGCAGTCCGAATTGCTCGAGGCGATTTCCGGCATCAGGCATGCCGTTTCGGGCTCGGTCATGCTCGACGGCAAGCCGATCGACCTCACCGGCGCCGCCTACCCTGGCGAGTTGCGCGAGCGCGGCCTTGCCCATGTGCCGGAGGACCGCCATCATGTCGGGCTCGTGCTGGCCTTCGAGGAGAACGAGAATTCGATCCTCGGTTATCAGGACGACGCGCGCTATCTGAAGGGGCCGTTCCTCGACATCGATGCCATCCGTAACGATGCCAGGGACAAGATCGTCAAATATGACATCCGCCCGGCGGACTGCCGCCTCAAGACCGCCAATTTCTCCGGCGGCAACCAGCAGAAGATCGTGCTGGCGCGGGAAATGGAACAAGATCCCGGCGTGTTGATCGTCGGCCAGCCGACACGCGGCGTCGATGTCGGCGCCATCGAATTCATCCACAAGCGCCTCATAGCCATGCGCGACCAGGGCAAGGCGGTGCTGGTGGTTTCGGTCGAGCTCGACGAGATCCGCTCGCTGTCCGACCGCATCCTGGTGATGTTTGCCGGCCGCGTCGTCGGCGAACGCGGCCCCGACGCGACCGAGGGCGAGCTCGGCCTGCTGATGGCCGGCGTCGAGCACCGGGAGGCCGCCGAGTGAGCACCCCCTATGCCAAGCTGCCGGCCTGGGCCGATTACGTGCTGATCCCGCTGATCAATCTGTTCGTCGCATTCGTCGTCGCCGGCTTCGTCGTCATATTGGTCGGCGAGAACCCGCTGCGTGCAGCCGTCATCCTGGTCGAGGGTGCCTTCGGCCGCGGCCAAGGCATCGCGTTCACCCTTTTCTATGCCACCACCTTCATCTTCAGTGGGCTTTCGGTGGCGGTTGCGGCGCATTGCGGCCTGTTCAACATCGGTGGCGAGGGCCAGGGCTACATCGCCGGTCTCGGCATAGGCATCGTTTGCCTGGCCTTCGACAGCCTGCTCCCTTGGTGGCTGACCTTCCCGATCGCCATTATCGCCGCCGCGGCGATGGGCGCGCTGTGGGCGCTGATCCCGGCCTATCTGCAGGCCAAGCGCGGCTCGCATATCGTCATCACCACCATCATGTTCAACTTCATCGCCGCCAGCGTCATGGTCTATGCGCTGGTGGGGATGCTGAAGCCGCCCGGCTCGATGGCGCCGCAGACGCGCACCTTCCTCGAAGGCGCGCAATTGCCGAAGCTCAACTGGGTCATCGAATTGTTCGGCGCTAAAATCCGTTCGGCGCCATTCAACGTCAGTTCCCTGCTGGCGCTAGCCATGGCCTTTCTGGTGTGGGTGCTGATCTGGCGCACGAAGCTCGGCTACGAGATGCGCACCTATGGCCACAGCCCGAAAGCGGCGCGTTATGCCGGCATTTCGGAGATCCGCATCATCATCATTGCGATGATGATCTCGGGCGCGCTGGCCGGCATGATGGCGCTCAACCCGACGATGGGCGACCAGCACAATGTCGCGCTCGAATTCGTTTCGGGCGCCGGTTTCGTCGGCATCGCGGTGGCCCTGATGGGACGCCTGCACCCGGTCGGGATCGTGCTGGCGGCGGTCCTGTTCGGCATGCTCTACCAGGGCGGCGCCGAGCTCGCCTTCGAGATGCCGGCGATCAGCCGCGACATGATCGTCATCATCCAGGGCCTCGTGATCCTGTTCGCTGGCGCGCTCGAGCATATGTTCCGGCCCTATGTCCAGGCGCTGTTCGCCTCGCTCAGCCCGAGATCAGTCGGTATGGAAGCGGTCAAGGGGAAGGGCGCCTGAGATGGATTTCTTCAACGCTATCGTGCAGGTCCTGGACTCGACCATCCGCCTTTCGGTCCCCTTGCTGCTCGCCTGCCTCGCCGGCCTCTATTCGGAGCGGGCCGGCGTCTTCGACATCGGGCTCGAGGGCAAGATGCTTGTCGGAGCCTTCGCCGGTGCGGCCGCCGCCTCGGTCTTCCACTCGGCCTATCTCGGCCTCGGCATGGCCATCCTCATCTCGGTCGCCTTCGCGCTGATCCACGGCTTTGCCTCGATCACCCATCGCGGCAACCAGATCGTCTCCGGCGTCGCGATCAATTTCATTGCCGCCGGATCGACGATCATGCTCGGCCAGGCCTGGTTCCAGCAAGGCGGGCGCACGCCGGCGCTGGCTGCCGGCGAGCGCTTCGAGGCAATCATCTGGCCGGGCGCGGAGGCGCTCAGGAGCGTTCCGATTCTCGGGCCGATCTATTCGGAACTCATCTCCGGCCATTCCGTGTTGGTCTATCTCGCCTTCCTGGCCGTGCCGTTCACCTGGTGGGTGCTGTTTCGCACCCGCTTCGGCTTGCGCCTGCGCGCCGTCGGCGAGAACCCGGCCGCGGTCGACACCGCCGGCATATCAGTCGCCTGGCTGCGCTATCGGGCGCTGATCTGCACCGGCGTGCTCACCGGCATTGCCGGAGCCTATCTGTCGATGGTGCAGAATGGCGGCTTCGTGAAGGACATGACCGCCGGCAAGGGCTATATCGCGCTGGCCGCGCTGATCTTCGCCAAATGGAAACCGGTCAACGCCATGTTCGCCTGCCTGCTGTTCGGCTTCCTCGACGCCGCGTCGATCCGCCTGCAAGGCACGCCGCTGCCGCTGATCGGCAAGGTGCCGGTGCAATTCATGCAGGCGTTGCCCTATGTGCTGACCGTCATCCTGCTTGCCGGCTTCATCGGCAAGGCAATCCCGCCGCGCGCCGGCGGCGTGCCTTATGTCAAGGAACGCTGATCTATCATGGCTCATGATCTGTTCGAAGCGGCGAAAGCCGCCATGGCCAAGGCCTATGCGCCCTATTCGAAATTTCCGGTCGGCGCGGCGTTGCGCACCGAGGACGGCCGTGTCTTTGCCGGCGCCAATGTCGAGATCGCGTCCTATCCGGAGGGCTGGTGCGCCGAAACCACCGCACTTGCCAACTACATCATGGGCGGCGGCGGCAAGATCACGGAAATCGCCGTGATCGCCGAACGCGTGGCAAAATGCTCGCCCTGCGGCGGCTGCCGGCAGCGGCTGGCGGAATTCTGCCGGCCGAAGACGAAGTTCTATCTCTGCGATGATAGCGGCGTGGTTGAGACCGTGACCATGGGCGAGTTGCTGCCATACGGGTTTGAAGGCGATGTGCTGAAATGAAGGAAGCGCTCGATCACCTCGTCGAAAGGCTGGACGGGCTGGCGCCGACCACCGCCTTGGTGCTGGGGTCGGGGCTTGGCGGGCTTGTCGACCAGGTCGAGGATGCGGTGCGCATCTCCTACGCCGACTTGCCGGGGTTTCCCCGAAGCGGCGTCAGCGGCCATGCCGGCGAGGTGGTGGCGGGGCTCTTTGCCGGCACGCCGGTGCTGATGCTGTCCGGCCGGGCGCATTATTACGAGCACGGCAACGCGGCGGCGATGCGGCCGGCACTCGAGGTGCTCGCCGGCCTCGGCATCTCCAGGCTGATCCTCACCAACGCCGCCGGTTCGGTCGATCCCGGGATGGGCCCGGGCTCGGTGATGCTGATCACCGACCACATCAATTTCTCGGGCTCCAACCCGCTGATCGGCGAACCGAGCGACCGCCGTTTCGTCGGCCTGACCGAAGCCTATGACGCCGGTCTCCGCTCCGCCATCGAGCAGGCGGCGAAGGCCACCGGTACCAAGCTACACAAGGGCGTCTATATGTGGTTCTCCGGCCCATGCTTCGAGACGCCCGCCGAGATCCGCATGGCGCGCGTCATGGGCGCCAACGCCGTCGGCATGTCGACGGTGCCGGAGGTCATTCTCGCCCGCTTCCTCGGGCTGCGCGTCGCCGCGTGTTCGGTCGTGACCAACCTTGCCGCCGGCATGACCGGAGCCGAGCTGTCGCACCAGGAGACCAAGGACATGGCACCGGTCGGCGGCGCGCGGCTGGCGACCATTCTGCAGCGTGTCTTTCAGGACGGGCTTCCGGAGCACAGGGTCGACGCCTGATGCTTCCCCAGGAAATCATCCGCCGCAAGCGCGACGGCCAGAAGCTCTCAGCTGAGGAGACAGCGTTCTTCATCGAGGGTCTGACCGCCGGCACAGTCACCGACGCGCAGGTCGGCGCCTTTGCCATGGCGGTGTTCTTCAACGGCATGAGCCGCGACGAGGCGGTGGCGCTGACTATGGCGATGCGCGATTCCGGCGATGTGCTCGACTGGTCGGATCTGCCCGGCCCGGTCACCGACAAGCATTCGACGGGCGGCGTCGGCGACAATGTCTCCTTGATGCTGGCGCCGATCGTCGCTGCCTGCGGCGCCTATGTGCCGATGATTTCCGGCAGGGGTCTGGGCCATACCGGCGGCACGCTGGACAAGATGGATGCCATCCCCGGCTATATCAGCCAGCCGGATGTTGCGCGCTTCCGCAAGACCGTGCTCGAAACCGGCTGCGCCATCATCGGCCAGACCGCCGATCTCGCACCCGCCGACGCCAGGCTCTACGCCATCCGCGATGTGACGGGAACGGTGGAATCGGTGCCGCTGATCACCGCCTCGATCCTGTCGAAGAAGCTGGCGGCCGGCCTTGGTTCGCTGGTGCTCGACGTCAAGGTCGGCAACGGCGCCTTCATGGAGAAATCGCGCGACGCAACCGCACTGGCCAACAGCCTGGTCGACGTCGCCAATGGCGCCGGCCTTAAGGCCTCGGCGCTGGTCACCGGCATGAACGAGCCGCTGGCGTCCGCCGCCGGCAATGCGGTCGAGGTGCGCAACGCAGTCGATTTTCTCACCGGCCGCTTTCGAGACCGGCGGCTGGAGGACGTGACGCTGGCGCTGGCCGCCGAGATGCTGCAATCGGCAGGCCTGGTGTCGTCCAACCAGGACGGCCTGCGCCGCGCCGCCGAGACGCTGGCCGGCGGCCGCGCCGCTTCCATCTTCGCGCGCATGGTGGCGGCACTGGGTGGTCCCGTCGACTTTGTCGACAATCCGGAAAAATATCTGCCGAAAGCGGCAACGGAATTCGCGGTCAAGGCGAGCGCGAACGGCTTTGTCACCGGCATCGCGACCCGCGAGATCGGGCTTGCCGTGGTCGGGCTTGGCGGCGGGCGGACGCGGCCCGACGACAGGATCAATCATGCCGTCGGCATCACCAGGCTGTTGCCGGTCGGTGCTGAAGTGCGGGCCGGCGAAGCGCTGGCGCTGGTCCATGCCCGCAATACCGGGGATGCCGAAGCGGCCGCGGCCGCCGTGCTTTCGGCGTATACCATCGGCACTTCCAAACCGGCCACGGAGAAAACCGTCATCCGGCGGATCCTGCCGCGCGGGTAATCACTGAACCAGCAGCAGCGTGCCGTCTTCGACCTGGTATTTTTCGAGCCGCTGCAGAAAGCTCATGCCGATCAGGTTGGTGTGCAGCGCCCTGTCGTCGAGCACGACGGCCTCGACGCCCTCGACGGTGATCTTGCCGATCTGCAGGCGATCAATCGTCACCACGGCGGCCTTGATCGCACCATTGGCGGTGTTGACCTGATGGCTGAAGTCCGTCGAATTGAGCGAGATGCCGATCCTGCGCGCGGTCGAGGTGTTGATGGCGACGAGCGTCGCACCGGTGTCGATCATGCCGTCGACCTGGCGACCGTTCAACTTGAAGACCGACATGAAATGCCCGCGCGCGTCCGCGGTGACGACGACCTTGCGGCCGAGCGGCTGCGGCGTTGCCGGCCTGTCCGGGACGGCGACGAGATTCAGGTTGGTTTGTGTGTCGGCCGGCCTGGCTCCGATGGCGGATTTCAACAGCCGCTCGATTACCTGTGAATTGGACTGATACACGATCGGCAGCGATGCCGACGTTCCGGCAAACACGCCAAGGATGAGGAGCTTGCGCAGCATGGACCGGCCTTTGTGGTTGCCGATCCTTAGTCCGACATGGTGATTGCCGCTTTAACGAGTGCGGAAACCAGCCGTTTGCGTAAACAATCGGTAAACGGATCTATTTGGTGCCGTACATGCGGTCGCCGGCATCGCCGAGACCCGGCATGATGTAGCCCTTTTCGTTGAGTTGGCGGTCGATGGAAGCGGTGAAGACCGGAACATCGGGATGCGCCTGGGTAAACCGCTCGAGGCCCTCTGGTGCCGCCAGCAGGCAGAGGAAGCGGATGTTGGTGGCACCGCGGCCTTTCAGCTTGTCGATCGCAGCGATCGCCGAATTGGCGGTCGCCAGCATCGGATCGACGACGATCACCAGCCGGTCGGCGAGGTCGCCTGGCGCCTTGAAGAAATACTCGACCGCTTCCAGCGTCTCATGGTCGCGATAGAGGCCGATATGGGCGACACGCGCCGCCGGCACCAGATCGAGCAGGCCTTCGAGCAAGCCGTTGCCGGCGCGCAGCACCGAGGCGAAGACCAGTTTCTTGCCCTCCAGCGTCGGCGCCTCCATCGTTTCGATCGGCGTCTCGATGGTCGTCGTCGTCAGTTCCAAGTTGCGGGTGACCTCGTAGCCGAGCAGCAGCGAGATCTCGCGCAGCAGCCGCCGGAAGCCGGCCGTCGAGGTTTCCTTCTTGCGCATGATGGTCAGCTTGTGCTGGACAAGCGGATGGTCGACGACGGTGACGCCCTTCATGGTGTTCTCCAACTGCGCAAGTGAATGGTGAATGGTGAATAGTGAATAGTGAACTGGTTTGCGAGTCCTTGGTTGCGCGGAAAAACTCGCGGCTGACGGACCGAAGCGCCGGGTGAACCATTCACCATTCACCTGCCCTTGGCGCCGAGCCTGCCCAGCAGCACCGCCCTGGTCTTCCTGTCGACGAAGGCTGCCTCGATGGCCGTCCTGGTGACGGCGGTGAGCGCCTTGTCGTCCATCGCAAAATGCTCGGCAGCGATGTCGTATTCGCGTTTCAGCGAGGTCCAGAAATAGGGCGGGTCATCGGAGTTGAGCGTCACCTTGCAGCCCGCTGCCCGCAAGGCGGGGAAGGGATGGTCGGCGAAGCTGTCGAAGAGTTTCAGGGCGATGTTGGAGCCAGGGCAGCATTCGAGCACGACGCCTTCGTCGGCGATGCGCCGCACAAGCTCGGGGTTCTCGATGGCGCGCACGCCATGGCCGATGCGAGACGGGCGGATGTGGTCGAGTGCCGCCTCGACGCTCTCCCAGCCCATCAATTCGCCGGCATGGACGGTGATGCCGAGGCCGGCCTCGCGGGCGATCTCGAAGGCCCTGACATAATCTTCCAGGTCGCCTATCCGCTCGTCGCCGGCGACGCCGAAACCGGTGACCAGCGGATGCCCGCAGCGCGCGGCGAAACGCGCCGCCCGCTCGATCGATTCGACACCGAAATTGCGTACGCCGGTGACGATCATGCGGCCTTCGATGCCGGTCTTCGCCTTGGCGCGGGCCATGCCTTCGCCGAGCGCGTCGGTATAGGCCTTCGGCGACAGCCCGGCCTTGCTGGCATGGTCGGGCGAGGTGAAAACCTCGGAATAGATGGCGCCGTCGCGGGCGAGGCTGGTCAGGTAATGATCGGCCAGCCGCGCATAGTCTTCTTCGGTGCGGAACAGGTCCGACGAGAAGTCGTAGGCGGCGAGGAAAGAGGTGAAGTCGTGCCAGACGAAGGAGCCGTCCTGGATGTAGGGCGAGGCATCCTTGCCGTATTTCTCAGCCTGGCGGAGGACGAGTTCAGGCGCCGCTGCCCCTTCGATGTGGCAGTGCAGTTCTGCTTTCAAAGGCATTCAATTATCCCGTCAGGCTTTTTCTTATGACGCAAGTTCCTGTCGGAAAACCGTGTGACACTTTTCCGGAACCTGCTTCGAAGCGCGGCCGAACACCGCGCCTTAAACAATAGCGCCCGCACCATCGATCGGCTATGGTCCCGCCGATTTTATGGCGGATCAAAACGATGTCGGTTGAAAGAACCACTGCTGCGGGCGGCATGGAAACCTCCTATGGTTTCAAGCGGGTAGGGCCAGGCGACAAGCAGTCCCTGGTCAATGATGTTTTCCACAAGGTGGCGAACCGCTACGACCTGATGAACGACCTGATGTCGGCCGGCTTGCATCGATTGTGGAAGGACGCCATGGTCGCCTGGCTCAATCCACCGAAGCGGCCGGGCTGGAGCGTTCTCGACGTTGCCGGCGGCACCGGCGATGTCGCCTTCCGCATCGTCGAGGCGAGCGGCAGGCACGCTCATGCAACGGTTCTCGATATCAACGGCTCGATGCTCGCCGTCGGCCGCGACCGGGCCGAGAAAAAAGGCCTGTCGGCAAATACCGATTTCGTCGAAGCCAATGCCGAGGAACTGCCTTTTGCCGACGCTACTTTCGACGCCTACACCATCGCTTTCGGCATCCGCAACGTGCCGCGCATCGATGTGGCGCTTGCCGAAGCCTATCGCGTGCTGAAGCCTGGCGGGCGCTTTCTCTGCCTTGAATTCTCCGAGGTCGAGATGCCGCTGCTCGACAAGGTCTATGAAGCATGGTCGTTCAACGCCATTCCGCGGATCGGCAAGGTGGTGACCGGCGATGACGAGCCCTATTCCTATCTGGTCGAATCGATCCGCAAGTTTCCCAATCAGCAGAATTTCACGGCGATGATTTCGCGCGCAGGCTTCGAGCGCGCCTCATTCCGCAATTATTCCGGCGGCATCGCCGCGCTTCATTCGGGCTGGAAGCTTTGAGGCTGGCCCGCATTTTCCGACGTGCCTTGCGCCAGTTCAGGAAACCGGCAGGGCAAAGCCAGCCATGAGCAGCATCGGCGCTGGTTTCAGGCTCGTGCGGGCCGGCTGGGTGCTTGTGCGCGAGGGTGTCATCGCGGCTTTGCCCGGTGACGAGCTCTTCGGCTTGCCGAAATTCGGCTGGCGCATGGCCCGGCTGTTCACCCGCCGTCGGGCGCTTGCCTATGAGCGCGGCGACAGGCTGGCCAAGGCGGTCGTGCGGCTCGGCCCGTCCTACGTCAAGCTCGGCCAGTTCCTGGCGACACGGCCGGATGTCGTCGGCAACGATATCGCGCTTGATCTTGCCATGCTGCAGGACAAGATGCAGACGTTTCCCAAGGCCGAGGCTGTCGCCGCGATAGAGGCCTCGCTCGGACGCAGGGTCGACGAGCTCTATGTCAGTTTTGGCGAGGCCGTCGCCGCCGCCTCGATCGCCCAGGTCCATACCGCCGAAACGCTGCAGGACGGCGTCGTTAGGCGAGTGGCGGTGAAGGTCATCCGGCCGGGCGTGCGCCGACGCTTCTTTCGCGATCTCGAAAGCTATTTCCTCGCCGCCCGGCTGCAGGAAAAGTACATCCCGTCGTCGCGCCGGCTGCGGCCGGTCGAGGTGACGGAGACGCTGGCCCAGACTACCAAGATCGAAATGGATTTGAGGCTGGAGGCAGCGGCTTTTTCGGAGCTCGGCGAGAATACCAAGGACGATCCCGGCTTCCGTGTGCCGTCGGTCGACTGGGAGCGCACCGGTCGTGACGTGCTGACCATGGAGTGGGTCGACGGCATCAAGATGAACGATATTGCCGGCCTGACCGCCGCCGGCCACGACCTGAAGGCGATTGCCGCCAACCTCGTTCAGTCGTTTCTGCGCCATACGCTGCGTGACGGTTTCTTCCACGCCGACATGCACCCGGGCAACCTGTTTATAGAAGCCGATGGCACCATCGTCGCCGTCGATCTCGGCATTGCCGGCCGGCTCGGCAAAAAGGAGCGCCGCTTCCTCGCCGAAATCCTCTACGGGTTCATCACGCGCGATTACCAGCGCGTCGCCGAGGTGCATTTCGAGGCCGGCTACGTGCCGCGCCAGCACAATGTCGCGGCCTTCGCCCAGGCGATCCGGGCGATCGGCGAACCGATCCACGGCCAGCCTGCCGAGACCATCTCGATGGCCAAGCTGCTGACGCTGCTGTTCGAAGTGACCGACCTCTTCGACATGGCGACGCGGTCCGAGCTGGTGCTGCTGCAGAAGACCATGGTCGTCGTCGAAGGCGTCGCCCGCACGCTCGACCCGGCCTTCAACATGTGGAAGACGTCGGAGCCGGTGGTGAGCGGCTGGATTGCCCGCAACCTCGGCCCGCGCGCCCTGCTGGCCGATGCGCGCGACGGTGCCAACGCGCTGCTGGCGCTGGCCCGCCAGGCACCGGACCTCGCCGCCCGCACCGAGCGGCTGTCGCGTGAGATCGACCTGATGGCCGAACACGGCCTGCGCTTCGACGAAAGGACCGCACGCGCGATCGGCAAGGCCGAGGCGCGCTACACCCGCTCCGGCCGGCTGGCGCTGTGGGTGATTGCATTGACGCTGGTGTATATCGCCTGGCGTATTTTCTAGCGCTTGTTGCAAAGTGATTGCATTGCTATCATTGCACTCAGCAATTCCGGGCAAGGTGCAATCAGATGGCCAGCATCACGATCCGCAACCTTGATGACGAGGTCAAGGACCTGCTGCGCCGACTGGCGGCGGAGAATGGCCGGTCGATGGAAGACCAGGCGCGGGTGATGATCCGCGCAGCGGTCGAAGGTCAGTTCGGTTCGGCCGGTCGCATCGACCAGATCGAGAAAACACTGCGCGAACTGACGAGTTCGCAGAGTCCAGCAGCGCCGGTGGTCGCCGTCTCCAGCCCGCGAGGCATCCTCTCCGGCAAGCGCATCCTGCTGATCATCGGCGGCGGCATCGCCGCCTACAAGGCGCTCGACCTGATCCGCCGGCTGCGCGAGCGCGGCGCGGCAGTGCGGGTGGTGATGACCGCGGCGGCGCAGGAGTTCGTCACTACGCTGTCGGCCGGGGCGCTGTCGGCCGACCACGTCTTCACCGAATTGTTCGACCGGCAGGACGAGCACGACATCGGCCATATCAGGCTGTCGCGCGAGGCCGACCTTTTGGTCGTGGCGCCGGCCACCGCCGACCTGATGGCAAAGCTCGCCAATGGCCATGCCAACGACCTTGCCTCGACCGTGCTCATCGCCACCGACAAGCGCGTTTTGGTGGCGCCGGCGATGAACCCGAAAATGTGGGCGCATCCGGCGGTCCGCCGCAACCGTGCGACGCTGAGCAAGGACGGCGTCGCATTCGTCGGCCCGGCGAAGGGCGAGATGGCCGAGAGCAACGAGGTGGGCGAGGGCCGGATGGCCGAGCCGCTGGAGATCGTCGCCGCGATCGAGGCGCTGCTCGACAGCCGGCCAAAGCCGCTGGCGGGCAGGAAGATCATCGTCACCTCCGGGCCGACGCATGAACCGATCGACCCGGTCCGCTACATCGCTAACCGGTCGTCGGGCAAGCAGGGCCACGCCATCGCGGTGGCGCTGGCCAGGCTCGGTGCCGACGTGCGTCTCGTCTCCGGCCCGGTCGGCATTGCCGATCCGGCCGGCGTCGCCACGCTGCACGTCGAAACGGCCGTCGAGATGAAGGACGCCGTCGAGCAGCTGCTGCCGGCCGACGCGGCAGTGTTCGTCGCGGCTGTCGCCGACTGGCGCACTCAAAATTCGGCCGGGGAGAAGATCAAGAAGGTGGCGGGCGAGGGGCCACCGGCGCTGCAGATGGTGGAAAATCCCGATATTCTCGCCGGTGTCGGGCATCACAAAAAGCGGCCGATGCTGGTGGTCGGTTTCGCCGCGGAGACGCAGGACCTGGTCAGGAACGCCGAGGCCAAGCTTGCAAAAAAGGGTGCCGATCTTATCGTTGCCAATGATGTCTCGCATGAAGATGGTTCCCCGGGCGTGATGGGCGGCGACCGCAACAAGGTGCGGATCGTCTCGAAGGCCGGCGTCGAGGAATGGCCGGAGATGAGCAAGGACGAGGTGGCGACGCGGCTCGCGGCGCTGATCGCCGACCGGATGAAGACGGTCGTTGTCTAGTCAATCTCCCCCACGGAGATTGACAGCTTCGCCGGCTTCGTGTCGGTCGCCCCCGAAATCCGCAAGGCGGCAAGGCATCCCAGGATTCCGAGCGGGATAAACGCCAGGAACAGCCAGGCGGCGACACTTGCCGCGGCCTCACGGTTCAGGCCTTCGGAAAAGCCGCTGGCGTTGGCGACGATGCCGGTCAGTGCCGCCCCCACGGCATAACCGATGCGCTGCATGGTCGGCACAGCGGCCGAGGCGATCGTCTGCTCGCCTTCCTTGGCCGATGCCACGATGACACGCGTGACGAACGGCCAGGCGATGCCGAAACCGCCGCCTTGCAGCAAGGCACAAAGCAGGATCAACGGGATAGAGCCGGCCGGCACCGTATAGGCGAAACCGGCGACGCCCGTGGCGATCATCAGCGCCCCGCCGACGATGATCAGCCGCTCGCGTTCCGGCGGCGCATTGGCGACGAGGATCGACAGGATCGACCAGGCGATCGATTCGGCGGCGATGATGTAGCCGGTGGTCAGGATCGGAATGCCGTGCAGGCTGGTCAGAAGCAGCGGACCGTAGACGGTAAAGGAGCAGGTCGCCACCGAAAACGCCGCGACCATGGTCATGCCCGCGCCGACCGGCGAGCGCCACGAGAACAGCCGCGACGGGAACAGGCGCGAGCGCGGCTTCAGTGCGTCGATATAGATAAACAGCGCCAGGCCGATCAGGCCGAGGGTGAGCAGCAGCGACGAGCGCAGCAGGGCGATGTCGACGCCGGCGGTGGCAATCAGCACGACGCTGACGGCGAGGCAGCCAAGCGCCGCAAAGGGAAAGGGCGGCGCCGAGCCGCCCGTCGCCTGCGGCCTTGTTGCTTCCGGTGTGTCGAGCACGATGAAGCTTGCCAGCGCCATCGCCGTGCCGCCGAGGGTGAAGACGCCGAAGGCCCAGCGCCAGGACAGCAATTCGGTCATGACCGCGCCGAGCACGGGGCCGCTGAAGGCGGCGACGCCCCAGATCGCCGACATGACGCCGAAAAGCTGCGGCCAGATCGCGCGGGCAAACAGCCGCTCGACCGAGACGAAGGCCAGCGACACCAGCGCGCCGCCACCGAGCCCCTCGATCAGGCGGCCGCAGAGGAACAGCGGCATCGAAGGCGCGGTGGCGCAGACCAGCGCGCCGGCGGCATAGAGCATTGCGGCGACCATCATGTTGGTACGCAGCGCGACATAGCTCACCAGCCGTCCGGCGGCCGCACCGGCAACGATGGCGCCGAGCTCGTAGATCGCCAGCGACCAGCCGACCAGTTGCACGCCGGCGAGTTCGCCGACCATGGCCGGCATGACCGTTGCCACCATGGTTTCGTTGGTGGCGTGCAGCAGGATGCCGAGGCTGATGAAGCAGAAGCGCGCCAGGTCGCCGCTCGCCCACAGCGCGCGCCAGTCGACCCTGTTTGTGCTTGTCTTGGTCATCCGGTCCCCCAGGCTTTGCTGGTCTGAAGTATTGGAGCGTTCTTCACGTCCAAATGAGTACATGCCGCAGTATGGGAGGACTTCTAGAACCTCAACCGTAGTTGAGATCAAGCGGTCTTGATCGCCGTTGACGTGGCGGATTTCAAAATTGTGCGATGGGGGACGATCACGAGGCGTTGAGATTCTGGTCAGACCGAAGACAAGCAATATTGGATCGCCGCAATCTTCGGTCACGGTAACGGCATGAACACAGTTGCCATGCCGTGATCTTCGAGCGCCGCAACTTTGAACATCAGGGCGGCCCGTCCTCTGGGGAGTGGCCCTGCCGGAATCTATGAGCCTTCGGCAGCCATTCGCAGGCCGACACCTACGCTCCCCGCCGCTCGGGAGCCATGCTGCGCCGTTATTTGAACGAGTGGATCAGGTCGAGCGAGGTGACGGCGACCGCCAGGTTGACGCCGGTCTGTGCCTGGACACTGAGCGGCTGCAGCGAAAAGGCGCTGTCGAGGCCGCCGACCAGGAGATTGGCGCCGCCACCGGTGACCACGCTGGCCTCGGCGTTCACGCCATAGTAGCTGCCGGCAAGGTCGCCTTCATCGTGGTTGCGGGTCGCCGCCAGAACCGCCCATACCAGCTGGCCCTGATGCGTCCGGCCGACATCGACGCCGAGCTTGGAAATCACACCGGTATAGACTTCAGAGGGGCCGCCACGATGCGGACGAAAGACACAGGAAACACCCTTGTTGGAAGTGACGAGATAGGCCGTGCCGCCGTCGATGGTGCAGTCGAGCACGCCGAGCTGGAGTTTGCTGGCGCTGGCGGGAGCGGCAACGACGGTCGTGGCGAGAACAGCGGCACAAGCGAGTTTCTTGATCATGGCAGGGTCCTTTCGAAATTGCCTTGTACAAACGGCTGAGCACGCCGAGCGTTCCGCCGAAAACTTGGCGCCAGCAAGGCGAAGCTAAACGCAGGGTTGTCGGAGTGCGGAAACGGAGGCCCGATTAACCGGCCGCTCAGCCGGCACTGGTGCGGGCCAGGCCGTCCTTGGCCGGCTGGTAGGTCGGATTGAGGTGCACGGCCTCGCGGTAGGATTTCGCGGCCCTGACCTTGTCGCCGCGCCGCTCGTAGATCAACGCCTGGTTGGACCAGGCCTCAGCATTCTTGCCGTCGAGCTTGATCGCCATGTTGAAGTCGGCGAAGGCATTGTCCTCGTCGTTCATGGCAAGGTAGGAGAGGCCGCGCCCGTTGTAAGGCTCGGAGGCGTCCGGCGCCAACGAAATGGCGGTCGAGAAATCCTCGATGGCAAAGGCGTGCTGGCCCTGACTCTGGTAGATCAGGCCGCGATTGTGATAGGCGCGCGCATCGGTCGTGTCGAGCTGGATGGCTTTCTGGAAATCGTTGAAGGCTTCCTGGACCCGGCCCGCCCTGCGGTAGAGATTGCCGCGGCCGATATAGGCGGCGTCATAGTTGGAATTGATCTGGATCGAGCGATTGTAGTCGGCGAGCGCGCTCGCCTGATCGCCGAGGAAGCGCTGGATGAGCGCACGGTTCGAATAGGCCTGGTAAAAATTCGGATTGAGCTGGATGGCGGTGTTGAAGTCCTTCAGCGCCGCCTGGTACTGGCCGCCGCGGCCATAGGCCGAGCCGCGCACATTGTAGGCTTCCGGATCCTGGGGGTTGCGCTGGATCACCGCCGACAGCGAGGAGATGTTCTCGCTCGAGCCTTGCGCCTTGTCGATGTTGTTGAACTCGCCGGTCGGAACGCTCTGGCAGCTGGCAAGCGCCATCCCGGAAAGCAGGGCTGCCGTCAGGGCGAGGCCGCGCCACGCGGTTCTGCGCTCTACGGTGATTGCGTCCATGTCTGCCCTGTCCTTACTGCGCCGTCTGGTCCGTTCCCCCTCCGAACCGGCATCTCTCCCAACCGGTCCTCTCGGACCGGGTCGAACTCACAACAAAAAGGTGGCGGCGATTCCGCATCGCGCCACCTTGGATATCCTTGGAAAAGGACGAAAAATTGACGTCAGAACCGCGGCGGACGCGGAGCACCGGCACCGGCAGCACCGGCCGCGACCGGACGGGGCGTCATCGGCAGCAGGCCTTCGCGCTGGGCGCGCTTGCGGGCCAGCTTGCGGGCACGGCGCACGGCTTCCGCCTTTTCACGGGCGCGCTTCTCGGAGGGCTTTTCGTAATGTCCGCGCATCTTCATTTCGCGGAAGATGCCTTCGCGCTGCATCTTTTTCTTGAGCGCGCGAAGCGCCTGATCAACATTGTTGTCGCGGACGAGTACCTGCACGTGCAATCCTGTCTTTCGGGTTTGAAATCAACAGGCAAGCGGCCATAGCCGCAAGCCTCCGCGGCGCGTTACACCACGAATTGGGGCGGCTGATAGCAGAATCAAGGGGCTCTGTCCACAGCCGATTGAGAGGCGGTGCCGTCCGGGCGGGCACGACAGTCCCACATGGCGGCTTGATTTTTTCAATCTGTGAACTATAGTTCACGAGTGACCATCGTTGAACAAACCGCCGAGTTCCGGGACTGGCTCAAGGGTCTAAACGATATGCGGGCGGCCGAGCGGATTGCGATCCGCGTGGCACGTATCCAGTCCGGACTGATGGGAGACGTGAAGTTCTTCGATGGCATCGGCGAGCTTCGGATAGACTACGGTCCCGGTTACCGACTGTACTTCGTCAAGCGCGGCAGCGCGCTCGTTATCCTGCTCTGCGGCGGCGACAAGTCCTCGCAGAAGCGCGATATCAGGAAGGCCATTGAAATGGCCAAGGAGATCTGAAATGCCCCACGAGACCTTGCCTTTTGATCCTGCCGAACATCTCGGCCGCGCGGAGGCCCAGGCCGAACTTCTTGCCGACGCCTTTGCCACGGGCGATACCGGCTATATCGCGAATGCTCTCGGCATAGTTGCCCGCGCGCGTGGCATGTCCAAGGTGGCGAAAGATGCCGGCGTCACCCGGGAGGCCCTGTACAAGGCACTGAGCCCCGATGGCGACCCGCGCCTCTCGACATTGCTTGGCGTGGTGAAGGCCTTAGGGGTGAAACTCACCGCCGAAAAGACCGAAGCCTGAGGCCGCCGAATCCCGAAACGAAAAAACCCGCCTCGGCGGCGGGTCGCTGGTGTGAATCACACCGTAGAGAAATTAATAGCATAGCTGCCGGCACAAAGCAAGAACAAAATTCGCCTTGGGCCAGATAGGCGCCGCTACGCCGTGGCCAGGTGGAGCTGCTCGAAACCCTCGAAGAACTCGCCGTAGTCGCAGGTTATTTCCTCGCCGGCGGCGATGTCGCGGGTCGCGGTGGCCCCGCCATATTGCGAAAAGTCGGTGTTCGGCTTGTCGGCGTGGTTCATGAAGCGGCCATTGTCGACCTCATACACCATGAAGCCCGGCCGGTCCGGACTGGGATAGGCATATCTGTCGAGCAATTCCTTGAGGTGCGGCGGCGCCGTCTCGTATCTTTCCATCGGGATCAGCCGGTCGAAGTCCGGATCGAGCCGCCAGATCTGCGCCCCTTTCCGGATCGGCTCGGCGGCGAACACGCCGACGCCTTCGATTGCGCTTGCAGCGATATAGGTCCTGATCAGCAGCATGTTTCCAACCCGTTTTCGAGGAGAAGACGGAATCGTCAAATCGCCGGGAAAAGCAAGACCGGTTTTTCCGGCATTGCGGCTGGCGGCCGACATTGCGGCTGGCGGGCCGACGCCAACCGCGAAACGCTTCACGTGCGGGTGATCGAGACACCGCCGTCGGCGAACAGTGCCGTGCCGGTGGTGAAGCTCGATGCATCGGAAGCCAGGTAAAGCGCCGAGCGGGCGATCTCCTCTGGCTCGGCGACGCGCTTCAAGGCATGCAGGTTTTCGACGAACGCCCGCGATTCAGGTGTGTTGAATGTCGCCAAAGGCGTGTCGGTGCCGCCCGGCAGCAGCGCGTTGACCCGGACGCCCTTGGCGCCAAATTCGGCGGCCAGCACCTGCGTCAATCCGATCAGTCCGGCCTTGCTCGCGGCATAGCTGGTCATGCCGGGCATGCCGACCGTGTAGCCGACGAAGGTTGAGGTGAAGATCAGCGAGCCGCCGCCGCGTTCGACCATCGCCGGCACCTGGTATTTCGCGCCGAGAAAGGCGCTGGTCAGATTGGTATCGAGTGTCTCGCGCCAGCCCTCCAGCGACAGCTCAGAAACCGGCCCCATCCTGCCGACGGAGCCGGCATTGTTGAAGGCGATGTCGAGCCCGCCGAATTTCTCGACCGCCAGGTCGACCAGGACTTTCGCGTAGGCCTCGTCACGGACATCGCCGGCAAGAGCGATAGCCGTGCCGTCGGCGTCTTCGATTTCGGCAACCAGCGCATCGAGTTCCGCCTGGCGGCGGGCGGCGACGACGAGCCTGGCGCCTTCCTCGGCAAAGAGCTTTGCCGTGGCGCGGCCGATGCCGGAACTGGCGCCGGTGACGATGGCGACTTTGTTGGTGAGTGTGAACATTTTCTGCATCCTTTTTTCGCGCCGGTTCTGGCCGGCAATTGGATGCTTGGTCGCAAATCGGGGCGGTGCGGACCACCCGATACTTGCGCTGTTTTCAACAGCGCTCCTTGACGTCCGTTGGCCACCAAGTTACGGATCGTCATCCAAAACTCGCGGGTGGACGCGCCACCCATTCCAATGACCCCCCAAGACATAATGATCAAGTTGTTGGCCCCCGGCTTCGAGGGCGACAGCGAGTTGACGATCGCCCTTCAATCGGAATTTGGCAAAGGCTTTCCCCTTGAAAACCTCCGGCCGCTGCTGACGTCCGGCAACCTTCATACACAGGCCGCTGCCGCGTACTTGGTGGCCGAAGCCAATTCCAAAATGAGTTACAAGATGAATTGCGTCGTCGCGGAGATCGCCGATCTGCTCGACAGTGAATCTTCGGGTATCCGGTTCGACGCGATCGAGGCGCTTCTGGGATGCACGACGCCGGCCGATGGAGCCGTTCTCGGTCGCCTCATGCTGCGGCTGGATGACGAACATGCCGGTGTGCGGTGGGGGGTCGTCCAGTTCATCTGCCTTGCGGAGCGCTGGCAGCTAAGGCTTGCGGTGGAAAATGCCGCTACCCTGCGTCCGGACTCGGCTTTCAAGACACTGGTCAATGCTTATGGTCAATATAACATGCCGAGCACCAAGGACCTGCCACGGTTGCTCGCGCATCCGGATGCCGTGTTGAGGCGCTTTGCTGCGGCAGTGGCTATCAGGCCGCGCCAGGTGATCATCGAGCGCTTCGTGGCCATGGTGGAGCAGTCAGACGATGCGGAAATTCGTAAAATCGCCGCCGATTGCCGTGAGGGTTATTTGCGGCCGATCTATGCAATCGGGCCGTCCATCCTGAAGCGTGCTCCGGCTGACCCGTCAAAAGGCGAAGCTCAGAACAGCGATCAGTGAAAGCACGGCGCAAAACGGCAAGCGCCGTCGCAAACGGTGCAAGGCGACTATTGCTTGAGCAGCCAGCCGAGCCGATCGAGCGAAAATGCGTAGCTGACGGCGATCAGCAGGGCGACGGCAATGCCGGCTGTCGTGTAACCGGCCAGGTGGAATCCCGCAGCGCCGCCGAACAGGATGACGAGCTCGAGTACCAGCCGCAAACCGCCCGGCACCGGAACCGGCGCCCGCCCCGACCGGCTCGGATCGTTCGGCACCGCGAACGTACCCCAGAGCGCGGCGGCAACGAACGGCAATGCCGCGGCAAGGGTCCAGCGCCACATGCCCGCTGAGAGGCTCCAGCCCGCCATGCCGAGGCCGAGCAAAGCGGCGAGTTCCAGCATGAAGCGCAATGTCAGATTCCACCAGACGTTAGCCACCGCCATAATCCTCCGATCGCCAGGCGACGGATAGTGATGGATGGCAATTGCATCAACCAGCCCGCATGCGGCTTTTTCACCACGGCGCAAAACGGCAAGCGCCGTCGCAAACAGTGCAAGGCTGGCAGCGCCGTTTCGCTAGTGATACAGCTCGCGCGCCGGGGTCGACCGATCCGCCCGGCCGCCATTTGCGAGGCCTGCGACGTTGAAGAAATACTCGGTATTCGCCATCGCCCGCGAGGCCATGCGCGGTCACAAGGGCTGGGAGGAACAATGGTCCTCACCGGAGCCGAAGAAGGAGTACGACGTCATCATCGTCGGCGCCGGTGGCCACGGCCTGGCCACCGCCTATTATCTCGCCACCGTGCACGGCGTCACCAACGTCGCGGTATTGGAAAAAGGCTGGCTCGGCGGCGGCAATACCGGCCGCAACACCACCATCATCCGTTCCAATTATCTCTATGACGAAAGCGCCGGCATCTACGACCATGCGCTGAAGCTGTGGGACGGGCTCAGCCAGGAGCTCAACTACAACGTCATGTATTCGCCGCGCGGCGTCATGATGCTCGCCCATAACATCCATGACATCCAGGTCCTGAAGCGGCACGTCCATGCCAACCGGCTGAACGGCATCGACAATGAATGGCTGACGCCGGAGCAGGCCAAGGAATTCTGCCCGCCGCTCAACATTTCGCGCAATGCGCGCTATCCGGTGATGGGCGCCTCCCTGCAGCGCCGCGGCGGCACGGCGCGGCACGATGCCGTCGCCTGGGGCTATGCGCGCGGCGCCTCGGCGCGCGGCGTCCACATCATCCAGAATTGCGAGGTCACCGGCGTCAAACGGGCGCCGAACGGCGCGGTCACCGGTGTCGAGACGACGCGCGGCTTCATCGGTGCCAGGAAGGTCGGCGTGGTTGCCGCCGGGCACTCATCGGTGATCATGAACATGGCTGGCGTGCGCATGCCGCTGGAAAGCTATCCGCTGCAGGCGCTGGTGTCGGAGCCGGTCAAGCCGGTGGTGCCTTGCGTGGTGATGTCGAACACCGTGCATGCCTATATCTCGCAGTCCGACAAGGGCGAACTGGTCATCGGCGCCGGCACCGACCAATATGTCTCCTATTCGCAGACCGGCGGGCTGCACATTTTGCAGCATACGCTGGACGCCATCTGCGAGATGTTCCCGATCTTCACGCGCATGAAGATGCTGCGCTCATGGGGCGGCATCGTCGACGTGACGCCGGACCGTTCGCCGATCCTAGCCAAGACGCCGGTGCCCGGCCTCTATGTCAATTGCGGCTGGGGCACAGGCGGCTTCAAGGCGACGCCGGGTTCGGGCCATGTCTTTGCCCATACGATCGCCAGAGACGATCCGCACCCGATCAACGCGCCCTTCACCATCGAGCGCTTCCGCACCGGCCGCCTCATCGACGAGGCGGCGGCGGCAGCGGTGGCGCACTGATGATGACCGAGATGGCCGTCGCCATGCCGCTGATGCTCGCCGGCGAGCAAGGCCTGTTCCATATCCCCACGCCAGAGGAGGTGCGCCTGCAGCCCATCAGCCGCGCCGGCAATGAAGCAGATTGGCCGTTTTCCGTCGACGAGGGTGTACTCGCCTGCACCTGGAGCGCCGGTCAGAGAGTGGTCACCTTTATGGAGAACCGGCCAGCCGATCTCGAGGAGGGCGAAAAATTCGAGCGGCGCTACGTCATCGTGACGACCGAACCGATGACGCTTTCGGTCGGCAATATGGCGTATCGCGACCTTTTCCGCCCGGTAGCCAGCATCGAGGAGCGCATCCGGCTGGTCGCGCCCTTCGTGACGATGGGCCAGAGGCTTTGCGACCAACCTGCCGGCGCTCGCGTCGGCCACGGCGAACTGTAGGACCAACCATGCTTCTCATCCGCTGCCCCTATTGCGAGGAAGAGCGTCCGGAGCTCGAATTCCGCAACGCCGGCGAGGCGCATATCGCGCGTTCCCCAAACATCGCCAGCGAGAGCGACGACGATTTTGAAAAGTTCTTCTTCATCCGCTCAAACCCCAAGGGGATCATCTATGAGCGCTGGCGGCACATGCATGGCTGCGCGCGGTTCTTCAACGCCGTGCGCGACACCGTCAGCGACAGGTTCCTGATGACCTACAAGGCCGGCGAGCCGAAGCCCGTAAAGCTGCCGGGAGCCGCCAAATGAGCGCCACGTTCCGCATTGCCGGCGCCGGGCGGCTCAAACAGGCAAAGATAGCTGGCTTCAGCTTCGACGGCCGCCCCTATACCGGCATCGAGGGCGATACGTTGGCCTCGGCGCTGCTTGCAAACGGCGTCCATCTCGTCGGCCGCTCGTTCAAGTACCACCGGCCGCGCGGCTTGCTGTCGGCCGGCGCCGAAGAGCCGAACGCGCTGGTCGAGATCAAGCGCGACGCGGCACGCAAGACGCCGAACGTGCGTGCCACGGTGCAGGAGCTCTATGACGGATTGACCGCACAGTCGCAGAACCGCTGGCCGTCGCTCGCTTTCGACGTCGGTGCCGTCAGCAGTATTGCCTCGCCGATGCTTTCGGCCGGCTTCTACTACAAGACCTTCATGTGGCCGAAGGCTGCGTGGAAAAACCTCTACGAACCCAAGATCCGCGCCGCCGCCGGTCTTGGCGTCGCTCCTGACCAGCCGGATCCCGACCACTATTCGGCGCGCTTCGCCCATTGCGAGGTGCTGGTGCTTGGCGGCGGTGCCGCGGGCATCGCCGCGGCATTGGCCGCGGCCGAGACCGGCGCGCGCGTCATCCTTGCCGACGAGCAGGCGGAATTCGGCGGCAGCCTGCGCTTCGAGAGCGGCGCGAAGATCGAAGGCCAGGACGGTTTTTCCTGGGCGCAATCGGCTCTCGCCAAGTTGAGCGCGATGGACAATGTCCGCGTGCTGCCGCGTACCACGGCCTTCGGCTATTACGCGCAGAATTTCGTCGGGCTGGTCGAGCGCGTCAGCGACCATCTGCAGAACCCCGGCCGCGACCTGCCGCGCGAGCGGCTGTGGCAGGTTCGCGCTAAACGCGTGGTACTGGCGACCGGCGCCATCGAGCGCCACATGGTGTTTGCCGACAACGACCGGCCGGGCATCATGCTGGCGTCGGCGGCGCGCACCTATCTCAACCATTACGGCGTCGCCGTCGGCAGGAATATCGGCGTCTATACGGCGAACGATTCCGCCTATGCGGCGGCGATCGACCTGAAAAAGGCCGGCATCAACGTGGCGGCGATCGTCGACCTGCGCGACAACCCGACCGGGCCGGCGATCGACGAGGCGAGGGCGCTCGGCATCGAGGTCAATTTCGGCCGCGCGGTGATCCGCGCCGGCGGCAAATTGCGGGTGTCGTCGATGACCGTGCAGCCGAAGAATGGCGGCGGCGAGCGCACCATCCCGGTTGACGCGATTCTGATGTCGGCCGGCTGGACGCCATCGGTGCATCTGTTCTCGCAATCGCGCGGCAAGGTCGCCTTCAATGACGAGACCAAGCGCTTCGTGCCCGGAATTTATGCGCAGGACTGCGTCTCGGTCGGCGCCTGCAACGGTACCGACGGGCTGTCGGCGACGATCGACGAGGCCTATGCAGCGGGCGCCAAGGCGGCCAAGGACGCCGGCAGCAGGCCGGCCAAGGGCTCCAAGCCGAAGGTCAACGCCGGCGAGAGCTGGTCGCGCGGCATGCTGGGTGCAGCACCCGGTGCCGGATCGGAGACGACGGTCAAGGCGTTTGTCGACTTCCAGAACGACGTCACCGCCAAGGACATCCGCCAGGCAGTGCACGAGGGCATGCGCTCGATCGAGCACGTCAAGCGCTTCACCACCAATGGCATGGCGACCGACCAGGGCAAGACCTCCAACATGCACGGCCTGGCGATTGCCGCCGAGACGTTGGGCAAGCCGATCCCGCAGGTCGGGCTGACGACGTTCCGCGCGCCCTATACGCCGGTGACATTCGGCTCGATCGTCGGCCACGCGCGGGGTCCCCTGTTCGACCCGACCCGCAAGACGGCGATCCATCCCTGGGCCGAGCGCCAGGGCGCTGTATTCGAGGATGTCGGCCAGTGGAAGCGCGCCTGGTATTTCCCGAAGCCGGGCGAGGACATACATGCCGCCGTCGACCGCGAATGCATAACGGTGCGCAAGACGGCCGGCCTGTTTGACGCCTCGACGCTGGGCAAGATCGAGGTGGTCGGGCCGGATGCGGCCAAATTCATGGAACTGCTCTACACCAATCCATGGGAGAAGCTCGAGCCCGGCCGCTGCCGGTACGGCATCATGCTGCGCGAGGACGGCTTCATCTATGACGACGGTGTCGTCGGCAGGCTTGCACCCGACCGTTTCCATGTGACGACGACGACGGGCGGCGCGCCGCGGGTCATGAACCATATGGAAGACTATCTCCAGACCGAGTTCCCGCATCTCAACGTCTGGCTGACCTCGATCACCGAGCAGTGGGCGGTGATTGCCGTGCAGGGACCGAAGTCTCGCGACATCATTGCGCCGCTGGTCGAGGGCATCGACATGTCGGATGAGGCGCTGCCGCATATGTCGGTGCGCGAAGGCAGGATCTGCGGCGTGCCGACAAGGCTGTTTCGCATGTCGTTCAGCGGTGAGCGCGGCTTCGAGGTCAACGTGCCGGCCGATTATGGCGAGGCGGTCTGGGAAGCGCTATGGGCCGAGGGCCAGAAGCACGGAGCCTGTGCCTACGGCACCGAGTCGATGCATGTGCTGCGCGCCGAAAAGGGCTACATCATCGTCGGCCAGGATACCGACGGGACGGTGACGCCGAACGATGCCGGGCTCGACTGGGCCGTCGGCAAGAAGAAGACCGATTTCGTCGGCATTCGCGGCATGGCGCGGCCGGACCTGGTCGCCAAGGGCCGCAAGCAGCTTGTGGGCCTGAAGACCAGGGATCCCAAGGTGGTGCTGGAGGAGGGCGCGCAGATCGTCGCGGACCCGAAGCAGGCAATCCCGATGAAGATGATTGGCCATGTCACCTCGAGCTATTGGTCGCAAAATTGCGGCCGCTCGATCGCGCTGGGGCTGGTCGCCGGCGGCCGCGATCGCACGGGCGAGACGCTCTATGTGCCGATGCCGGACGGGATGATCGAGGTGGAGGTCACCGGCATGGTGTTCTTCGACGAGAAGGGGGAGCGCCTCAATGGCTAAAGCCGCTTTGAAAACCGACGCCGCCGGACCCTCAGTCGAACGCCGTCCAGCTCTCGCCGGCCAGTCGCTTTCCGCCGCCGGCGTTACACTTGCCGTGCTGCCGCCGGCCGAGCGCATATCGCTGCGCGCGCCGGAAGCCTCGATTGCGGCACTTTCGAAAGCGCTCGGCGTCGTCCTGCCGCAAAGGCCGAAAACCTCGGCGGCAAAGGCCGGACGCACGGCCTTGTGGCTCGGGCCGGACGAATGGCTGGTCATCGACGAGAGCGGAAAAGATCCGCTCGCCGACTGCGCCAGCATTTCCGTACTGCATTCGGCGGTCGGCATCTCGCACCGCAACGTCGCCATATCGGTTACCGGTCCGGCTGCCGCGGCGACGATCAATGCCGGCTGCCCGCAGGATCTGTCGCTCGACGTCTTTCCGGTCGGGGCGGCGTCGCGTACCATTCTCGGCAAGGTCGAAATCGTGCTGTTGCGCACGGCGGCCGACGCGTTCCGCGTCGAATGCTGGCGTTCCTTTTCCGATTATGTCTTTACTTTTCTGTCGGAGGCGGCGCGCGACGCAGCAGCATAGGCATGTTCGCCGCGCCCGCCCGTTCTGCGACAGCGAGCCGAGGGAGAACGCAAATGCCGCCGAACTCCGCGCCGAAGTCGCCGGTCAAGACGCCGGCCGTGCGCTCTTTCGAAGACGAGCAGCGCACTGGGACGGATATCGAAGAGGAACTCGAGGAAGGCCTCGAGGATACATTCCCGGCCAGCGATCCGGTATCGATCACCGGAACGGCCATTCCCGGCGCACCGGCAAGACCCGGCAAGCCCAAAAGGGTGGTGGGACAGAAGCGCAAGAAGTGATCTGCGCGGGGTGACAAAAAGCAGGGCTGAGGCAGCACGATGGGCGGCCGGTAATTGCTGCCGCCCTTTCGGTTCATCACCGCGTGTTGTCGCCCGTCGGCTCAGAAGCTGCTTGGCACGATCCACGGGTCGATGCCGATGCCGAGCCTCGGGCCCTTGCTGCCGGCCTTGTGGGCCGCGGCATCGGCGTTTTCAAGCGATCCGGTCGGCGCGCAATCGAGCTTCACATCAGCCTTGGTGTCGATGCAGGCCGCTTCTTGCTTGCCTGTCTGACTGCTGCCGGCAAATGCGGCGCCAGAGAGCGCCAGCAGGGCGGCGAGCGTGAGGATTGCCTTCTTCATCGTCGGTCTCCGGTTCAGCTATTGAATTTCTCGTACTTGTACGGTATTGCGTACAGATACGCCCTGGACTCCCGATGTTCAAGCAGAATCGTACGCGTACGGAGAATTGCCGAACGCTCGGCGCTGTGGCGCGGATCGTTCGGAGAAGATCCTGCAGATCGGGAGGAGCGCCGCTCTTCAGCAGTTGACGGGCGGCGTGAGCGGCGCAATCTCGTGCGCGGCGATGGCTTCGAGCATGATGTCGCCGATCCGTGTGATGAACGTCGTCTGGTCGCCGAACGGGTAGAACGGGAAGGTGATCAGCAGCGAGATGGCGCCGTGGCCGACCGCCCACAGCATGGTGGCGATGGCGCGTGGATCGCCTTTGAGCCTGCCGGCGGCAACGCAGGCTTCGACCCTCTCGATCAGCACTTTCATCGCCGGGTTGCCGCCTTCCATCTCGGCAAAGGTCTTGCCGGTCGGCGGCTTGACTTTTTCGGTCATGAACACGGTGCGGTACTCGTTGGGATTTTCCAGCCCGAAGGCGGCGTATTCGACAAGCACCGCCTTGAGCGCCTCGATCGGGTCGTCGGCCGTATGATTTGCGATGCGCCTGGCCAGGGTCTCGAAGGCATCCTCGGCCAGCGCGAACAGGATGTCCTGCTTGTCGGCGAAATAGGAATAGACCGACATCGGCGCATAGCCGACGCGCTTGGCGAGCTTGCGGATGGTGAGGCCGTCATAGCCTTCTTCCTGGACAAGCTTGTGCGCGGCGTCGACAAGTTCGGAACGCAGTTCGGCCTTTTGTTTTTCGCGGCGCTCCTGGACGCTTAGCTGCAACTTTCTACTGCCTTATGACTGATGCTGGATGCAGCATATATACGCTGTACGGCGTCGGGCAAGGGCGGTGTGAAGCAGAGGCTTGACCTCACAAAACGATGTAACCAGGCAATAAAGCCGGCAACATCGGACTGTTACAGACAAAGACTAATTCGCGGCTCTGCAAAAATTTCGTTTCGGGAGGCCGTTATGACCGGAACTGAGCTTTCGTCCGGCGTGCCGGACGTGGACCCGCTTTCTCATCGCGCCAGGATGGCGCTCAGGCGCGTCGTCATGGTCGCATGGCTGGCGATCGCGCTCGGCTTCGCCATGGAAGCTCTCATTCTGACCGTCAGATTTGCGGCAGGTGCCTACCCGGCGACGACGCAGGTTCTGATCGAACTGGCGCAAGGCGTGACCTGGTCGTTCTTCGTCTGCGCGGGCGTCAGCCTCGGCACGGCGCTCACCAAGGTGCGAGCCTCGCTCGGTGGCCTGATCGGTGCGATTTCGGCGCCACTGGCGATGGGCATCGCCAAAGGGACGCAAAAGGTTATGGTCAGCGCGCTGGACGCGGCGGCAAAGCCGGCCATCCTGTCGCTCACGACGCTCGGTGTGCTGCGGGCTATCGAATACGGGCTGCTCGGCTGGGCACTGGCGTCGCTGGCATCGAAGGAAGAACCGCGTCCGCTCCATTTCGCGCTGGCAGGCGCCCTGATAGGCGCGGTATTCGGCGGCGGCATCACGGTGCTGACCATCGAGACGGCCGCGGCGAACGACGCTGCTCTCGCAATGCCACAGGCGATCGCAACCGGCCTCAACGAGATCGTGTTCCCAATCGGTTGTTCACTGGTCGTCTACATTGCGCTGCAGGTCAGCCGCCACATGAAGTACGTCGCGGCCGAAGCCAAATAGATTTGGCACAGATAGATTCGGGCTTCTCCGCCCGACGAGAGTCAGACCGCTTCCGGCTGGCGTTCGATCAGCGTCAGCGTCAGCCAGCGCGCGGTCAGCGCCGGTTTCTTCGAGCCCTCGATCTCGATCGTCACGTCGTGCGCCGTCTGCACCCACCCCGACGGCCTGACCTTGACGTCGGCCAGCACGAAACGGGTGCGGATGCGCGAGCCGGTCTTCACCGGCGCCAGGAAGCGCAGCGAATCGAAGCCATGATTGACGCCCATCTTGCTGTTTTCCAGCGGCGGCATGGTTTCGAAGGTCATCGCCGACAACAGCGAAAGCGACAGGAAGCCATGCGCGATGGTGCCGCCGAACGGTGTTTCGCGGCTGGCGCGTTCCGGATCGCAATGGATGAACTGATGGTCGTCGGTGGCATCGGCGAACTGGTCGATCATGCGCTGGGTGACGACCCGCCATGGCGACACGCCGACTTCCTTGCCGACGTTGGCCAGAAGCACATCGAGACTGATCGGTTCCACGCTGATGTCCTCCATCTTCACCCCCGGCATTTCGTTGCCGGATGGCGTGCGTCTCATTCCTTGAACAATGTCAGCCCGTGTTGCACCGACTGCCCGCCATCGATCGGCAGGATGGCGCCGGTGACATAGCTGCCGGCCCGGCTGCACAAATAGAGCGTTGCGCCGGCAATGTCATCCGGTGCGCCGATGCGGCCGATCGGAACGTGGTTGCCGATGTGTCTTGCCTGGTCCTCGGTGCCGGTGGCGAAGGCCGTCATCCGGCTCTGGAAAGGGCCAGGCGCAAAGGCGTTGACGGTGATGCGGCGGGCGGCGAACTCGATTGCCAGGATGCGCGTCAGGTGGTGAACCGCGGCCTTCGAGGCCGAGTAGGAGTAGGCATCTTCGGCCAACGGCTGCGTGCCCATCACCGATCCGAGGTTGATCACCCGGGCCGGGTCGGCATCGCCGGCGGCCGCCTCGAGCAGAGGCAGCAATTCGCGCGTCAGGTGGAAGACCGCGCTGACGTTGACGCCGAACACCTTGGCCCAGGCATGGTAGGGAAAGCTTTCCAGCGGCGCGCCCCAGGAGATGCCGGCATTGTTGACCAGGATATGCAGCCGCTCGGTCCGCGCCCTGACCTCGGCCACAAGCGCCGCAATGCCGGCCTCGCTGGAGACGTCGCCGGCAAAACCTTCCGCCCGGCCGGATGCGCCAAGTCCGTTCAACTCGCCGGCAACCTTGGCGCAGTCCTCGCCCTTGCGCGAGGCAATCATCACCGAGGCGCCGGCCATGACCAGAGCGGTCGCCGCCATGCGGCCGATGCCGGTCGCGGCGCCGGTGACCAGCGCCGTCTTGCCGGCGACTGAGAACAGCTCGTCCAGATAGCTCATCGAATTCCTCCGCGCAGTTCACCGCGCTTTGGTTCAAGGAAGCGGCTTCACGTCGACAAGGTTAGCCGAACTTCGATCATGCTTGCCATGGGTAAAGTAGCTGGAGTGGGGCACGCTTAGCGGCTGAATGGTTAAGCCCGAAATGCAAGGTGGTCATTCGGCCGTGACATGGGTCGGATGAATGATGCGGCCGTGCCCGTTAGCGAGCACCTTGGTAAGCGGTTCATTTCGCACGTGAACCAGTCGTCATTACTCCTCCGCCCAAGCCGCAGGCGGGTCTTGAGGAGTTGGGAGGTGGCCGAGCAGTGGGGCGGGACTGATATTCGCAGTCGTGGACGGGGACTATGCTGTCGGGGGGAAAGCCATGGGTAAGAAACAACGCACCGTCCTGCTGGCAGCGGTGGTTGCGACTGTCTTTGGCGTCCTTTTGCTGATCCTGATCCTGCAGATGATCAGTTTTCTAGTGGACTAGACCGAAGCGAAAGGCGTGCCTTTCCGGAGGAGCTCTACCGCAGGCTTTCCAGTTCGCGGATGCGTTTGGCGCCGTCGGCTTCGAGCTGCCTTGTGACCGCGCCGATCAGGGCTTCGGCAACGACGAAAAGCGCGGCGGATGAGTCCCAGGCCGAAGGCACGGCGGTGCGCCCGGCGATGACATGGCGGGCGAAGCGGGCGATCGGCGACAGCCACTGGTCGGTAAACAGCACGATCTGCACGCCGCGCTGGTTGGCCGTCTCGGCGAAACGGACCAAGCTGTCCTGGTAGCGCCTGATGTCGAAGATCACCAGCACGTCGCGCTTGCCCATGTCGATCAGTCGGTCGCGCCAGACGCTTTCCTGCCCGCCGAGGTGAAAAACGTTGGGCTGGATGATGGCGAGGTGGGCGGCCATGTAGCGCGCCAGCGGGTCGGTGAAGCGGCCGCCGATCAGGAATGTCTTGCCGCGCCGGTCGGCTAGCTTGGCGACGATGTCGGCAAGCTGTTTGTCCGAGAGATGCCGGAATGTCTCGCGCATGTTGTCGAGGGTCGCCTCGAGCATCGGCGACACGGCGCTGCTGCCCTGCGAGGGGGGATTGAGCGTGCGCGAAGCCGGCGACTGCAATTGCGCCGCCAGCTCGTCTTGCAGCGCCGACTGGAATTCCGGATAGTTCTGGAAGCCGAGCCGGGCGACGAAACGCAGGATCGTCGGCGATGATACGCCGGCCGTAGCCGAGAATTCGGCGACTGTCTTCAGCCCGATCAGCGGATAGCTGGCGATCAGCGCTTGCGCTGCGCGCCGCTCGCCGGCCGGCATGGTGCCGATACGGTCGGAGATCAGTTCGGCAATGCTCGAAACCATGCTTTTTCCCCACCCTGGCCGTGCCGTTAGCGCATTATCGAAATCGCGTTTGACAAAGCCGGCCAAACTGTATGAAATCATCCGCAGGGACGCAATGAGGCAAAATACGTAACATACGATACAGCGCTCCCCGGGGACAGCAGACAATGGAGACAGCACGGCCCGCCAGCCTTGCATCGCCTGAAACCGTAAGGGTGACGAACCCCGGCGGATCAAGCCCTTTCGTGCTGACCTGCGACCACGCCTCCAATTTCCTTCCACCGGAATTCGGAACGCTCGGCCTTGCCGCCGAGGAACTTTCCCGCCACATCGCCTGGGATCCCGGCGCCTTGCCGGTGGCGCGCCGCATGGCCGAGGCGCTCGATGCGACGCTGGTCGAGACCTGCATCTCGCGGCTCATCATCGACTGCAACCGCCCGCTCGACGCGCCGGACCTGATAGTGACGGTCAGCGCCAGCGAAAAAACCGTGGTCCCGGCCAACCAGGGACTTTCGGCCGACCAGCGGGAGGCGCGCATCGCGCTGGCGTGGCGACCGTTTCACGAGCGGATCGCAACGGTCATCGACGAGCGCCTGGCGGCCGGGCGGGAGACCAGGCTGGTCTCGATCCATTCCTTCACGCCGCTCTACAAAGGCAAAAGCCGGCCCTGGCACATCGGCATCATCCACGACGAGGATCGCCGGCTGGCGGCGCCGCTGATCGCGACACTGAAGCGGCTTGCCGGCGTCAGCGTCGGCGTCAACGAACCCTATTCGCCGGCCGACCGGGTCTATTTCACGCTGGAACGCCATGCGCGCTCGCGCGGGCTGCCCTGCGCAATGATTGAAATCCGCAACGACGAGATCGCCGGCGCGGCCGGGCAGCGGAAATGGGCGGATCTGCTCACCGGTATTTTTCTCAATCTGGAGCCCGAAGCGGCCAAGGACTCCAGACCAAGCGCAGTCGGAAAGTCAGTTCAATCGGCCAGCTAAGAAACCAAAAGGGGACTTTAAAATGGTAGCACCGGGTTACAGCGAAGTTGACAAGAAGGAGGACCTGAAAGTTCTCCACGGAATGGGCTATGCTCAGGAACTGTCGCGAAGCATGAGCCGCTTCTCGAATTTCGCGATCTCGTTCTCGATCATCTGCATCCTCTCAGGCGGCATCAATTCCTTCGCGCAAGCGACGTCGTCCATCGGTGGCGCCGGCGCTGGCATCGGCTGGATCGTCGGGTGCATGGTTTCGGGATTTTTCGCGCTCGCCATGGCCCAGATCGCCTCTGCATTTCCGACCGCCGGCGGCCTCTATCACTGGGCATCCATCCTAGGGAACCGTTTCACTGGCTGGCTCACCGCATGGCTCAATCTGCTCGGCCTGATCACCGTGCTCGGCGCCATCAACATCGGTACTGCTTTCTTCTTCGTCGGCACTTTCGGCGGAGCCTTCGGCATGACTGGCACGCCTGGTGAGATCGTCGGGTTTGTCGCCTTCATCACCGTGTTGCAGGCGCTGCTCAATCATTTCGGCATCAAATTGACGGCTATGTTGACGGACGCCTCCGGCTTCCTGATCCTGGCAACGACAGCCGTGCTGATCGTCGCCTGCCTGATGTTTGCTCCAGCGATCGACATCACACGGCTGTGGACGTTCACGAACTATTCGGGCGACGCGGGCGGCGGTGTTTTCCCGCAGTCCGATTCCATGACGTATCTCTTCCTGCTCTGCCTGCTGCTGCCGGTTTACACCATCACTGGCTATGACGCGTCGGCGCATACTTCGGAAGAAACGTTGAGGGCGGCGCACTCGGTTCCGCGGGCAATCGTTTCGTCCGTAGTCTGGTCGTCGCTGATCGGCTGGGTGATGCTGTGCGCGATCGTACTGGCGATTCCGGATCTGGCGGCCGGCGCCAAGCAGGGCTGGAGCGTGTTCTTCGCCACGATGGACGCGATCTTGCCGGCGTGGCTGAAGACACTGCTCTATCTGGGCATCCTGATCGCGCAGTTCCTCTGCGGTCTGGCAACGGTCACCTCTGCCTCGCGCATGCTTTTCGCCTTCTCGCGTGACGGCGGCATGCCGGTCGGCTCGGCCTCGCTAGCCAAGGTCAGCCCGACCTGGCGCACGCCGGTCAATGCGATTTGGACGGCTGCTGTGCTCGAGGTAATCTATGTCTTTCTTGCCCAGTTCATCTCGGTCGGCGGCACGAACATCTATACCATCGTCGTCAATTCGACATTGGTGTTCCTGTTTCTGTCCTTCATCATTCCGATCGTGCTCGGCATGATGGCTTTCGGAACGGAAAAATGGCCGAACCCCGGCCCATGGAACCTCGGCGCCGGCCTGTTCAAGCTGTTTTGCATCCTGTCGGTCATCGGCATGGCGATCATCTTCTACATCGCCATCCAGCCGCCGAACGACAAAGTGCTCTATATCACCTTGGGCTTCATTGTGCTGACCGCGGTGCTTTGGTTCGGTTTCGAGAACCGCCGCTTCCAGGGTCCGCCCATCGGCGACCAGATCGCAAAGCGTCAGGCGGCGATCAAGGCAGCCGAGCTAGCCATAGGCGAAGCCGGCGCCTGACCCCCTCTCACGACCATGGCCGGCATTCGCGCCGGCCGTGGTTTTCGTTTCCTTTTCAAAGTGACAAGCCCGAAACGACAAAGCGCTGGAGTGCCAAAGGAATGGCCGGAAATTTCTCGTTCGATCAGTTGAAGCAAGCGGTCTCCAGCGGCGAGGTCGACACGGTGCTGGCCTGCATCGTCGATATGCAGGGGCGGCTCGCGGGAAAGCGGTTCCTGGCCCGTTATTTCGTCGATTCCGCGCATGACGAGACGCATGGCTGCAACTATCTCTTGGCGGCAGACATCGATATGGAACCGGTGCCCGGCTACAAGGCGGCGAGCTGGTCGAAGGGTTATGGCGATTTCGTCATGAAGCCGGACCTTGCGACGCTGCGGCTCGTTCCGTGGCTGGAGAAGACGGCGCTGGTGATCTGCGACGTGCTCGACCACCATACCCATGACGACCTGGCGCATTCGCCGCGCGCCATGCTGAAGAAGCAGGTCAAGCGGCTGCAGGATCGCGGCTATATCGGCTATTTCGCTTCCGAGCTCGAATTCTATCTGTTCAGCGAAACCTACGATTCCGCCCGCAAGAAGCACTGGCAGGGCCTCGAGACGGCATCGCCCTACATCGGCGACTACCAGATCGGCATCACCACCAAGGAAGAAGGCGTCATGCGCCGGCTGCGCAACGAGATGGAGGCGGCCGGCATCCCGATCGAGAATTCGAAGGGCGAGTGGGGGCCAGGCCAGGAAGAGATCAATGTCCGTTACGCCGAGGCGCTCGACATGGCCGACCGCCACGTCATCCTGAAGAACGGCGCCAAGGAAATCGCCGAGTCCGAAGGCAAGGCGATCTCGTTCATGGCCAAGTACAATTACGGGCTCGCCGGCAATTCCAGCCACATCCATAATTCGCTGTGGAGCGCCGACGGCAAGACGCCGTTGTTCTACGACAAAAATGCCGAGTGGACGCTGTCGACACTCGGCCAGCAATGGGCGGCCGGCCAGCTCAAATATGCCAAGGAATTCACCTGGTTCCTGGCGCCCTACATCAACTCCTACAAGCGCTTCCAGGCCGGCACCTTTGCGCCGACCAAGATCATGTGGAGCGAGGACAACCGCACCGCCGGTTTCCGTCTTTGCGGCGAGGGCACCAAGGGCATCCGCATGGAATGCCGCATCGGCGGCGCCGATTTGAACCCCTATCTGGCTTTCGCCGCGCTGATCGCGGCCGGGCTTGCCGGCATCGATGAAAAGCTTGAACTGCAGAAGCCCTTCGTCGGTGATGCCTACCAGGCCTCGCAGCTGCCTGAAATTCCAAAGACATTGCGCGACGCCACCGCGACGCTGGCGGAATCGAAAATGCTGAGGCAAGCGCTCGGCGACGATGTGCTGGAACATTACGTCCACACGGCACACTGGGAACAGTTCGAGTACGACCGCCGGATTACGGACTGGGAACTGCACAGGGGGTTCGAGCGGTATTGAATAATCTGGCAACGTTGGCGCCGCTCCTCACCCTCAGCCTCTCCCGTGAAGAACGGGGGAGAGGGGGCCCGCCGCTGAGCTTGTCCCTTCTCCCCGTCAGTATACGGGAAAAGGTGCCGGCAGGCGGATGAGGGGCGGCGCTAACCAACGACATTATTGTAGAATGCGAGGACCCAAGGCATGACCGAAACGGTCAAGATAAAATCCCCCGTCGACGGTTCGATCTATGCCGAACGGCCTCTTGCCACCGACCAGGCGATCGGTGCCGCGGTCGAACGTGCCAAGGCGGCGCAGGAGAAGTGGGCTGAGACGCCGGTCATCGAGCGCGGCAAATACATGCTTGCCATGCTGGAAGCGCTGGTCGCCATGACCGACGAGATCGTGCCGGAGATCGCCTGGCAGATGGGCCGGCCGGTGCGCTATGGCGGCGAGTTCGGCGGCGTCAGGGAACGCGTCAGCTACATGGTCGAGATCGCCGAGGCGGCCCTGAAGCCGGTCATGGCCTCCAATCCGAAGGACGGCTTTCGCCGCTATGTGAAGAAGGTGCCACTCGGCGTGGTCATGGTGATCGCGCCGTGGAACTATCCCTATCTCACTGCCGTCAACACCATCGTGCCGGCGCTGATGGCGGGCAGCGCTGTCATCCTCAAGCATGCGGCACAGACATTGTTGGTCGGCGAGCGGTTTCAGCAGGCGTTTGATAAGGCCGGCCTGCCCAAGGGCCTGTTCCAGAACCTCGTCCTGAACCACGCGCAGACCGAAAGGCTGCTCGGCTCCGGCAAGATCGACCATGTCAACTTCACCGGCTCGGTCGCCGGCGGCCGCGCCATCGAGAAGGCGGCGGCGGGCACCTTCATGACGCTCGGCCTCGAACTCGGCGGCAAGGATCCGGCCTATGTGCTGCCGGACGCAAAGATGGACCATGCCGTTGCCAATCTGGTCGACGGCGCTTTCTACAATTCCGGCCAGTGCTGCTGCGGCATCGAGCGCGTCTATGTGCATGAGACGGTCTACGATGAATTCGTCGAGGGCTTCATTGCCGAGACCAGGAACTACGTCGTCGGCAATCCGCTCGACCAGGCGACCACCATGGGGCCGATGGCGCAGGCGCGCTTCGCCGACCTGATCCGCGAGCAGAAGGCCGAGGCGTTGCGCAAGGGCGCCAGGGCGCACATCGATATGAAGGTGGCCAACGACAGGCAAGGTTCGCCCTATCTGGCGCCGGAAGTGCTGACCCAGGTCGACCACCAGATGAGCGTCATGCGCGAGGAAAGCTTTGGCCCGATCGTCGGCATCATGAAGGTGCGCAACGACGAGGAGGCGATCGCGCTGATGAACGACAGCCCCTATGGGCTGACGGCCTCGATCTGGACGCGCGACATTGAGCATGCGGCGGCGATCGGCGATCGTGTCGAGACCGGCACCGTGTTCATGAACCGCTGCGACTATCTCGACCCGGCGCTGGTCTGGACCGGCGTCAAGGACACCGGCAAGGGCGCGGCACTGTCGGCCATCGGCTACGACAATCTGACCAGGCCGAAATCATACCATCTGCGCGAGGTGATCTAAGGTGGCGATCGACAGGCATGCGATCGCTGTTGAGGGGGAGTAATGGCGGATACACAACAATCGGCGCTGCCAGATGGTGAGGGTCCCGAGGGTATCGGCGGATGGCTTGTCCTGCCGATGCTCGGGTTGATGCTCACGCCGATACTGGGATTGGTACAACTGCACAATACCGACTATCTCGGCTTCGACTGGCAGGCCTTCAGTTTTTCTCAAGGTGCGCTGCTCGTTGCCGAACTGGTGACAGCAGGCGTTCTAAGCCTTACAGCCCCGGTCCTGTTATTGTTCTTCATGTTCAAGCGCTGGGAGATATTCCCGGGCTGGTACATGATTTGGGCAGTCGCGATGCCGGTATATGCCATCCTCGACCCATGGGCCGCGCATCTGGTTTTTCGCGAGAGCTTTCCAACCTTGGCTGATGCGTTCGACGGCGAAACGATGCGCGGAATTTACCGTTCCGTCTGGGCCGCAGCCGTCTGGATTCCGTACATGATGCGGTCAGACCGTGTGGCCAATACCTTTGTGAATTGACGACATCCGAGAGCACGAAAGCAGTCAAGAAGGTCGAAATGACAAAACTCGTTTCCAAATGGAATTACCCGACGACCGTCCGCTTCGGCGCCGGACGCATCAAGGAGCTGCCGGAGGTGCTGGCGGCGACCGGCATCAAGCGGCCGCTGTTCGTCACTGATCCGGGGCTGGCCAAATTGCCGGTCGTCGCCTCGACGCTGAAAATACTGGACGACGCCAAGGTGCCGTATGGCGTATTTTCCGAGGTCAAGCCGAACCCGGTGGATTCCAACCTGACCGCCGGCATTGCCGTGTTCAAGAAGGGCAAGCATGACGGCGTCATTGCCTTTGGCGGCGGCTCGGCGCTCGACCTCGGCAAGCTGATCGCCTTCCAGGCCGGGCAGACGCGGCCGGTCTGGGATTTCGAGGATGTCGGCGACTGGTGGACGCGCGCCGATGCCGATGCGATCGCGCCGATCATCGCCGTGCCGACCACGGCCGGCACCGGCTCGGAGGTCGGCCGCGCCGGCGTCATCACCAATGAGGCGACCCATACCAAGAAGGTCATCTTCCATCCAAAGCTTTTGCCGGCGATCGTCATTGCCGATCCGGAGCTGTCGGTCGGCATGCCGGGCTTCATCACCGCCGGCACCGGCATGGATGCGCTTGCCCATTGCCTCGAAGCCTATTGCGCGCCGGGCTATCACCCGATGGCCGACGGCATCGCCGTGGAAGGCATAAGGCTGGTCTTCGAAAACCTGCCGAAAGCCTATGGCAACGGCAAGGATCTGGTCGCCCGCGCCAACATGATGAGCGCCGCTGCCATGGGAGCGGCCGCCTTCCAGAAAGGGCTTGGAGCGATTCATTCGCTGTCGCATCCGATCGGCGCGCTCTACGACACCCATCATGGCATGACCAACGCCGTGTTCATGCCCTACGTGCTGGCCTTCAACCGAGAGGCGATCGAGCCGCGCATAGCCCGGCTCGCCGCCTATTGCGGCATCAAGGGCGGCTTCGACGGTTTTGCCAAGGCTGTTGTCAAGCTGCGCAAGGAGCTCAAGGTGCCGCACGCGCTGCCCGGCCTGATCAAGGGGCTCGACATGGACAAGAAACGCAAGGGCCTGATTGCCGACATGGCGGTGGTCGATCCGACCGCCGGCGGCAACCCGGTCAAGCTGACCAAGAAGGCGGCGCTGACGCTGCTCGAAAACGCCATCGCCGGCACCGTCTGAGAAATTTTCGCATCGGAAATCGACTTGGGAAAAGAGGCAAAGGAAAGGGGGAAAGATGAAAGGCAAGATCGAAACTAGTTAGCCGGAAAAAGAATCGCGAAGCGATTGCTACAGTCGGTTAAAAAGAGTTTACTTTTTCATACTGCGGGGCATCGCTTTCACAAAGCTTTCATCTGGCTGTCACACGAAAACGATACCGCATCGCAGGCGTCCAACGGCGTCAGTTCAACGGAGAGAACACATGTTCAAATTCACGGGAAAACTGCTTTCCCTTTCGGCCGTCGCCCTGATGGCGACCTCTGCCATCTCGTCGGCCCAGTCCATGGATGAACTGGTCGCCGCAGCCAAGACTGAAGGCCAGCTCACCACCATCGCGCTGCCGCATGACTGGTGCGGCTACGGCGCGGTCATCGACGGCTTCAAGGCAAAATATCCGGGGATCACCGTCAACGAGCTCAACCCCGATGCCGGCTCCGGCGACGAGGTCGAGGCGATCAAGGCCAACAAGGACAACAAGGGCCCGCAAGCGCCCGACGTCATCGACGTCGGCCTGAGCTTCGGCCCGACCGCCAAGGCCGACGGCCTGCTGATGCCCTACAAAGTGTCGACCTGGGACTCGATCCCCGACAGCGCCAAGGATGCCGAAGGCGCCTGGTACGGCGATTATTACGGTGTTCTGTCATTTATGGTCAACAAGGACCTGATCAAGGAATCACCTACCGACTGGGCGGACCTCCTGAAGCCGGAATTCGCCAATTCGGTCGCGTTGGCCGGTGACCCACGCGTGTCGAACCAAGCCATCCAGGCCGTCTACGCTGCCGGGCTTTCCGGTGGCGCGGCCGCTGGTGAAGCCGCCGGCACGGCTGGCCTCGACTTCTTCAAGAAGCTCAACGCTGCCGGCAATTTCGTCCCGGTCGTGGGCAAGCCAGCAACGCTCGCACAGGGCCAGACCCCGATCCTAATCAACTGGGACTACAATGCGCTCGCTGGCCGCGACACGTTGAAGGGCAACCCACCCGTCGACGTGATCGTGCCGAAGACCGGCGTCGTCGCCGGTGTCTACGTGCAGGCAATCAGCGCCTATGCGCCGCATCCAAATGCAGCCAAGCTCTGGATGGAATACCTCTACTCGGACGAAGGCCAGATCGGCTGGCTGAAGGGCTATTGTCACCCCATCCGCTTCAATGACCTCGCCAAGAACGGCAAGCTTCCGGCCGACGTGATGGCCAAGCTGCCGCCGGCCGAGTCCTATGCGGCGGCGGTGTTCCCGTCGCTCGACGAGCAGGGCAAGGCGAAGGAAGCCATCAGCAAGAACTGGGACGCCACTGTCGGCGCCAACGTCAAGTAAGACTTGAATCCACCGGGCGGTCGCGAGGCCGCCCGGCTCTCTAGCAGACGGTAGCCGGCCATGGCCGATCTCTCGCTTTCAAATCAGGCATCTGCCACCAAGCCGGCGCCACCGAAGGAGGCGACCGCCTTCCGTTTGCCGACGCAATGGATCGGAGTGGCGCCGTTCTTCATCTTCGCCCTGATGTTCCTGATCCTGCCCACGCTCTATCTCGTCGTGGGGGCTTTCCAAGGCAGCGAAGGCCAGTTCACGCTAGACAACATCTTGCAGCTGGTCAGCGATCCTTCGATCAGCAATTCCTACTGGTCTTCGATCAAGATCAGTTTCTGGTCGGCCATCATCGGGGCGTTTGCTGGGCTCGCAATAGCGATCGCGATAGTGCGCGGCGGACTTCCAAGCTGGACGCGCTCCGCGACCCTGACCTTTTCGGGCGTCGCCTCGAATTTCGCCGGCTTGCCGCTCGCCTTCGCATTCTTGGCTACGCTCGGCCGTGTCGGCATCGTCACAACGCTTCTGCGTGACGTCCTCAATATCAACATCTACGCGATGGGCTTCAACTTTCTCACCACATCGGGGTTGATTGCGGTCTATCTGTTCTTCCAGATACCTCTGATGGTGGTCATCATCGTGCCGGCCATTGACGGCTTGAAGAAGGAATGGGGAGAGGCCGCCGCCACACTCGGCGCCACTCAGTCGCAGTATTGGCGCATGGTGGTCATCCCTGTGATATGGCCGAGCTTCCTCGGCACGGTCATCTTGTTGTTCGCCAACGCTTTCGGCGCCATCGCGACTGCTTATGCGTTCGCCGGTCCGACGCTTAATATCGTTCCCATTAAGCTCTACTCGCAGATGAATGGCGACGTGTTGCACAACCCACAACTCGCTTATGCCATAGCCTTCGGCATGATCGTTATCACCGGCCTTGCGAATGTCTTCTACATTTGGTTTCGGACTCGCTCCGAAAGGTGGCTCAAATGAAGTCGGGTAAGTTCTGGGCCTGGGTCTTATTCATTGTCGGGGCCGCCTATTTCTTCATTCCGCTGATTGCGACGGTGGAATTCTCGCTGCGCATGCGGCGCGGCGTTCATTCATTCGACGCCTATCAGGTCGTGCTGGGCGACGCGCGCTTCCAGTCAACCTTCCTGTTTTCGGTCATCGCGGCCGTCTGCACCATCATTCTCGGCGTGCTGATCGTGGTGCCGGCGGCGTACTGGATCCGGTTGCGTCTGCCGCAGTTGCGGCCAATCGTCGAATTCATCACCCTATTGCCGCTGGTCATTCCGGCCATCGTCATCGTTTTCGGCTATATCAGGATGTACGGTTCGAATTCGCCATTGCCGTTCCTGGGTAGCAATTGGGGCGCGAACGCGTTGCTGGTCATTGGCTATACGACGCTGGCTCTGCCTTATATGTATCGGGCCGTTGACACCGGCCTGCGCACCATCGATGTGCGCACGCTGACCGAAGCCGCGCAAATTCTGGGCGCCGGCTGGGGCACGATCATTGGCCGCGTGATCCTGCCCAACGTGCTGATCGCAGTGCTGTCCGGTGCCTTCCTGACTTTCGCCATCGTCATTGGTGAATTCACCATGGCCAGCCTGCTCAGCCGCCCGGCTTTCGGCCCTTATCTGCAGAACATCGGTGCCAACCGCGCCTATGAACCCGCCGCCCTTGCGGTGATCGCCTTCGCCATTACCTGGGGCTGCATGTCGCTGATCCAGATACTGTCGCGCTTCGCGCCGCGATCGGCGAACAGCCCGAACTGATCGACAAGCCGAAAGAAAAAGCCATGGCCGAGCCATTCCTCTCAATCCAGCAGGTGCGAAAATCCTTCGGCGCCGCCACGGTGGTGCAGGATTTCAACCTCGACGTCGAGCCGGGCGAATTCGTCTCATTCCTTGGCCCGTCGGGCTGCGGCAAGACGACGGTGCTGCGCATGGTCGCCGGCTTCGAGGAGCCAAGCGCCGGTAAGGTCGTCGTGGCCGGCAAGGACATCACCCGGCTGAAACCCAATCAGCGCAATATCGGCATGGTGTTCCAGGCCTATGCGCTGTTTCCGAACCTCACGGTGGCACAGAATATCGGGTTCGGGCTGAAGGTCGCCGGTATGCCGAAGGCCGATGCCGACAGGCGCATTGCCGAAATGCTCGACATCATCAAGCTGCCGCAGATGGGCGACCGCTATCCCTATCAGCTCTCCGGCGGTCAGCAGCAGCGCATCGCGCTGGCGCGGGCGATTGCGCCCAAGCCGAAACTGCTGCTGCTCGACGAGCCGCTGTCGGCGCTCGACGCCAAGGTGCGCGTGTCGCTGCGCGAGGAAATCCGCTCGATCCAGAAGAAGCTCGGCATCACCACCATCTTCGTCACCCACGACCAGGAAGAAGCGCTGTCGATCTCCGACCGCATCGCCGTCATGTATGGCGGCAAGGCCGAGCAGGTCGGCACGCCGTTCGAGATCTACAACCGGCCGGCAACCAAATTCGTCGCCAATTTCGTCGGCACGCTGAACGTGCTCGAAGGCACGGTCACCGACGCCGCTTCGGGCAAGGTGCGCGTCAACTCGCAAGAGGTCTCGCTCAAGGGCAAGCTCAACGGCTCGAAATCCGGCGACACGCTGTCGCTGGCGTTGCGGCCCGAGGCGATCTCGCTCGGCCGACACCCCGGCCGCGATTCCAGCCTTTCGGGCGAAATCGCCGAGGTGCATTTCCTCGGCTCGGTCATCCGGGTTCGCGTCGGCATCGGCGGCAGCACGGTCTCGCTCGACACGTTCAACAGTCCGGCCACACCGCCGCCGGCCGTCGGCGAAAAGGCCGAGATTTCGTTCTCGTCGGGCGACATGCTGGTGCTGCATTAGGAGAAGAGTGAATGGTGAATAGTGAATAGTGAATAGTGAATAGTAAGAATGCGCTTTACGCGCCGAAATTCCTCTGCACGCAGCCATTCACCATTCACGAGCAGCCAAAGCCGTCGCCGTTTTTGCAGTGCCAATCGCCCGGCTTCACCGCTACGATAAGGCATGGCGCTTTTTGAACTCACGCTTGTCCTGCTTCTCATCGCGGTCGCACTGACCGCGCTGTCGCGGCGTCTGCAGATTCCCTATCCGTCATTGCTGGCGCTGGCCGGCGCCGGCATCGCCTTCCTGCCGTTTGCCCCGACCATCGAGATCGACCCGGAGCTGGCGCTCGCTCTGTTCATCGCGCCGGTTCTGCTCGACGCGGCCTATGACACGTCGCTGCGCGATCTCAACCGCTACAAGGTTTCGCTCATCCTGCTGGCGCTTGGCGCCGTCATCTTCACCACCGTGACGGTCGCGCTGGTCGGCTGGACGATGGCAGGCCTGCCCATTGCCGCGGCCATAGCGCTCGGCGCGATCGTGGCGCCGCCCGATGCGGTGGCGGCGGCGGCCGTGCTCGGACAGTTCAAGGTGCCGCACCGCATCACCGCCATCCTGGAAGGCGAGAGCCTGCTCAACGACGCCACGGCGCTGTTGATCTACAGGATGTCGGTTTCCGCAGCCGCCGGCTCCATCCTGTTGAGCAGTGCCGTTCCAATGATCCTGCTGTCGACGGTCGGCAGCCTTGCCGCAGGCTATGTGCTCGGCCGGTTGTCTCTCGCCATACTCGGCCGCATCGACGACCCGGCGAGCGGCACCGTGGTGCAATTCGCCTCAACCTTCGGCGTCTGGATCCTGGCCGACAGGATAGGGCTTTCCGCCATCATCACGATCGTCGTCTATGCCATGACGATCGCACGTACATCGCCGCGCCGCATGCCGGCAAGGAATCGTGTCAGCTCCTACTCGGTCTGGGAGACGGCGGTGTTCGTGCTCAACGTGCTGGCCTTCGTTCTGATGGGCCTGCAAGCGCGGTCCATCGTCGGGCGACTTGCCGAGCAAGGACAAAGCGAGGCGTTCGTCTTTGCCCTGGCTGTGCTGGCCGTCGTCATCGTATCACGGCTCGTCTGGGTTCTGGGCTGCGGCGCGATCCTCAGAGCGCTGGCCCGTCTGGGCGACGAGGACAGGCGGAAGGACGCACCGACATTCCGCGGCGGCGTGCTCATCGGCTGGTGCGGCATGCGTGGCCTGGTGACGCTTGCGGCAGCCTTCGCCTTGCCGGCCGACTTTCCGGGCCGTGATCCGATCGTGCTCGCCGCTTTCACGGTCGTGCTCGGCACGTTGGTGCTGCAAGGCGTCAGCCTGAAACCGTTGCTGCTTCTGCTCAATCTCGACCTCGACCGGACGGTCGACCGGGAGGTGGCGCAGGCGCGCGTCGCCATCATGCAGGCGGCGCTGGACGTGCTCAGCGGCAAGACATCGAGCGCGGCCGGGGCGGTGCGAGAGCAATATGCCGCCCAGCGCGCCATCGCCGAAAACCCGGAGGATGCCCAGGCGGCGACCGAGTATGACAGATTGCGTCTCTACGCCATCAAGAGCCAGCGCGATGCGCTGGAGCGTTTGCGCATCGACGGAACGATCGGCGACGAAGCCTACCACCGCCTTGAGGAAGAAATCGACTGGTCGGAACTGGCAGCATCCCCGCCCGGTCGGTTCCAGCCGCTGACCACTTAGCATCTGGCCCAAGCTCCCTCCGCCCGGGTGCACATTGCAAGGCTGTCAGCGAACGGCTACTGCCAGCAGGAAACTGAGCCGGATAAGCAATGAAGCTGGTCAGCTATAACATCCAGTACGGCTTCGGCAGCGATGGCCGCTACGACCTGGCGCGTTGTGCCAAGGTCGTGGCCGGCGCCGACATCGTCGCCTTGCAGGAGGTGGAACGGCACTGGTTGCGCAGCAACGAGGACGACCAGCCGGAACTTCTTTCGCAATTTCTGCCCGACTACCATTGGGTCTACGGGCCGGCCTTCGACATGGATGCCAGCCACCGGCGTGAAGGCCGCATCGTCAACCGGCGGCGGCAATTCGGCACCATGGTTCTGTCGAAGCTTCCGATCGTCTGGTCGCGGCTGCATACGCTGCCGCTCAGGCGCACGCTGCGGCCGCTCAACACCCGCAATGCCGCACTCGAATGCATGATCCGCACCCCTGCCGGTCCGGTGCGGGTGCTGTCGTTGCATCTGGCGCATATCGCGGCCGAGGAGCGGCTGGAGCAGATCGACTATTTGCTCGCCGAGCATCGCCGTGCGCCGTCCGAGGGCGGCCCATGGAGCGGCGCCGACGACGAGCCGGCGCGCAACTGGAGCAATGGCGAACAGGAGCCAGAAAACCCCGTAGCGGCGATCTGGTTGGGCGACTTCAACATGGAGCCGGATAGCGCCGAGTACCGGCGCATTGTCGGCAGCGCGCCCTATCATCGCGGTGCCGCCTATCTCGACGGTTTTGTCGATGTCGCCGCCGTCGCAATGGAACCGACAGCGGATTTCCACACCCATGTGAAGACTATCGATGGCAGGCTGGCAAAGCGCCGGCTCGACCATTGCTTCGTCGGCGGCATGTTTGCCGGGCGCGTGCGCTCGGTCAGCGCCGATATCGGCCAAATCGCTTCCGACCATTTTCCGCTCTGGGTCGATATCGACCTGGAGACGCCGATCGTCATCGGGACGGGCGGCGGATGAACCGCCGATGAGCCTGTTTGTCTTTTTCGCGGTGCTCGCCGCCGCTTCCATGCATGCGATCTGGAACGCGCTGGTCAAGGTCCATCTCGACCGTTTCCTGTCGATCACACTGATGACGCTCGGCATGGGTGCCGCTGCGCTGGTGACGTTGCCTTTCGTCGAGGTGCCGAAGCCGGAAGTGTGGCCATACATCCTCGCCTCGGTTGTCTTCCACATGGGCTACAGGACGTTCCTGATCGGCGCCTACAAGGCCGGCGATTTCGCCCAGACCTATCCGCTGGCGCGCGGCACCGCGCCATTGCTGGCCGCTTTGGGGGGCGTTGTGGTGGTTGCCGAGATGCCGGCGCCGCTCGCCATTCTCGGCATCCTCTTGTTGTCGGCGGGCACGCTGGTGCTGTCGTTTCGCGGCGGCGCGCATCTGGAGAAATTGAACCTGCGCGCCGTCGGTTTCGCGTTGGGCACATCGATCTTCATCGCCAGCTACACGCTGTCGGACGGCAGCGGCGCGCGGCTGGCCGCCACCGCGTCGAGTTATGCCGCCTGGCTGTTCGTCTGCGATGCGCTGTGGGCGCTGGTGCTATGCGTCGTCTCTCGCGGCCCACAGGCGCTGCCGGTGCTGGCGCGCGACTGGAAGGCCGGAATCTATACCGGCGTGCTCAGCGGCGGCGCCTACTGGATCGTGATGTGGGCGATGACCAAGGCGCCGATCGCCTCGGTGGCGTCGCTGCGCGAAACATCGATCCTGTTCGCCATGATGATCTCGGTCTTCGCGCTCGGCGAGAAGATGACGGCATGGCGAGGTGCCGCGGTGCTTAGCATCGTTGCCGGCGTCGTTGCGCTGAGAATGGGATAGTCACGCGATCTCCAGATCAAACACCATCAGCCCGTCGGTGCCGCCTTCGAGCGCCGCGACCAGTTTTGCGCCGGCTCGCTGATGCGCTTCATGCTCCAGATAGGCATCGCGTGCCGCAGCGTCGCGAAAGTCGATGGTGAAGCCGTGCGTGAAGCCGCGGGCGAAGGGTTCCGGGCTGGTATTAGCGCTGAATTCGACCTTGCCCATGCCGTCGATCACGGCCCGCAACGCTTCGAGATCGGCATGGATTGCCGCGCGCTCGGCGTCGGCGGCATCGTTGCGAAATCTGACGAAGACACAGTGCCTGATCATTCTTTGTCCCTCATGCCGCTCGGTTGGTGGAAAACACCGCCGGCGGCAGCGGCTCGCGGCCAAGGATCAGATCGGCGCCTTTTTCGCCAACCATGATCGTCGGGGCATTGGTGTTGGAGGAGGGGATGCGCGGCATCACCGAGGCGTCGCAGACGCGCAGGCCCTCGATACCGCGCAGCCTGAGATCTGGCGTTACCACGCTCATCGCATCGTGGCCCATGCGGCAGGTGCCGACCGGGTGGTGGTCGGTCTTGGAACTGCGGCAAGCGTAGTCGAACAGCTCGTCGCCGCTCTGCAGGTCGGGTCCCGGCAGTACCTCGCGCAGCACAAAGGGGGCCAGCGCCTTCTGCCGCATGATCTCGCGCGCCAGCCTCAACCCTTTGATCGACATGTCGCGGTCATAGGAATCGGACCAATAATTCGGATCGATCAGCGGGCGGTCGGCCGGATCGGCACTGTTCAGCCGCACGGTGCCGCGCGAGCGCGGGCGCAGGAACGCCGAGTTCAGTGTCACGCCCGGATTGTTCAGCTTCTCGACGCCGGCCTCGATGCCGGAGCCGAGGCCGAGATGCAGCTGGATATCGGGAGAGGCGGCGGTCGGATCGGCGTACCAGAAGCCGCCGGTCTCGAACAGGCTGGAGGCTACCGGGCCTTTCTTCAGGAGCAGATACTGCAGCCCGGCCCACGCCGTCCAGTGCAGCTTGGCGTAGTTGTCGTAGGTGTGATCGCCGGTGCATTCGGCGATGACGAACAGGTCGAGATGATCCTGCAGGTTGGAGCCGACGCCGGGCAGATCGTGCACCGGTGTCACGCCGACCGCCTTCAGATGGTCGGCCGGGCCGATGCCCGACTGCAGCAAAAGCTTCGGCGAGCCGATGGCGCCGGACGAGACGATCACCTCGCGCTCGGCGCGCAGGATCGTTGGCTGGCCGCCCGGCCTGTCGACGATCTCGACGCCGACGGCGCGGCCCTTGTCGACGACGATGCGCGTCACCAGAACGCCGGTCCTGACGGTGAGATTCTTTCGCTCGCGGATCGGCCGGAGATAGGCGACAGAGGCGGAGGAGCGCTTCGCGTCCTTCTGCGTCAGCTGATAATAACCGACGCCCTCCTGGGCTACCCCGTTGAAGTCGGGATTGAAGGGGATGCCCATCTCCTGTCCGGCACGGAAATAGGCCTCGCAGATCGGCAGCGGCGCGATCGGGTTCGATACGCCGAGCGGGCCTTGGTCGCCGTGGAAATCGTTGGCATAACGCTGGTTGTTCTCCGCGCGCTTGAAATAGGGCAGCACGTCGCGATAGCCCCAGCCGGCAAGGCCTTCTTCCTTCTCCCAGGCGTCGTAGTCGCGGGCGTTGCCGCGCGTGTAGATCTGGGCGTTGATCGAAGAGCCGCCACCGATCACCTTGGCCTGCGTGTATCGGAAGACACGGTCCTGCATGTGCTTTTGCGGCACCGTCGACCAGCCCCAGGCGGCGATGCCCTTGGTCATCTTGGCGAAACCGGCCGGCATGTGGATCAACGGATGCCAGTCCTTGCCGCCGGCTTCGAGCAGCAGCACCTGATGCGACGGATCTTCGCTCAGCCGGTTGGCGAGTACGCACCCGGCCGGGCCGGCGCCGACGATTATGTAGTCGGTCATGGCATCACCTGTTCATAGCCTCGGCACCGACAGCGCGCCGTCGATATTGATGACCGAGCCGGTCGAAAAGCCGAACTTGCCGCCGGCGAGCGCCGCCACGGCGGCACCGATATCTTCGCTCTCGCCCCAGCGCATCGCCGGCACCAGCCCGCCGTCGATCAGCCCGTCATATTTGGCGGTCACACCGGCGGTCATGTCGGTGCGGATGATGCCCGGGCGCACCTCGAACACGGCGATATTTTCGGCGGCGAGCCGCAGTGCCAGGTTCTTCACCCACATCGAAAGCCCAGCCTTGGAGATGCAGTAATCGGAACGTTCCGGCGAGGCCATGGCGGCGCTGACCGAAGTGATGGTGATGATCGATCTCGCACCATCGCTTGGCAGGCCGAGCATCGCTTTGGCGACGGCCTGGCTGAGGAATACGGTGCCGCGCAGATTGATGCCGAGCACCCGGTCGAAATTTTCCGGCTTGAGCTCGAGCAGATCGCCGCGCAGGACAGTGCCGATGCCGGCATTGTTGACCAGGCAGTCGATGCGGCCGAAGGCGCTTGTCGCGGCATCAATCAGCGCTGCGTGGCCGTCGAGGTCGGCGATGTCGCAGCTGACATAGGCGAATTTCGCGCCGCGCCCGGTGATGTCGGCGGCGAGCCCGTCTGCGGCTTCGTCAGCAAGGTCGGCGACCAGAATATCGAAGCCGGCGCTGGCCAGCGCCTCGGCACAGGCAAGGCCGATGCCGCGCGCGCCGCCGGTGACGATCGCTGCCGGGCGGCTCATGTTGCGAGCTCCGTCTTGCGGATATGGTCGGCGACGCGCAGCGCCTGTGCGGCGATCGACAGCGCCGGATTCACGGCGGCCGAATTCGGCAGGAAGCCGGCATCGACGACGAATAAATTGCTGTGGTCGAAGGAGCGGCAGAACGGATCGAGCGGCGAGGTCGCTGGATCGTTGCCCATCTTCACAGTGCCGCATTGGTGCGAGGGCGTGCGCTTGTCAAACGGACGCGACAGGACGATCGGATAGCCGCAGGCGCGGAAATTCTCGCGCATCACCTTGGTCAGTCCGTCGAGCGACTGCATGTTAGAGCGCCGCCACTGCATGACGATGTCCTTGCCGTCGACCGTGATGCGGCTCTCGGGATCGGGCAGGTCCTCGCACATCAGATACCAGTCGACGGCGTGGCCGGCCATGAAATCGAGCGCGAATTTGGGCGCGCGCCTGACATTGGCCTTGAGGATGTTGCCGTCGATCTTGCCGAGGAGCTGGACATTGCCGAGCGGCTTGCCGCCCTTGCCGTCGGACAGATAATAATCGTTCAGCATCAGCGTCTTCTGGTAGACGGATTTGTTCCGGCGGCATGGATCGATCGCCAGCATGGCGCTCGAATTGTGGTTCATGAAGTTGCGGCCGACCTGGTCGGAACGGTTGGCCAGGCCTTTGCCACCTCCCTTGCCCTTGGAAGAAGGGGAAGGCGAACGCAGCAGGACGGCGGCTGAATTGACCGCGCCGGCCGACAGGATCACCAGCTTCGGCGCGACTTTCTTCAGCGCACCGTTCTGGCGGTAATGGACGGTCTCGATCGTCCTGGCGTCCGGCGATGCCTCGAGATATTCGACATGGGCGCCGGTCTCAAGCCGGATATTCTGATCGGCAAGGGCTGCTGCCAACGGCCCGGATTGCGCGTCGATCTTGCCGGTCCCGGTGTTGGGAAACGCGTCCCACGGCGTGCTGCCATCTTTCAGCCAGGCTTCGATGTCGACGCCGAGCGGCAGCGATGCCGGATGCAGGCCTAGGCTCTTCAACTCGGCGCGCGCACGCGCGATCGACGGCTCGTCTGGTACCGGCCCGAAAGGGTAGGGCGTAGAGTGGAACGGCTCGGTCGGGTCTTCGCCGAGTGCACCGCGCACGTGAAAAAGCTGCTCGGCCTTGGAATACCAGGGCTCGAATTCCTCATAGGAAAACGGCCAGGCCGGCGAGATGCCGCCATAGTGCTCCATCTCCGAAAAGTCTTCCCTGCGGTAGCGGATCAGCACAGCGCCGTAGAATTTCGAATTGCCGCCGACATAGTAGTAATTGCCCGGGTTGAAAGGCGCTCCGCCGGCCTCGAGCCACATCTCCTTCGGCCGATAATGACCATCGACGAAGATCGCGCGGGTGTCGCGTGTGTGCGGCGTTGCCGGCAGGGCTTCGCCGCGCTCCAGCATCAGGATCGAGGCGCCACTGCCGGCAAGGCCGGAGGCGATCGTGGCGCCGCCTATGCCGGAGCCGATGATGACGATGTCGGGATTTGTCATGGCCGTTAGACGATGCGTTTCTCGGTCGCCGGATCGAAGAACACCGCCTTGGTCAGGTTGAAGGCGAGCGGCGTGACCGTGCCGGGCTGGATTTTGGCATCGGCGCGCAGCCGCGCCACCACCGCCTTGCCGCCGAGATTGGTGACCGCGAACGTATCCGAGCCGGCCGGCTCGATGACCTCGATGTGACAGTCGGCGCGGGCGATGTTCGAGGCGTTGCGTTCGGCACCCTCGGGATCGGTCAGTGCTTCCGGGCGGACGCCGAAGATGATCGGTTTTCCCTGGAATGCCGACAGGCCGGCCGGCGCATTGCCCAGCGGCAGCGAGATCGGCTGGCGCGCCTCGCGCTCCATGACGACGGAGAAGCCGCTGCCGTTGCTGCCGATCGTCGCCGGGATCAGGTTCATCGCCGGCGAGCCCATGAAGTCGGCAACAAACAGGTTGACCGGGTTGTTATAGATTTCGGCTGGCGTGCCGAACTGCTGCACCTCGCCGTCGCGCATCACCGCGATCTTGGTGGCCAGCGTCATCGCCTCGATCTGGTCGTGGGTGACGTAGACGATGGTGGTGCCGGTGGTGGCGTGCAGGCGCTTGATCTCGATGCGCATGTCGACACGCAGCTTGGCGTCGAGATTGGACAAAGGCTCGTCGAACAGGAACAGCTTTGGATCGCGCACCAGCGCCCGGCCCATGGCGACGCGCTGGCGCTGGCCGCCGGAGAGCTGGCTTGGCTTGCGCTTCAGCAGATGGCCGATCTGCAGGACCTTCGCCACCTTGTCGATCGCCTTCTGGCGCTCGCCGGCCGGCACGCCGCGCATCTCCATGCCGAAGGCGATATTGCCGGCAACCGTCATGTTCGGATAGAGCGCGTAGCTCTGGAAGACCATGGCGATGTCGCGCTTGGAGGGGTGGAGATCGTTGATCGTGCGTCCGTCGACGCGGATTTCCCCTTCGGTGATGGTTTCCAGGCCGGCAATAGTGTTGAGCAGCGTGGACTTGCCGCAACCGGAAGGCCCGACCAGCACGAGGAAGCCGCCCTTTTCCAGGTCGAGGTCGATGCCTTTCAGGATCTCGACCGCTCCGAAACGCTTCTTCAGCCCGTCAATTTCCAGAAAAGCCATGCGATTATCCTTTGACGGCGCCGGCCATCAGGCCGCGCACGAAATAGCGGCCGGCGAGCACGTAGACGAGGAGCGTCGGCAGCGCGGCGATCATCGCCGCCGCCATGTTGACGTTGTATTCGACGACGCCGGTCGAGGTGTTGACGACATTGTTCAGCGCCACCGTCATCGGCATCACGTCGCCTGAGCCGGCATAGGCGGAAGCGAAGAGGAAGTCGTTCCAGATGTTGGTGAACTGGTAGATCACCGTCACCACGATGATCGGCAGCGAGTTGGGCAGCATTATGCGCCGGAAGATCTGGAAGAAGCTGGCGCCGTCGATCTGCGCCGCCTTCACCAGCTCGTTCGGAAACGCTTCGTAATAATTGCGGAAGAACAGGGTGGTGAAGCCGATGCCGTAGACGACGTGAACGAACACCAGGTTCACGGTCGGATTGCCGAAGCCGAAGGTGAGGCCGGTCGCGTTCTGCAGCTTGACGCCGAACCGGCCGAGGCTGCCGAGGATCGTTGCCATCGGCAAGAGGACGGACTGGAACGGAATGAAGCAGGCAAACAGCATCAGCCCGAACACCAGCGTCGCCCCGCGAAAGCGCCACTTCGTCAGCACATAGCCGTTGAGCGCGCCGAGCAGGGTCGAGATGATGACGGCCGGAACCACCATCTTGATCGAGTTCCAGAAATAACCCTTCATGCCGACGCAGGTGAGACCCGAGCAAACCTCGCTCCACGCCCTTATCCAAGGTGCGAAGGTCGGCTCCTGCGGCAGCGCCAGCATGTTGCCGTTCTGGATTTCGTCCATGGTCTTGAACGAGGTCACAAGCATGACGAACAGCGGCATCAGATAGAACAGCGCGAACAGCGCCAGCAGCCCGTAGATGACAATACGGTTGACCGTCCTGGCGCTGATACCGCCAGTGCTCTGGCGAGCAGGAGTGGCCACGGCGCTCATCGCGGCTTCTCCCGAAGCTCGGAATAGAGATAGGGAACGATGATCGCGGTGATGGTCATCAGCATGATCACGGCGCTGGCCGAGCCGACGGCCATCTCGTTGCGCTTGAAGGTGTACTCATACATGAAGTTGGACGGCAGCCAGGCCGAACCGCCCGGCCCGCCGCTGGTCAGCGCGACCACCAGATCGTAGGATTTGATGGCGAGATGCGCGAGGACGATCAAGGCGGACAGGAAGATCGGCCGCAGCAGCGGGATGACGATGCGACGGTAGAGCTGGAAGGTGGTGGCGCCGTCGATCTGCGCCGCCTTCAGGATCTCGCCGTCGATGCCGCGCAGGCCGGCCAGGAACATCGCCATGATGAAGCCCGACGCCTGCCAGACGCCGGCGATGACCACCGTGTAGATGACGAAATCCTTGTTCTTGATCCAGTCGAAATGGAAGCTCGTCCAGCCCCATTGGTGCAGTGTCTGCTCGAGGCCGAGGCCGGGGTCCAGAAACCATTTCCAGGCAACGCCGGTGACGATGAACGACAGTGCCATCGGGTAGAGGTAGATCGGCCGCAGCACACCTTCGCCGCGGATCTTCTGGTCGAGCAGGATCGCCAGGAACAGGCCGAGCGCCAGGCAGATGGAAATGTAGAGGAAGCCGAAAATCCCCATATTGGTGATCGACGTGTACCAGGAGGACGGCGGATCGCTTTCGAAAGTCCAGCGCCATAGCCGCTGATAGGCGCGTGGCCCGGTGATCGCATAGGAGGGAAAGGTCTTGGAATTGGTGAAGGACAGATAGATCGTCCACAGGATGAAGCCGTAGACGAAGACGATTGTGGCGGCGAAGCTCGGCGCCAGCACGAGCTTCGGCAGCGCATTCTGAAGGCGCGAGCGCACCGTGGCGCCCGGACGGGCATCGTGCTCCGGCGTCAGCGTGATACTGGTTTCAGCAACTGTGCTCATCTGTCCATTCCGTATGGCGGGTCCGGAATTCTGCTGTCTCGGGCTCTGCGGCACGAAAGCGTGCCGGTCGGCGCAACCGCAAAACCTCGCCGCAGGGGATCTCCCCGGCTTGCGCCGGGGAGATCATTCACATGGGCGGGTGCCTTACTTGGCGTCTTCGATCGCGCTGACCAGTTGGGTCACGGCCTCGTCCGAGGTCTTGATCTGGCCGTGCACGAATTTCGAGACGACATCCTTGTAGGCGTTGGCAACCGCGGGAGGCGCGCCATAGCCCTGCGCCAGCGAACCGAACAGCGTGCCGCCTTCATTGGCGGCCTTCAGGTCGGCCATGCCCTTCTTGCCGCAAGCGTCGAAGTCGGTGTCCGGCACGTCGGTGCGGGCCGGGACAGAGCCCTTGACGACGTTGAAGGCCGACTGGAAGCTCTTCGACAGCGTGGCGGTGGCCAGGGCGATCTGGGCGGCCTTGCGGTCCTCCGGAACGTTGAACATGCCGAACATGTCGGAGTTGTAGACGACGCTGCCGTCGGTGCCCGGGAAGCGGTAGCACAGGAAGTCGGTGCCCGGGACCTTCTTGGCGGCGTTGAATTCGCCCTTGGCCCAGTCACCCATCACCTGCACCAGCGCATCGCCCTTGATGACCATGGCGGTGGCGAGGTTCCAGTCCCGGCCCGAGAAGTTCGGGTCGACATAGGTGACGAGCTTGGCGAGATTGTCGAACGACTTCTTCATCGTGTCGGACTTCAGCGACTCCTCGTCGAGGTCGTTGAAGGCCTTCTTGTAGAACTCAGGCCCGCCGGTCGACAGCACGACTGAGTCGAACATTGTCGCTTCCTGCCAGTTCTGGCCGCCCAGCGCGAGCGGGATGACGCCCGCCGCCTTGGCTTTGTCCAGCAACGCAATGAAGTCGTCGAAGGTCTTGGGCTCGGTGCCGCCGATCTTGTCCATCACCGCCTTGTTGATCCATAGCCAGTTGACCGAGTGGACATTGACCGGAGCCGCGACCCACTTGCCGTCATAGACGGAGAATTTCTGCAGGGCCGCGGGAACGGACTTGTCCCAGCCTTCCTTTATCGCCGTCTCGGTCAGGTCGCCCATAACGCCGGCTGCGGCGTAATCGAGCACGGTATAGCCAAGCATCTGCGAGGCGGTCGGGTAGTTGCCCGCTGCCACCATCGCCTTCAGCGCGGTCATGGCAGCGTCGCCGCCGCCGCCGGCCACCGGCACGTCCTTCCAGGCAAAGCCTTCCTTGGCCAGATCCTGCTTGAGCACGTTCAGAGCGGCAGCTTCGCCGCCCGACGTCCACCAATGCAGCATCTGGACTTCCTTGACGTCCTCGGCATGGGCCGCGAACGCAACGCCCGATGCGAGAGCCGTCCCGATAAGCAGTTTGCGCAACATGTACTTCCTCCCTTGTTGAACTTACACGACCGGCGGATGCCCGCCGGGTTCTTCCCAACTCAGCCGACCCACCATCCGGTGCGCTGGCCGCGATGAAACTGGATTGTCTTTTCCTCGGTATAATCCTCGACGGCGCGCTTGCCGAGTTCGCGTCCGAGACCGGACTGCTTGTAGCCGCCGAAAGGCAGCTCGGGGTAACCCTCCATGAACGTGTTCACCCAAACGGTTCCCGAACGCACATTCCGCGCCACCGACATGCAGGTATCGATGCTGGCGCTCCACACGCCCGCCGACAGACCATAGGGCGTGTTGTTGGCGATGTGCAACGCCCTTTCAATCGATTCAAAAGTCAGCACCGAGAGCACCGGACCGAACACTTCCTCGCGTGCAATGGCCATGTCTTCGGTGACATCGCGAACGATGGTCGGATCAAGATACTGGCCGGCGCTCGAAGCAAGCTGATTGCCGCCGCTACAGATCCGGCCGCCGCCGTTTTCCGCTGCCGTCACGTAGCCGGTGACCTTGGCCATATGGTCGGCGGAGATCATCGCGCCGACCTTGGTGCGGTCGTCGAGCGGGTCGCCGACAACCACCTTGGCGGTGAGGGCATTGACGGCGCCGAGGAACTCGTCGGCGATCGCCTCATGGACGATCAGCCGGCTGCCGGCATTGCAGCATTCGCCGGCATTGAAAAAGCCGCCGAACACCGCCGCGTCGGCGGCGGCCTCGAGGTCGGCATCGGGAAAGACGATCTGGCCGTTCTTGCCGCCGAGCTCCATCGCGACTTTCTTCAGCGAGTTGGCGGCAGACGCCATGGTCATCTTGCCGACGCGGGTGGAGCCGGTGAACGACACCATCTCGACCAGCGGATGGCTGACCATCGGTGCGCCGACATCGGCGCCCAACCCGGCAAGGATGTTGACGACGCCATTCGGCAGGCCGGCCTGCATCAGGATCTCGCCGAGCACAAAGGTCGAGGCCGAGGTCATCTCGCTCGGCTTGACCACCGCCGTGCAGCCGGCGGCGAGCGCGAAGGGCAGCTTCTGGCTGACGATAAGGAACGGGAAATTCCACGGCGTGATGATGGAGACGACGCCGATCGGTTCGCGCAACACGACGCCGAGCATGGCATCGCCGAGATTGGCGTAGCTTTCGCCGTGAAGCGTGCGGGCAAGTGCCGCGGCATAACGCCAGATATCGACGGCGCCGCCGATCTCGCCGCGCGCCTGCGCAATCGGTTTGCCGGATTCCAGTGCGTCGAGCCGGGCAATCTCGTCCAGCCGCGCCTCGATCAGGTCAGCAGCCTTGAGCAGGATCGCGGCGCGCTCGGCGGCCTTCATGCGCGGCCACGGGCCGGTCTCGAAGGCCCTGTGCGCGGCCTGTACCGCAGCCTCCACGTCCGCCGCGCCGGCTTGTGCATAGCGCGAGACGGTGAAGCCGTGGCCAGGGCTGCTGCGCTCCAGCGTGCGGCCGTCCTGGGCGTCGACGAACCTGCCGCCGATCAGCAGCCGGTAGCTTTTCGGCGCTGCGGCTGCCTCGGCGGGTATGGCGATGTTGAGGGGTGCGTTCATGTGATTTCCAGGTTCCTAAGATCTTGAGAACGCCGGCTTCTGCTTGGCCTTGAAAGCCTCGACGCCGGTCCTGAGATCGCTTGTCAGCGCGATGAAGCCGCTGGCCAGCGCTTCGGTCGCGGCAGCACTCTCTTCGCCCTCGGCGATGGCAATCATCAGCTTGGCGGCTTCGGTCGCGAGCGGGCCGCGCTCGGCGATCTTGCCGGCCCAGGCCTTGGCTTCGGCGAACGCCTTGCCGGTCTCGACCACCCGGTCGACAATCCCCACTGCCATCGCATCGGTAGCCAGAAACACCTCGCCGCCGAGCGCCATCCGCCGCACTGCCTGCGCACCGAAGCGGCGCACGGCGCGCTGGGTGCCGGACCAGCCGGGAACGACGCCGATCGAGGTTTCGGGGAACCCCAGTTTCACCTGCGTTTCTGCCACGCGAAAGTCGCAAGCCGCCGCCAGTTCCAGCCCGCCGCCCAGCGCATGGCCGGCAAGAACGGCGATGGTCGGCTGCCGCAGCCGCGCCAGCCGGTCGAAGACGCGGTGGCCGTAGCGCACCCATTGCACCTGGAAATCGGCAGCGCTCATTTCTGCCCAAGCCTCGACGTCGCCGCCAGCGCAAAAGCCCTTGCCTTCGCCGCAGACCAGCACGACGCGGACGCCGGTTGCTGTCTCGGCCTCGTCGAATGCCGCTTCCAGCGCCCGCAGCATCGGAATATCGAGCGCGTTGAATTTCTCCGGCCGGCGCAGCGTGACAATGCCTATGGCGCCGTCGGTTTCAAAGGTTACCAGACGCTCAGCCATGTGCGCCTCCAAGCGACGCGCCGCCATTGAGCGATAGGCCGATCGGCCGGGCCCGGTAGAGCGCATCCGGCGTCACTTTCAGGTCGTTGGCGACGGCGAGCGGGATCTCGGCCTGCGCCAGCACATCGCGCTCGAGGTCGATGCCCGGCGCCAACTCGGTCACCATCAGCCCCGCAGGCGTCAGCTTCATCACGCAGCGCTCGGTGACATAGGTGATATCCTGTCCCTGCGCGACGGCACGCTTGCCCGAGAAGGAGATATGCTCGACCTCGCCGACGACCTTCTTGACCTTGCCCTCCTGGTCGATGCGGATGCCGCCACCGGCAAGCGACAACTTGGCGCCGGCATTGAAGAAACCGGAAAAGACGATCTTCTTCGCCCGCGCGGTGATGTCGACGAAGCCGCCGGCGCCGGCGGTGACATGGGGCCGCGCCGAAAGCTTCGAGACATTGACCGAGCCGTGCCGGTCGATCTGCAGGAAGGACAGCAGCGAGGCGTCGAAGCCGCCGGCCTGGAAATAGATGAACTGGTGCGGCGAAGGCATGAAGGCATCGGCGTTCGACGAGCAGCCGAACTTGAAATCGAGCAGCGGCACGCCGCCGACCGCGCCCTGTTCGATGACCCAGGTGACCTTGCCGTGCTGGCCTTCCTCGAGCAGGATGCGCGGCACATTGGCCGAGATGCCGAAGCCGATATTGACCGCCATGCCGTCGGCAAGCTCCATGGCGACGCGGCGCGCAATGACCTTCTGGACGTTCATCTCGGCGTTGCGAAAGCTCGACAGCGGCCGGAAGATCTCGCCGGAGATGGCCGGATCATAGGGCGTCAGCGTCGTCTGCAACTGGTCGGGCGCCACCACGATATGGTCGACCAGCACGCCGGGCACGCGCACATCGTGCGGCTTCAGCGTGCCGTTCTCGACGATGCGCTTGACCTGCGCGATGACGATGCCGCCATTGTTGCGGGCGGCCAGCGCCTGTTCGAGGCCGCCGAGATAGGCACCCTCATGCTCATAGGTAAGGTTGCCGCGCTCGTCGGCCGTGGTGGCGCGAATGATCGCGACCTGAGGTACGATCGAGCGGAAATAGAGCCACTCCTCGCCATCGAACTGCTGCACCGAAACGATCGGCTCGCTGGCGGCCGCGTTCATGGCGCAACCCTGATGGCGCGGGTCGGCAAAGGTATCGAGCCCGATCTTGGTCAGCACGCCGGGACGCTTGGCGGCGGCTTCGCGGTGCATGTCGAACAGGATGCCGGACGGCACGTTGTAGGCGGCGACCATATTGTCGCCGATCATCTTCCAGATCTGCGGCGGTTCGGAAGATGACGGCCCGGATGGATAGGAGCCGCACAACGTGCGCTTCAACAGGCCGGGCTTGGCTAGATGGTCGATGCCCTTGATGCCGTACATGTCACCGGCGGCGATCGGGTGCAGCGTCGTGATGTCCCTAGGATGGCCTTCGGCGTCGAAGCGCTCGCCGATCGCGGCAAGCACCGCATCCGGGCAGCCGAGGCCGCTCGACGACGACACGGAAACGACCACGCCATCTTTGATCAGGCCGGCAGCCTCAGCCGCGGAAACGAGTTTGCTCACGCTGCGCTCCCGAGCTTCGGGTCGATGGCAACGGCCTTGCCGGACCTGGCCGACTGCAATGCCGCTTCGGCTGATGTCAGCGACCAGACGCCGTCCTCGCCGGTGGCGGAAGGCTGGCCCTCGCCGCGGATCGCCGCGTGGTATTGGCGCAGCGAACGGGCATAGAGGTCTTCGCGGTCGAAGCTCAATTCCTCTTCGTCTTGTGCCGTGCGAAGCAACACAGAGCCGAGCGGCTTCTGCGTCATCACGTCCTTGGCGATCAGCGAGCCTTCGCTGCCATGCACCTCGAAGCCGGTGCCGGCGAATTTGGTGGTGAAGCCCTCATGCGATTGGGCAATGATCCCCGATCCGAAGCGCCAGAGGCACATGGCGCCGTCTTCCAGCCCGCCGGCGGCCATGCCGGCCGACTGCGTGAATGCCGAGATCTCGACGGGATCGTCGCCGAGCACGAAGCGCAGCGTGTCGGCATCGTGGACGGTGATGTCGAGCACCACGCCGCCGCCGGCGTCCGGCCTGGTGATGCGCCAGCCCTGCAGGTTTTCCGGCAGATAGACGGAGTGGAACACGCGCGCGGCGATCGGCCTGCCGATGCGGCCGGCAGCGATCGCTTCGCGCATCGCCCGATGCGAGCCGGCATTGCGCAGGTGGTGATTGGTGCCGAGCACGACGCCGGCGGCCCTGGCCGCCGCGACCATCTTGCGCGCGTCGGCGCTGGTCAGCGCCAGTGGTTTTTCGCAAAGCACATGCTTTCCCGCCTCGATGGCGGCGAGTGCCTGTTCGAGATGCAATTCGTTGGTGGTCGAGATGTAGACGGCGTCGATGTCGGAGCCGAGCAATTCATCAATCGTCGCGACCGCCGCCGGAATGCGGTTTTCCAGAGCATAGGCGGTAGCCCGCTCCGGGCTGGAGCTCATCACCGCGGCGATCTCGCCGTCCGGCTGCGCGCGGATGGCGCCGATCATGAACTGTCTTGCGATCGTGCTGGCGCCGATCAGCCCCCAACTGACGGTCATGCCGCGTCTCCCATTCCTGCGCAGCCATGCTCCTTGCGATCGGGGCCGCAGCTTTCCCTGACCACGAGGTTGACGGCGCCGATATGATCCTCGGCGCGCGTGGTGCGCGATTGGATCATCTTCAGCACGACATGGGCGGCGCGCTCGCCGAGGCCGGCGGTGTTCACCGCGACGCTGGTCAGCGCCGGCATATAGTGCTCGGCCTCGGCGACGTCGTCGAAGCCGACGACGGCAAAGTCCGCGCCGGGTTCCAGGCCGCGCTTGCGCAGCGCCAGCAAGACGCCGAAGGCGACCGCATCGTTGAAGCAAAGGGCCGCGGTCGGCGGCGCGGCCATGGCAAGTGCGGTTTCCAGGCAGGCAATACCGCCCTTGCGGCTGGTTTCGCCCTCGAAGACCAGCCTGTCGGCCGGATCGATGCCGAGCGCTTCACAGGCCTCGCGAAAGCCGCCCAGGCGTTCGTGATAGACGACAAGGTCGGACGAGCCGCCGAAGAAGGCCAGCCGGCTGTGGCCCTTGCCGATCAGATGGGCGGTGGCAAGATAAGCGCCGCGATGATTGTCGGGCGTGATCACCGGGATGCGGCTTTCGGGAAGCCGGCGCATGACGAAGACGACCGGAACGCCTGCGGTCTCAAGGCGACGGAACGCGCCAGGCGTGGTGCCGCGCGCCGGCGACACGACGAGCCCGGCGACACCCTGCTCCATCAACGATTTCAGAACCTCTTCCTGGCGCACCGGGTTTTCGGCCGTATTGGCGATGAAAGGCACGACGCCGGCCGACTGGAAGACGCGCTCCATGCCGACCGCGAGCTCGGCGAAAAACGGATTGGTGAGATCGTTGATGACCATGCCGATGACGTTGGAATGGGCCTTGCGCAGATTGGCGGCGCCGCGGTTGTAGACATAGCCGACGTCCTCGATCGCCTTGCGCACCTTGAGCGCGGTTTCGGGCCGGATCAGCCCGCTGCCTTGCAGCACCAGCGATACCGTCGATTTGGACACGCCCGCCTCACGGGCGATGTCGAGTATCGTTGCCTTGGCCCGGCTGGCCATCCAGATCTGTCCTCCCGGTGGTTTCTTGTGCGATTTTATTGGAACGATCTAATCCTGCGGCGCATTTGAGTCAATCGCGTTTTTGCGAAGCCGGGAAAAATGCGGCTCGGCGGCGCAATCCTCCGGCAAGCAGGGCTTTCGGCTACTGCGATGCAGCAATTTTCGCTGCACGAGGCAGGGGGCAAAATATCTTGATTTGTTGGAACGTTCCATTTAATAGGCATTGGTAGGGGAGAGAGCCATGGACATCACCTTGCCCGGGGAAGGCGCCAGCCGTGTCCGCTACCGGCTTGTCGGCCAGCCGGTGCAGCCGGTGGCCGGCGCTCGCTTCTCGCGCATCGCCTACGCCGCCGCCCATGTCGTTGCCGATCCCCTCGCCATGACCGATCCGTGGTCGAGGCCCGCGGTCGACTGGGACAAGACGATGGCGTTTCGCCGTCACCTCTGGCGGCTTGGCTTCCGTGTCGCCGAAGCGATGGACACCTCTCAGCGCGGCATGGGTTTCGACTGGGCGAATGCCAAGGAATTGATCCGCCGCTCGATCGCCGAGGCGCGCAGCGTCGAAGGCGCCGATCTTGCGTCGGGCGCCGGCACCGACCATCTGGCGCCGGGGGGCGCCAGCAGGCTAGATGATGTCATCGCGGCCTATGAAGAACAGCTCGGCTTCATCGAAGGGCTTGGCGGCAAGGCGATCATGATGGCCAGCCGGGCGCTGGCGGCGGTCGCCAAAGGCCCCGACGACTATATCGGCGTCTACGACCGCATCCTGTCCCAGGCCTCCGGCAAGGTCATCCTGCACTGGCTGGGCGACATGTTCGACCCGGCGCTGAAAGGCTACTGGGGCAGCAGCGACTTCGAAACTGCGCTGGAGACGGTGGTCGCGATCATCGAACGCCATGCCGGCAAGGTCGAAGGCATAAAGATATCGCTGCTCGATGCCGGCAAGGAGATTGCGCTCAGGGATCGGCTGCCCGAGGGCGTGCTGATGTTCACCGGCGACGATTTCAATTACCCCGAGCTGATCGCCGGCGACGGCGACAGACATTCGCACGCGCTGCTCGGCATTTTCGATGCCATCGCGCCGGTCGCCAATGCGGCGCTGGCAAAGCTGGCCGACGGCGACCGCGCGGGCTACGACGCGCTGATGGCCCCGACAGTGCCGCTGTCGCGCAAGATCTTCGAGGCGCCGACCGAATACTACAAGGCCGGCATCGTCTTCATGGCATGGCTGAACGGCCATCAGGAGCATTTTTCGATGGTCGGCGGCATGCAATCGGCGCGCGGCGTCCGTCACTATGCCGATGTCTTTCGCCTTGCCGACCAGGCAGGGTTGCTGGCCGACCCCGGGCTTGCCATTGCCAGAATGACAAGCCTGTGCGCGGTAGCGGGCGTCTGATCGCGAGCGCTACAGTGTCCGATCCAAAGGTTGCTTCGGGTGGCTTTGCGATTTGCCTTGTCTGGGCAAATCTGTATGCGGTATGCGTCGGGCAACAGAGAAGCCGATCCGGCGCTCCGCCGGCCAACTGGCATAGCTGCCGTTCTGCATTGGGGTAAGCTGATGACCTTCGACCTTCAGGGTAAGCGCGTTTTCGTGGCCGGACATCGCGGCATGGTCGGCTCGGCCATCCTGCGCAGATTGGCCGACGAGGATTGCGAGGTCCTGACCGCCTCGCGCGCCGAGCTCGATCTTCTCGACCAGGCCGGCGTGCGGCGTTGGATGTCAGACCGCAAGCCGGATGCAGTGGTGATGGCGGCGGCCAAGGTTGGCGGTATCCTGGCCAACAACAGGCTTCCGGTCGATTTTCTGCAGGACAATCTCGTCATGCAGAACAATGTCATCGACAGCGCCTTCCGCAACGAGGTGCAGAAGCTGCTGTTTCTCGGTTCATCCTGCATCTATCCCAAATTCGCGGCGCAGCCGATCTCCGAGGACGCCTTGCTGACAGGGCCGCTCGAACCCACCAACGAATGGTATGCGATCGCCAAGATCGCCGGGCTGAAACTGTGCCAGGCCTATCGGCGCCAGTACGGCGTCGACTACATCTCGGCGATGCCGACCAATCTCTACGGTCCGGGCGACAATTTCGACCTCAATTCCAGCCATGTCGTGCCCGCTCTGATGCGCAAGGCGCACGAGGCCAGGCGCGCCGGCCGCAAGAGCCTGGAGGTGTGGGGATCGGGCACGCCGATGCGCGAATTCCTGCATGTCGACGACGCCGCCGGCGCGCTGGTCTGGTTGCTGAAGAATTATTCGGGCGACAGCCACATCAATGTCGGCTCGGGGGAAGACATCACCATTGCCGATCTTGCCCGCACCATCGTGTCGGTCGCTGGCGCCGATGCCGCAATAACATTCGATGCGACGAAGCCGGACGGCACGCCGCGCAAGCTGATGGACGTGTCGCGTCTGTTCGCCACCGGCTGGCGCCCGCGCTACTCGCTGCGCAGCGGGTTGGAACAGACCTATGCCTGGTTTCTGGAGCACGTCGAGACCGGCGATCTGCGCCTCGGTGCGGCCTGAGGCCGGTATTGGCCGGGAACCTCAGTCGACGAAAAATACCGACGGCCAATTGAGGGATTATTTGGATGGTGGGCGTGACAGGGATTGAACCTGTGACCCCTGCAATGTCAATGCAGTGCTCTCCCGCTGAGCTACACGCCCATCCGAAGCCGCGCATACACCATTTTTGGTTCGGCACGTCAATAGCGGGAAAAGGGAAAGAACGCCTGGCTTGCGGCGTCGGTCAAGACGCGACAAAAAGCGCGTCAGGCGGCCTGCAGCATCTTTTCGACCTCGTTGACGAGGTCGCGCAGGTGGAACGGCTTCGATAGCACCTTGGCGTCTTTCGGCGCCTTGGAATCAGGGTTCAGCGCGACGGCGGCGAAGCCGGTGATGAACATCACCTTGAGGTCGGGATCGATCTCCGTGGCGCGTCGGGCGAGCTCGATGCCATCCATCTCGGGCATGACGATGTCGGTCAAAAGCAGCGAAAAAGGTTCCTCGCGCAGCCGCTCATAGGCGCTGGCGCCATTGTCGAAATCGCTGACCTGATAACCGGCGCGCTCCAGCGCCTTGACGAGGAACCGGCGCATGTCGTCGTCGTCTTCCGCCAGCAGAATGCGTGCCATGTTGTCCCGTCCGAATCACCCAACCGACAATGCCGTGCGGCAAGCCCGTTAACCATGCTGTATATGAGGAGGTGACGGTAAACATCAAGTGAACGTTGGCCGCACAATCCTGATTTGGCTGGCGCTTCGGCGGCTGGACATGCGGGCGGCGAGGTGGCACTTTCCCATCATGATGCATTGGTATTCCCGGGTTCGTCCAAATTGAAAACGGCAGCCGAGGATTTTTCGGTCGTTCCACCCTTCGAAATCCGATCGGGCGCCGAACAGCGCGTTCCCTTCCTCTTCAACTCGCCGCATAGCGGCCGCTACTATCCGGACCGGTTCATGGCTATGGCCAAGCTGGACCGCAACGCCATCCGCCGCTCCGAGGACTGCTATGTCGAGGAATTGTTCGGCGGCGCCGTCGCGCTCGGAGCGCCGATGCTGGCGGCAAACTTCCCGCGCGCCTATCTCGACGTCAATCGGGAGCCGTGGGAACTCGACCCGCGCATGTTCGCCGAACCGGTGCCGTCATTCTGCAACATCCGCTCGGCGCGGGTGGCCGGCGGGCTCGGCACCGTGCCCAAGCTGGTCGGCGAGGGGCTCGACATCTATTCCGGCCGCTTGCCGCTGGCGGAAGCCGTGGCGCGCATCGAAGCGGTCTACAAGCCCTATCACGAGACGCTGAAACGGCTTTTGACCAGAACCCATGCGCGCTTCGGCTACGCCGTGCTGATTGACTGCCACTCGATGCCGGCAAGCATAAGGGTCGGCGACAGCGGATTGCGGCCGGATTTCATCGTCGGCGACCGTTTCGGCATCTCGGCCGCGGCGGCGTTGACCGAGACGGCGATCGGCCTGCTCACCGGCATGGGCTACAGCGTCGCCCACAACAAGCCCTATGCCGGAGGCTTCATTACCGAGCACTATGGCCGCCCCGTGCGCCATCTGCATGCGCTGCAGATCGAGGTCAATCGCGGGCTCTACATGAATGAGCGGACGTTCCAGAGATCGGCTGGTTTCGACGCACTGGCCGACGATCTGGCGCGGTTTTCGGCCGAACTGATGGCGATGCCCGATCACAATTTCATGGATCTGCCGCTGGCCGCCGAATAGCCGCGGAATCGCGGTACCGCCGCTCATGCGGCAGCGTAAAAAAAGACCGCATCGTTTGCACGACACGGTCGAAGTCTAGGGAGGAAACGCCCAAGGAGGGCATGGACAGGAACCCCTGTCCGAGAACAAACGTATTGTGCGCTGCACAAATGTCAAGGCGCGTTCCGGCTTTTTTAATTCACTGTGAAGTGGAAACTGCATTTCCATGACGACGGCGTTGCATTCGAGCAACAGTTGGCACCATGCGAAAGGCTCCGAACGCCCTTGTTTCGGCATAAATCCCTAGGCAAACGGGTATCTCCAAACATGCTGGAGCGGGAGAATCAGTTGGACATCAGCATCGAGTTCATGCGGCGCATTGCGCGTGCCGCCGCAGCGGAGACCTTGCCGCGCTTCCGCAGCCAGGGCGCGGTCACCAACAAGGAGCGCGGCAGCTTCGACCCGGTCACCGAGGCCGACCGCGAGGCCGAGCGCGCCATCCGGGCGCTGATATCAGCGCAATACCCCGATCACGGCATTCTCGGCGAGGAACATGGCAGCGAAAACATCTCCAGCCGGCATGTCTGGGTGATCGATCCGATCGATGGAACGCGCGCCTTCATTTCCGGCCTGCCGGTATGGGGCACGCTGGTCGGGCTGACGGTCGACGGCGATGCCGTCGCCGGCATGATGTCGCAGCCCTTCACCGGCGAGTTGTTCTACGCCAATGCCTCCGGCTCGCATTATGAAGGTCCCGGTGGCTCCCGAAAACTCGCTACGCGCAAGACGACGAATCTCGCCGAGGCGACGCTGTTCACCACCACGCCGGCGCTGTTCAAGGGAGACGCGCGCCTGCGCTACGACCTGTTCGAGCAACAGGTCCAGCTCGCCCGTTACGGCACCGACTGCTATGCCTTCGCGATGGTGGCGGCGGGCAGCGTCGATATCGTTGCCGATCCCGGATTGAAACCGTACGACATCGTCGCGCTGATCCCGATCATCGAGAAGGCAGGCGGCGTTGTCACCACCTTCGAAGGCGGGCCGGCGGAAAACGGCGGCGACATCCTGGCGGCGGCGACACCTGAGCTGCACGCAGCCGCGATGGCGGCGCTGCGCGGCTAAGCATCCGGTGCACCCACGCGTCTGTTTTGCGCAAATCCGACGGAAACCGCGGTACGGTCCTAAAGCAAAGCGCGTCGCGTTTGAGTGAACTTATGTGACGCGCTTGTTTTATGCATGTTATCGCAAAACCGCTGCGCGACATGCATTAGCTGTCGGCAGGCCAAGCGTCCGAGAGACGCAGGCCCCACAAAATGAGCACGAAAGAGATGAGGCCGGTCGGCGCGGACGAATACGCCACACCTTTGATCACAGCTTCCTGAAAGGCACTTCCGTGGAAGGCTCCGGCCGCCAACGGCATAGTCTCGTTGCCGGCCGCCCAGGCGCTGGCGATCACGTAGGCGGCCAGGATCGCCAAAGCCGAATAGATCAGCAGCCAGAAAGCAATCCGCGACGTCGCCGCGCCGAGATTGAGCCTAGACCATGTGAGGCCTAGAGCCAGCAAGAGAACGCCCTCCAGGGCGCTGAGCGTGTGCGCGGACAGTCCGAGCCGCGGTGCGGCGAGATACGGTATTGCAAACCCTTCGAATGACGAAAACAGCAGCAGCGCGACGCCAATCTGCAGTAGCCGATGCCCCTGACGTGACAGCGTGTTCGATGCGTTCATGGTCGTTTTTCTCCCGGCAAATGGCCTCCATTCTCTTTGGCAGCAACCTAGCGCTCGATGCCTTAACGGGAATAAGGGGGCACGCTGCGTCGGACAAGCGACCCGTGCGGGCTTTGTTGGCGGGCGCCGGCGAAGCGGTCAAACAGCGTCGCCGGTTCCGGGGATGAAGGCATCGAATGCCGCAAGCAACTGCTCGCGATAGAGGTCGGCTTCCTGGAGAATCTCATGGCGGGCGCCGTCGATCATCACTAGCGAGCCGACGCGCAGACGTCTCGCATAGGCTTCGACTGCCCTGGTCGAGACGACCTGGTCGGCGCCGGCGGCGATAATCAGCAAGGGCACCTGGATCTTGGCCATGAAATCCGGGTCGCTGACGATCAAGGATGCCTCGGTGGCCGCCTTCAGCCAGCGGATCGTCGGTCCGCCGAGCGCCAGCTGCGGATAGGTTTCGTAGATCAGCGTGTTGCGCCGATAGCGTTCCGGGTCGCTGGTCAGCTTGTTTATGGCGAAGGGCACCGATTCCTTGGGCCGCGGCCCCCATGCGGCATAGAGCCGGCCAAGGCCGAGAAGGCAGAACAGCGAACAGAGGCGGCGGACGGTTTTTACCGAAACCGGCAGGTCCGGCACGGTGAAGAACGGTGCGATCAGCACCATGCGGCGCACGCGGTTCGCCATCGAGGGCGCGGCGAGCAGCGCAATCACCGCGCCGGCCGAGTGGGCCAGTATGTAGTAGGGTCCTCGGCAATCGGGCAGCACGATCTCCTCGAAGAACTGCTCCAGATCGCCGGTGTAGTCGAAGAAGCTCCGGACGAAGCCGCGCTGTCGGTCGCCGATCAGCCGGTCGGAAGCGCCCTGTCCGCGCCAGTCGAGGGTTGCCACGCCAAAGCCCCGGTCGGCAAGGTTGCGAATGGTCTCGAAATACTTCTCGATGCACTCGTTGCGGCCGGTCAGGACGACGACGGTGCCCTTCATCGGGCGGGCAACCGCGGCAAACAGCCCATAGCGGATCTTCTTGCCGTCGCGCGTGGTGAAGAAGCCGCCGGCCGCGTTTTCCGGCAGCGGATTGCCCGGAGTTTCCTGGAAGAGAGGGGGCTGGTGGGGAAGATCGGTCATGCGGTTTTTGGTTGGTGTCGGTGCCGGCGTGGGCGCAAGTCAGGCATAAACGCCCATGCGCCAAAAGCAAAGGAATTTGGGACGCCGGGGAGGTCGACCGCCAGGCAGCGAACAAGTAAGGCCGGAAGCAGCCTTGGCGTGCTTCCGGCCTCTGTCGACCGGGAGGAAGGGACGTTACACCCGGTTCGGCCTCGTCGTGTCGCCTTTTTCGCGACCTGTTCGTTATCTCGAGAACAGTTTTAATGCCGCCTGGCTGAACGCTCGCCGAAGCCACGGTTCATCTGCCGTTCATCGGCATCGGGACGTGGGCCGGGGACCGGTCCCGTTCGGACGCGGGAAAATCTTGAAATGCCGTCGCCGGCTTCCCAAATTTGTAATGCGGTCGCCAATGTCGGGGCCGCTGGCCCATCCGGAACGCCGTCACGGGTTTCGCACCGGCCATACGCAACCTTGTTGCTCAACAGGAGAACACACCATGCGTCACGTTGATTTTTCCCCGCTCTACCGTTCGACCGTCGGTTTTGACCGGTTGTTCACCATGCTCGATTCGCTTGCGCAGCCGGAAGGCCAGACGTATCCGCCTTACAACATCGAGCGCACGGGCGAGGATGCCTATCGCATCTCGATGGCTGTGGCCGGCTTCTCGGAAGATGAGATTTCGATCGAAGCTCACCGCAATGTGCTGACCGTCAAGGGTGAGCGCAAGGAGGAAGGCAATGGCGAAGGCTCCGAACTGCTCTATCGCGGTATCGCCAGCCGAGCCTTCGAGCGCCGCTTCCAGCTTGCCGATCACGTCGAGGTTGTCGGCGCCGCGCTGAAGAACGGCCTGCTCTTCGTCGACCTCAAGCGCAACATCCCCGAAGAGCTGAAGCCGCGCAAGATCGCGATCACCTCGGCTCCGGCCAAGGCCAAGCAGATCGAGGCCAAGACTGCCGCCTAAGCCAGGCAGCTAAACTCCGGGACGCCAACTCCCCGGGAAGAAAGGGCGGTGCAGCAATGCGCCGCTCTTTTTGCTGGTGGGCAAGGCTTGCTATCCGGCGAGCAGGTAGCCGAAACGGTCGACCTCGTCGGGCGTGGTCGCGAAGCTGGTGACAAACCGATAGAGCGCTTCGTCTTCGCCAATGTAGCCGTCGTAGCCGAGCGGCCTGTGCCAGTCGTGGAAGGCCGCCCCTGCCGCTTGCATTCTTTCGGCCTCGGCCTTTTTCATGACTGCGAAGACCTCGTTCGCCTGCGGCAGCCAGGCCAGCCGGGCCGAAGGGGAATCTTCTATCGCCGCGGCAAGCCGTGCCGCCATCGCATTGGCGTGCCGTGCTGTGTCGAGCCACAGCCCACCCCTGAAATAAGCATCGAATTGCGCGGCGATGAAGCGCGATTTCGAGAACAGCTGGGCCGCGCGCTTACGCAAAAAGGCCAATTCCTTGGCTCGCTCGAGGTCGAACAGCACGATCGCCTCGGCGCACCAACAGCCATTCTTGGTGCCGCCGAAGGAGAGGATGTCAACGCCATGCTTCCAGGTCATTTCGGCCGGCGTCGTTTCCAGCGCGACGAGCGCATTGGCAAAGCGGGCCCCATCCATGTGCAGCGGCAGTCCATGCTGCTTTGCGATCGCCGAAATCCTGGCGATTTCGTTCAGTGTGTAGACGGTGCCGACTTCGGTCGACTGGGTGATCGAAACGGCAACCGGCCGCCCGGAATGGACGTTTTCGGGTGCGAAACGGTCCACCGCCCGTTCCAGATTGCCGGCATCGATCCTGCCGAGTGCGCCTTCGACTGTACAAAGCCGCGAACCGCCGGTGAAATATTCCGGTGCACCGCATTCGTCCTCGATGATGTGCGATTCGCGATGGCAGAAGGAAATGCCGCCTGGCTTGTTATAGGTAGTCAGCGACAGCGAATTGGCAGCGGTGCCGGTGGCGACGAAAAACACCGCGACTTCGCATTCGAAGATCTCATTGAAGCGCTGGTAAACGGTCTTGTCGAGGGCACCGTCGCCATAGGCGGTGGAGAAGCCGTCGGCATGGGCCGACAGGCCGGCAGCGATACGGGGATGGGCGCCTGCCCAATTGTCGGAAGCGAAAATCATGCGTCTGCCTATGCTGGGGAAATCGGTGCGAGCTTGGCCGCTTTCGCATGCCGGTCGCAAGGGGCAGATACCGAAAATCCGCTAAAGCCAGTGAAACGCATGAGCGTAGATGCAGCGACGGAAGGTTACGCTGACACGGCGTTCCGCGCAATTTTCTGTCGCGAAAGCTTCAAGAAATTTGTGAATCGGTCTTGTGTGCATCCAAAATTTCTGTCATAAAAATTTAGGACAGTAGTGCTGTCTTATTTTGTCGCACAAAACTGGCCGCATTGGCATATGATTGCGCCTCTGCGGCCATTGCCGCGAGCGACAGCTAGACAGTCTGGCTCCGGCCTGTACGAATACCATATGCGAACCATGCGGAAAGCCGCACGGTCGGCAAGAATTTCGCAAGACGTGCCGCAGATTGAAAGGGGAGCCACGCGCTTCCCGACGGAAACCAGCGCCCGAAGGGGACGGAACGGAGGACAGGACGATGACGGACATGACGCCATCTGCGACGAAGGCCGCGCAGACGACAGCGGCAGCCGTCAAAAATCCGTCCCTGACCAATATTCGGCGAACCAGCACCGGCTATGCTGCGCACGGCCTCTATGATCCGCGCAACGAGCATGATGCCTGCGGCGTCGGCTTCATCGTCAACATGAAGGGCGTGAAGTCGCACCAGATCGTCGAGGACGGCCTTGCCGTGCTCGAAAACCTGACGCATCGCGGCGCGGTCGGCGCCGATCCGCTGATGGGTGACGGCGCCGGCGTGCTGGTGCAGCTGCCGGACCGCTTCTTCCGCGAGGAGATGGCCAAGCAAGGGGTCGAACTGCCGAAGCCCGGCCACTACGCCGTCGGCCACGTGTTCATGCCGCGCGACCCGGAGCTGCAGGCGCATATCGAAGGCATCATCGCCGAGGTGGCGCAGCTCGAGGGCCAGCCGCTGCTCGGCTTTCGCGACGTGCCAGTCGACAATTCATCGCTGTCGAAGGCGCCCGACATCGCCGCTTCCGAGCCGGTGCACCGGCAGGTGTTCCTGGGCCGCGGCGCCGAGATCGAGAACGACGACGATTACGAGCGGCGGCTCTACATCCTGCGCAAGGTCATCTCCGGTCGCATCCATGAGGAGACCAAAGGCGTCGATAACGGCTTCTATGTCGTCTCGATGTCGTCGCGGACCATCGTCTACAAGGGCATGTTCCTGGCCTATCAGGTCGGCGCCTACTACAAGGACCTCACCGACCCGCGTTTCGAGACGGCGCTGATCCTTGTCCACCAGCGCTTCTCGACCAACACGTTCCCGTCGTGGAAGCTGGCGCATCCCTACCGCATGGTCGCCCACAATGGCGAGATCAACACGCTGCGCGGCAACGTCAACTGGATGGCGGCGCGGCAGGCTTCGGTCGATTCCGAACTGTTCGGCAACGACATCTCGAAGCTGTGGCCGATCTCCTATGAAGGGCAGTCCGACACCGCCTGCTTCGACAACGCGCTCGAATTCCTGACGCAGGGCGGCTATTCGCTCGCCCACGCCATGATGATGCTGATCCCGGAAGCCTGGGCCGGCAACAAGCTGATGGGTCAGGACCGCAAGGCCTTCTACGAGTATCACGCAGCGCTGATGGAGCCGTGGGACGGGCCAGCGGCGGTTGCCTTCACCGACGGCCGCCAGATCGGTGCCACGCTCGACCGCAACGGGCTGCGGCCGGCGCGCTACATCGTCACCGATGACGACCGCGTCATCATGGCTTCGGAAGCCGGCGTGCTGCCGGTGCCGGAGGAAAGGATCGTCAAGAAGTGGCGGCTGCAGCCCGGCCGCATGCTGCTGATCGACCTGGACAAGGGCCGCATCGTTTCCGACGAGGAGATCAAGTCGGAGATCGCGACCAGGCATCCCTACAAGAGCTGGCTCGCCAACACACAGCTCATCCTCGAGGATCTGAACCCGGTCGAGCCGCGCGCCCTGCGCAGGGATGTCTCACTGCTCGACCGCCAGCAGGCGTTTGGCTACACCCAGGAGGACACCAAGCTGTTGATGTCGCCGATGGCGACCACCGGCCAGGAAGCCGTCGGCTCGATGGGTACCGACACGCCGATTTCGGCAATGTCGGACAGATCGAAGCTGCTCTACACCTATTTTAAGCAGAACTTCGCACAGGTCACCAATCCGCCGATCGACCCGATCCGCGAGGAGCTGGTGATGAGCCTGGTGTCCTTCATCGGGCCGCGGCCCAACATCTTCGATCTTGTCGGCAATTCGCGCCGCAAGCGGCTCGAAGTGCGCCAACCGATCCTGACGAACGGCGATCTGGAGAAGCTGCGCTCCGTCGGCCACACCGAAGACCGTTTCGACACCAAGACGATCGACATCACTTACGGTTCGAATGAAGGCGCGGCCGGCATGCAGGGCGCCATCGACCGGCTGTGCGAGCGCGCCGAGGCGGCGGTCGCCGGCGGCTACAACATCATCATCCTTTCGGACCGTCAGCTCGGGCCGGATCGCATTGCCATTCCGGCGCTGCTGGCAACGGCGGCCGTGCACCATCATTTGATCCGCAAGGGATTGCGCACCTCGGTTGGGCTCGTCGTGGAATCCGGCGAGCCGCGCGAGGTGCATCATTTCTGCTGTCTCGCCGGCTACGGCGCCGAGGCGATCAATCCCTATCTCGCTTTCGACACGCTGCTCGACATGCACAAGCGTGGCGAATTGCCAGCGGAGGTCGATGCCTACGAGGTCGTCTCCCGCTACATCAAGTCGATCGGCAAGGGCATCCTCAAGGTGATGTCCAAGATGGGCATCTCGACCTACCAGTCCTATTGCGGCGCGCAGATCTTCGACGCCATCGGGCTCAAGTCGGATTTCGTGCAGAAGTACTTCACCGGCACGGCGACGCTGATCGAAGGCGTCGGGCTGGACGAGATCGCCGCCGAAACGGTCAGCCGCCACACCGACGGCTTCGGCAACGACCCGGTGCTGCGCAACAGCCTCGAGGTCGGCGGCGAATACATGTTCCGCATGCGCGGCGAGGCCCATATCTGGTCGCCCGACGCAGTGGCGACCTTGCAGCACGCCGTGCGCCAAGGCTCGTGGGAGACGTTCAAGGACTATTCCGCCCAGATCGACAGCGAGACGGCACAGGCGCAGACCATTCGCGGCCTGTTCAAGATCAAGCTTGCGCAAGAGACCGGGCGCAAGAAGGTCAAGCTCGACGAGGTGATGCCGGCGGCCGATATCGTCAAGCGCTTCTCGACCGGGGCGATGTCCTTCGGCTCGATCTCAAGGGAAGCGCACACGACGCTGGCGCGCGCCATGAACGCCATCGGCGGCAAGTCGAACACCGGCGAGGGCGGCGAAGAGGCCGATCGCTATCTGCCACTGCCGGGCGGCGGCAAGAACCCCGAACGCTCGGCGATCAAGCAGGTCGCCTCGGGACGCTTTGGCGTCACGGCGGAGTATCTTGTCAATTCCGACATGATGCAGATCAAGGTCGCGCAAGGGGCGAAGCCAGGCGAGGGCGGCCAGCTGCCGGGTCACAAGGTCGATGCGACCATAGCAAAGGTCAGGCACTCGACGCCGGGCGTCGGCCTGATCTCGCCGCCGCCGCATCACGACATCTATTCGATCGAGGATCTGGCGCAGCTCATCTACGACCTGAAGAACGTCAATCCGGCGGCCGACGTATCGGTCAAGCTGGTCTCGGAAGTCGGCGTCGGCACGGTTGCGGCCGGCGTCGCCAAGGCGCGTGCCGACCACATCACCATATCAGGCTATGACGGCGGCACCGGTGCCTCGCCGCTGACCTCGCTCAAGCATGCCGGCAGCCCGTGGGAGATGGGCCTTGCCGAGACGCACCAGACGCTGGTGCTCAACGGCCTCAGGTCGCGCGTCGCGCTGCAGGTCGATGGCGGCCTGCGCACCGGGCGTGACGTCATTATCGGCGCACTGCTCGGCGCCGACGAGTTCGGCTTTTCGACCGCGCCGTTGATCGCGGCCGGCTGCATCATGATGCGCAAGTGCCATCTCAACACCTGCCCCGTCGGCGTCGCGACACAGGACCCGGTGCTGCGCAAGCGCTTCAAGGGCACGCCCGAGCACGTCATCAACTTCTTCTTCTATGTGGCGGAAGAGGTGCGGGCGCTGCTTGCCGAGATGGGCTACACCCATCTCGACCAGATCATCGGCGACACCGACCTTCTGGAAAAGCGCGAGCTGATCCAGCACTGGAAGGCACGCGGGCTCGACTTCAGCAAGATGTTCTACAAGCCCGATGCGCCGCACGAGGCGGTGCACTGGACCGAGCGGCAGAAGCATCCGATCGACGACGTGCTCGACCGCAAGCTGATCGAACTCGCAAAGCCGGCGCTCGAAGCCAGGCAGCCGGTCAGTATCGAACTGCCGATCCGCAACGTCGACCGTTCGACCGGCGCCATGCTGTCGGGCGAGGTGGCAAAGCGCTTCAAGCACAAGGGCCTGCGCGAGGACACGATCTCGGTCAAGCTCACCGGCACGGCCGGCCAGTCCTTTGGCGCCTTCCTGGCGCGCGGTGTCTCGTTCGAACTGGTGGGCGCCGCCAACGACTATGTCGGCAAGGGCCTGTCGGGTGGCCGCATTGTCATCCGCCCGCCGGAGAACACGAAAATCGTTGCTGCCGAATCCATTATTGTCGGCAATACCGTGCTCTACGGCGCAACCGAGGGCGAGGCCTATTTCTGCGGCGTTGCCGGCGAGCGTTTTGCCGTGCGCAATTCGGGTGTCGCCGCCGTCGTTGAAGGCGTCGGCGACCATGGTTGCGAATACATGACTGGCGGTATCGTCGTCGTCATCGGCCAGACCGGCCGCAACTTCGCCGCCGGCATGTCGGGCGGCGTCGCCTATGTGCTCGACGAGGCGGGTGATTTCGCCGAACGCTGCAACATGGCGATGGTCGAGCTGGAGCCGGTTCCGGAAGAGGACGACCTGATGGAAAAGCTGCTCCACCATGGCGGCGATCTCGACCATAAGGGCCGTGTCGACGTATCCGGCGATATGACCAGCCATGACGAGGAGCGGCTCTACCAGCTGATCTCCAACCACGTCCACTACACCGGCTCGGTACGAGGTCGCGAAATCCTCGACGACTGGGCGACTTTCCGGCCGAAATTCCGGAAGATCATGCCGGTCGAATACCGCCGCGCGCTGATCGAGATGGAGCGGATGCGCATGAACGTGGCGGCGGAATAGATTTGGAAATTGCCGGGAGGCCATGCGTCCCGGCAACCATCTTCATCAACAATCCTGACCTCGGACTGAAGGTTGCCACAGCTGCCTTATGAGGTTAACGGGTGCGTCGCCAGGCGTGCCTTCCGGACAGCAGGGACTGGACTATGGGCAAGGTAACAGGGTTTCTCGAGATCGACCGGCAGGTGCACAAGTACCAGCCGGCTTCCGACCGCATCCGGCATTTCCGCGAGTTCACGCTGCCGATGTCGGACAAGGAGGTCGAGAAACAGGCCGCGCGATGCATGGATTGCGGCATTCCTTATTGCCATGGACCGACCGGCTGCCCGATCCACAACCAGATCCCGGACTGGAACGACCTCGTCTACAATGGCGACTGGGAAAACGCGATCCGCAACCTGCATTCGACCAACAATTTTCCGGAATTTACCGGCCGCATCTGCCCCGCACCTTGCGAGGAAGCCTGCACGCTGAACCTCGAGGATATTCCGGTCGCCATCAAGACCATCGAGCAGGCCATTGCCGACAAAGCCTATGAAACCGGCCATATCCGGCCCTATCCGCCGGAACGGAAGACCGGCAAGCGCGTCGCGATCATCGGCTCGGGGCCGGCAGGCATGGCGGCTGCCCAGCAACTCGGCCGCGCCGGCCATGACGTTCACGTCTATGAGCGCGAGAGCCGGCCGGGCGGGCTGATGCGCTACGGCATCCCCGATTTCAAGATCGAGAAGCATTATATCGACCGGCGCATCGAGCAGATGCAGGGCGAAGGTGTCAGCTTCCATTGCGGCGTCAATGTCGGCGTCGACAAGCCGGTCGCCGAACTGCTCGCCGAATATGACGCCGTGCTCTATTGCGGCGGCTCCGAAACGCCGCGCCCGGCCAACATCCCGGGCGACGATCTCGACGGCGTGCACGACGCCATGCCGTATCTGGTGCAGCAGAACAAGCGTATCGGCGGCGAGCCGATCCAGTCGGTGGCATGGCCGTCGCGCCCGATCGTCGCCGGCGGCCAGCACGTCGTCGTCGTCGGCGGCGGCGACACTGCCTCAGACTGCGTCGGCACCGCCTTCCGCCAGGGCGCGGTACGCGTCACCCAGCTCGACATCCGGCCGCAGCCGCCGGAAAAGGAGGACAAGCTGTCGGTCTGGCCCTACTGGGCGACCAAGATGCGCACGTCATCGTCGCAGGCCGAAGGCGCCGAGCGCGAATTCCAGGTGGCGACGCTTGAATTCATCGGCGAAGACGGCCAGCTGACCGGGGTCAAATGCTGCGAGGTCGACGAAAAGCGCAAGCCGATCGCGGGCACGGAATTCGTCATCCGCGCCGATCTCGCGTTCATCGCCATCGGCTTTGCCGGGCCAGCCGCTCGCGGGCCGATCTCGGAACTCGACGGGCAGATGAAGATCGTCACCGACAGCCGCCGTTCGAAGAATGTCGAGGCCAATGACCGGGACTACAGGACCAGCGTCGAAAGGCTCTATGCGGCGGGCGACGTGCGGCGCGGCCAGTCGCTGGTCGTCTGGGCGATCCGCGAGGGTCGCCAGGCGGCGCGCGCCATCGACGAGGCGCTGATGGGATCGAGCGTGCTGCCGCGCTGAGCCCGTTCCGAAGAGGTTCTGTTTACTGGCGGATCGCCGTCGTCGTATCGGATGCGGCCGCCGTCGCAGGCTGTGTCTTGGGCGGCCAGGAGAAATCGTCGGCGCGGCCCGGTGAGGCGTCGGGCGCCTTGCCCTCGACGATCAGCCTTTCGCCCAGCAAATTCTTGTCAGCTTTTGCCGGCGGGGCGGCGCCGAGAAGTTCCGAGCCGCCGTCCAGCGCCGGATCGCTGAGCAGCATCGGCACGGTGCGATCGACAGCTATCGGTGCCGCGGCAGGTGCCGGCGCCTCGACGGGAGCGCCGGCCGGGGCAGAAGCCGTCACCACGCTTCCTGGCGCGGCCAGCCCCAGGATCTTCATCAGCTGCTTTTCGGTATAGAAGGCGAGCTTGCGCTTGCCGGCCTTCGACATGTTGATGCCGTCGTCGGAGCGCAGGCGCACCGATTGGCCGTTGATGTCCGGTCCGCTGGTGATGAAGGCGCCGTTCTCGTCGACGAACCCGTCCCAGACGTCGACGAATTCGCCGCCGTGGCTTTCGGCGGACGAGCGGAAGATGTCGTTGAAGGCCAGCATGTCGGAGGTCATTTTCGAGACCCGGAAGGCCGGCATGCCGACCCACAGATACGGCACCTTGGTTGCGGCGATGGCCTTGCCGAACGCATCGGTCCGGCGCTCGTATTCCTTGGTCCAGTTTTCGGATCGCGGCTGCTCGCGTACATCGCCGACGCGCATCTGCTGCCGGTCGTTGGATCCGAGCATGACGACGACGGCTGCCGGTTTTTCGGCAGCGATCAGCGACTTGACCTGTTCTGGCCAGTTGTAGACATCGTCACGCACGAAGCCGGACGATCCGTTGGCACGGACGACGATCCTGACGCCAGTGTTTTCGGCAAAGGCGGCGTCGAGCCCCTCAGCCAGCCCAGACGCCATGAAATCGCCGACCACCAGAACGACGCGTGCATCCGGCGCCTTCTCGACTACTGGGGTTGTCGGCTCGGCCGGCGGCGGCCGGCTAACTGACCGGGGCTTTCTCAGCTTGGGCCTGGGCTTTGTTCTCTGGAATTCTCTCTGGAATTCGGGCGGCGGCTGCTCAAACCGCTCGCTTCTGCGCGGAAACAACAGGTCGCGCAGCGACCAGCCACGACTTTCCGGCTCCTGCGCCATGGCCGCGGTATGAAAGGCACTGGCGCCGCCGACCGCCAGAACGGCGATCGCCAGAACGAGGATCGGCACGCGACGAACGATTAACCGGATGCGCGCAGCCGAAACCAATCACCCTCTCCATCCCGCAACCGGCTCTAGTTCTGCCTGAGCCATTTGAGCACTTCCTTGCTCGGATACCCGTCCTGGGTCAAGCCAGCCTTTGCTTGGAAGGCCATGATGGCGGTTTTCGATCCGTCACCGATCTTGCCGTCGAACTTGCCGTCGTAATAGCCGTGCTCGGAAAGTCGCTTCTGAAGCTCCTGCCTTTCCTCGAAGGAGAGCTTGGTAAACGGTCGCTTCCAGTCCTGCACAAGCCCGCCATAGCCGGCAATTTCGTCGGCAAGAAGGCCCACGGCGAGCGCATATTTGTCGGCATTGTTGTAACGCTTGATGACCGAGAAATTCTTGATCATCAGGAAAGCCGGCCCGCCGCTGCCGCCGGGCAGCTTCAACGTCGCTTTGTCCGCACCGTTCTTGAACGGCTTGCCGTTGGCACGGCTGACCCCCAGCGCCTGCCATTGCGACAGCGACTTCGAGCCTCCGGGCAGCTTCTTGCCGTCCGGAAGGCTGACCTCATAACCCCAGGTCTTGCCTGCCTGCCAGCCGTTCTTCCTCAGCAAATTGGCGGCTGTCGCCAGTGCGTCGGGAATCGAATTCCAGATGTCGCGCTTGCCGTTGCCGTCCATATCGACCGCATAGGACTGGTAGCTGGTGGGGATGAACTGGGTATGGCCCATCGCGCCGGCCCATGAGCCGCTGAGATGGCTTTCGTCGATGTCGCCGGTCTGCAGGATCTTCAGCGCCGCGATCAGCTGGGTGCGGGCAAATTTCGCTCGCTTCGGATCGGCATAACCAAGCGTCGCCAGCGAGCGCACGACATTGCGCATGATATCATCGCGCTTGAGGGTTTCGCCGTAGTTCGATTCCATAGACCAGATGGCCAGCAGGATGTAGCGGTCGACGCCGTATCTTGCCTCGATCCTGTCCAGCCAAGGCTTCCATTTCCTTGCCATCTGCTGGCCGACGGCGACCGACTGGTCATGGACGCGGTTGTCGAAATAATCCCAGGCGGGTGCGGTGAATTCGGGTTGAGTACGGGCCTTTTCCAGTACCACCGGGTCAGCATCGTTGATGCCCTTGAATGCCTGGTCGTAGACGGAGCCGGAAACGCCGCTCGCCACGGCGGTAGCACGGAAGCTGGCGACCCATTGGCGGAAGCCGGCATTGGCAAAAGCCGGCCCGCTGGGCATGAGCAAAGCAAGCGAGAGGCTGGCGGCCGTCAGGACGCTGGTGAAGCGCCTTGCGGCGTTGCGAACGGACATCTTTTCCTCCTTCTTCATCTCAGGAAGACTATTCATCGCCGAACCCGGTTAGCATTTGGTTTACCATAGGTGCCGTGCGGGGTGAAAAGATGCGTCAATGCTTTACCAGCTGAGATTTATGACCCGCCGTTCAGTAATCCTCGATTTCGGCATGAAAATGTCTCGAATCGGGATTGCCGAACAGGCATGCAAATGGATAATTGGCACATGAAGAGAGTTCGCAAGGCAGTGTTCCCGGTTGCCGGTCTCGGCACGCGCTTTCTCCCTGCTACCAAGGCCATTCCCAAGGAAATGCTGACGGTCGTCGACAGGCCGGTCATCCAGTATGTGGTCGATGAGGCGCGCGATGCCGGGATCGAGCATTTCATCTTCGTGACCGGCCGCAACAAGGCGGTCATCGAGGATCACTTCGATGTCCAGTTCGAGCTCTACGACACGCTTGCGCAGCGCGGCAAGGACGACCAGCTCGCCCGCCTGCAGCGGCTGCAACCGGCGCCGGGGCAGACCAGCTTCACCCGCCAGCAGGTACCGCTCGGCCTTGGCCACGCCGTCTGGTGCGCGCGCGAGCTCGTCGGCGACGAGCCCTTTGCGCTGCTATTGCCCGACATGATCATGCAGTCGGAAAAAAGCTGCATGAAGGACATGGTCGAGCTTTACGCCGAGACCGGCAACAACATCGTCGCCGTGCAGGAATGCGATCCGGCCGAGGCGCACAAATACGGCATTGTCGGCCGCGGCGAGGACGCGCATCACGGTTTCCGCATCACCGGCATGGTGGAAAAGCCGAAGACCGGCACGGAGCCGTCGAACCTCTACATCAACGGGCGCTATATCCTGCAGCCGGAGATATTCAAGATACTCGAAGGTCAGGAAAAAGGCGCCGGCAACGAGATCCAGCTCACCGATGCAATGCTGAAGCTGCAGAAGCAACAGCCCTTCTACGGCTACCACTACCGCGGGCGGACGTTCGACTGCGGCTCGCCCGAAGGCTTCGTCGAGGCCAACGTTGCCTTCGCACTGTGGCGCAGAGACATGAATGCCAGCATGGCCGGTGTCATTCGCACGCTTCTCGACGAACTCGCGCCGTCAGAACGCCGCGGCATAGCCTTGTAGTTTCAACACCGGTTGCCGCGCTGATCGGCTAAAGCGCGCCGCGTTCGACCGGCCTCATGCGACGCGCTTTAGGTTCTTGTTTTAGGCAAGTCGTTATCGCAAAACCGCTGCACACTTTTGCGCGACATGCATTTAGCGCTGCAACTTCAAGCCGACGAAGATACTGTTGGCCGTGTAGTCGCGCCCAATCAGGTTGCTGGTCAGTTTTTCAGTCCTGGCGCGGGTGGTGAGCCCGGTGTAGCGGTTCAGCCACCACGTCAGCCCAGCCTCGGCGCTCAGCGTCAAATCATGATCGTCGGAGCCGGTATAGTCGCGCCATTCGAGGCCGAGAGCGGCATTTCCGGTCAGGTTGGCGCGGATCTGCCGCTCGCCGGTGAGGCTGCCGGAATAGAGCATGTCGCCGCTTTCGCCCGCATTCGTCGTGTTCTCGGCGGTCGTCTGTGCGGTGAGCCCGATCGTGGTGCCGCGTTCCGGCGACCATTTGAGATCGGCATTGACCGTCGCGCCCGAAATAGCCGGCAGGGCATCGTCGTCGATAGCTTCGCGCAGCCAGCCGACCGAGAACTCGCCGGTAAGCTTCTCGCGGAGATCGAGCTCGACGCCGGCCCGTGCGCCAAGCCTGGTCGAGGAGCGCTGGAAGCCGTTTGGATCGACGCGCAAATCATAAGCGCGCCGGCCGATCTCGATTTCGGTGAACGGGGTGATGGCAGGCGAGATCTCGTAACCGGTACGCAAAATGGCCGTGTAGAGCGTCGAGTCGCGGCCCTTCTGCGACAGCGATCCGCCCGACGAAAGCTTGGCGTCGCCAAAGATGTCGTGCTCGATCGCGCCGGTCAGCGCGAAGCGCATCTTGCCGGCATCCTTCTCGACGGCGAGACTGCCGTTCATGGTCTGGCGCACCGGCTGGCCAACGGCGCCGACGACCGCGTCCGGCGCCGAGGCCGATTCGGGCACGGCCTCATAGCCCAGCTTGGCGATGGCGCGCAGATCATTGTCGAGATCGATGTTGAGTGTGCCGTCGACGCGGCCTTGCGCCTCGTGAATGTCATAGCCGGACAAGGTTTCGCGGAAGATGCCATAGCCCTCAACCGTCGCCGAATTCTCCCGCCAGTCGGAGACGGCGTTGAAGCGCAGAGTCGTTTCCGACAGCAAGGCCGGCTTGCCGAGGCTGCTCGAATCGGCGTTTGTCGAAGACGTCAGGCCTTGCTCGAGCGTCGGCCGGATTACGAAAGAGCCGAGCTTGATGCCGGTGGCGGCGAACGGGTCGTCCTCGTTCTTTTTGTTCTGGCCGTCGATGGCTTCGGTGCGCTCGGCGCCGGGGTCGAGCCTGAGCCTCTCGGCGGAATCGATGGTGACGGCACGGCGGTTGACCGTATCCTGCTCGTCTATAGCGGCGGTATCGGTGTCATCGGTCGCCGCCGCGGCTGCAGTCGCGGCTCTCATGCGCTTCTGGCTGTCAGCGGTCTCGTCTTCGGCGTTGGCCGCATTGGCGGCGCGTGGCGTCGCGCTTGGCCGCCGTCGGGGTGGCGGAGCAGGGTTGTCGGGAAATGGGTCGCCGCTGGCCGCTGGTTGATCGAAAGTGCCGCCGGTTGTGGCCGCCTCGCCCGTGCCGTCGTCAGGCAACGCCCCTTGGCTGGCCGGGCGATAGGTAGGCAGCGGCGTATTGTCGTTGGCGGTTGCAGCAGCCTGCGCGGCTTGGGTTCCGGCTATGCTCGATTGCCTGATCTTGTACTGCTGTTCGTCCAGGATTGTCGATTCCGAAACCTCGCCGCGCAGCTCGGTTTCCTGGGCGCAAAGCAGTGCCGGCCGCGACAACGCAAAGACACTGGTTGCCAGCAGCAAAGCGCAGACCGCCTTGCCCTTTCGTCCCATTTTGTTTTGAGGCTGAAACCCGGACATCGGCACCACTGCTTGCGCGGCGCACGCGCGCCATACTTACGAAACCGTAAATGGGGATGGTTAACGGAGCGTTGAGGCATGGCCCGTCAGGAGGTTCGGGACGGCAATTCCGTTGGACAGGCGCGCGCCGAAGCGCTAATCGCATCGTCCATGGACGTGAAATCCCCAGACAGGAAGCGGCATGACGGGCAGGCCGCGATTGCCTCGGCGCTGAGAACCGTGGCGACGGAGCAGGCCGGCGTCGCGGCACTGGCAGACGCTCTCGAAAACGGGCTGGCCGAGCCGTTCGCACGAGCCGTCGGCATGGTGTCGCAGATCGATGGCCGCGTCATCGTCACCGGGGTCGGCAAAAGCGGCCATATCGGCTCGAAGATCGCCGCAACGCTCGCCTCGACCGGCACGCCGGCCTTCTTCGTCCACCCTGCCGAAGCCAATCACGGCGACCTTGGCATGATCGCCAGAAACGACGCCATAATCGCGCTTTCGTGGTCGGGCGAAAGCCTTGAGCTCAAGGGCATCATCGCCTATTCGAGGCGCTTCTCGATCCCGCTGGTCGCGGTCACCGCGGGTGAAAAATCGGCTCTGGCGCGCGCGGCCGACGTTGTGCTTCTGCTGCCGCGAGCACCGGAAGCCTGCCCGCACGGGCTTGCGCCGACGACCTCGACACTATTGCAAATGGTGATGGGCGATGCGCTGGCCATCGCGCTCCTCGAGGCACGCGGCTTCACCCCGGACCATTTCCGCACGTTCCATCCCGGCGGCCAGCTCGGAGCCAACCTGACGCAGATCCGCGAGATCATGCATGTCGGCGACAGGCTGCCGCTGGTGTCGTCAGGTACCGGCATGCGCGAGGCAATCCTCGAATTGTCGCGCAAGGGGTTTGGCTGCGTGGCCGTGACTGCCGCGGACGGCAAGCTGATCGGCATCATCACCGATGGCGACATCAGGCGCCATATCGGCAGCGATCTCCTGGCAATGAGCGTCGATCAGGTGATGACCAGAGAGCCGAAAATGGCTTCGCCCGACACGCTTGTTGCGACGGCGCTGCAGACAATCAACGACTCGGCTATCACCAGCCTGATGGTGGTCGAAGGCAGGCGGCCGATCGGGCTCGTCCATCTACACGACCTGCTGCGCATCGGTGCTGCCTAGCGGGTTCCTAGACCGCCTCGACCGTCAGTTCCAGGTCGGTATCAGCGGCGCCCGTCACGCGCACTTGCGTGCCGGCCGGCAGGTCAGGGCCGGAGACGCGCCACAACGTGTCGCCCAGCTTTATGCGGCCGCGCCCGTCCTTGATCGGCTCGGCAAGGGTCGCCGTCCGGCCGACCATCTGTGCGCCGCGACGGTTGAGCAGGGGCTGGTCGGTTTCATCATGGCGCCCGCCCACCAGCCGCTTTCCGACATAGGCCGAGACCAGCGACAGCGCGAGGAAGGCGAGGACCTGGATCTGCCAGGTCCAGAAACCGGCATCCCAGACGAGCAGTGAGACGACGCCGATCAACAGCGCGGCAATGCCGATCCACAGCATGAAAATGCCCGGCGCGATGACCTCCATTACCAGCAGGACGAAGCCGAGGACCATCCAGCTCCACGGGCCGAGTTCGGAAACAATGCGGCCGAGCATGGCTGTGGCCTCAGGTTTCGCTCGGACGAACGACCGGCGGGCGGGCGGCCTGTCGTGCGGCACCGGCGGTGCCTTCGCTTCGGAAAACTTCCTTGGCGATTTCGCCAATACCGCCGAGCGTGCCGATCAGCGATGAGGCCTCCATCGGCATCAGCACGAGCTTGCTGTTTGTCGCCGAGCCGATCCTGGTCAGCGCTTCGGTGTATTTCAGCGCGACGAAGTAGTTGAGCGCCTGCACGTCGCCTTTGGAAATCGCCTCCGACACCACCTGCGTGGCGCGTGCTTCAGCCTCGGCCGAGCGCTCGCGCGCCTCGGCATCGCGGAAGGCGGCTTCCTTGCGGCCTTCGGCCTCCAGGATCTGCGATTGCTTGAGGCCTTCGGCGGCGAGGATCTGCGCGCGCTTATTGCGCTCGGCCATCATCTGTCGGCCCATCGATTCGACGAGATTGGCCGGCGGGTTGATGTCCTTGATCTCGACACGAGTGATCTTGATGCCCCAGGGATGCGCCGCCTCGTCAACGACGCGCAGCAGGCGCTCGTTGATGGCGTCGCGGTTCGACAAAAGTTCGTCGAGGTCCATCGAGCCCATCACGGTGCGGATGTTGGTCATCGTGAGATTGAGAATCGCATTCTGCAGGCCGGAGACCTGGTAGGCGGCCTGCGCCGCGTTAAGCACCTGATAGAAGGCGATGCCATCGACGGCAACGGTGGCATTGTCGCGGGTGATGATCTCCTGCGTCGGTACGTCGAGCACCTGCTCCATCATGTTCATCTTGGCGCCGACACGGTCGACGAAAGGCACGATCAGGTTGAGGCCTGGGTTCAATGTCTTGGTGTAACGGCCAAAACGTTCGACGGTATAATTATAGCCTTGCGGAATTGTTCGGATGCCCTTGATAAGCACCAGCACGACAAGGGCGACAAGAACTAGAAGCGCGATATCAAAACCACTGAAACCCATTTGGCTCTCCCCTCAAAGGCCGGCTATGTTGGATATTCCACGCGACCGATTCCACCAAACACTTAAGTGTGTTTCAGCAATGTTACAATCAGGTGATCACGGATTGCGGGTGCATAGACGGGTGATCTGTTCAGGCCCAGCCGGACAGCTCGCGCCGCACCATCGCCTCGATCACCGCCATGCCCTCGGCACTGTCGTTGAGGCAAGGGATATGTGCGAACTTTTCGCCGCCGGCATGATAGAAGGTCTCGGACGCTTCCCTGCCGATCTCGTCCAGCGTCTCGATGCAGTCGACGGAAAATCCTGGATTGACGACGGCGACCGATTTCACGCCTTCGCGCCCTAGTCTTTCGACCGTCTTGTCGGTGTAGGGTTGCAGCCACTCCTGCGCGCCGAAGCGCGACTGGAAGGTGGTAATCAGCTTGTTTTCATCCCAGCCGAGCTTTTCGCGCAGCAGTCGGGTCGTCTCGAGGCAATGGGCCTGGTAGGGGTCGCCCTTGTCGGAATAGGGTTTCGGAATGCCGTGATAGGAAGCAATGACAATTTCCGGTTCGAATCCGAGGCTCGCCAGATGCTTTTCGATCGAACGGGCGAGCGCCTCGATATAGGCCGGCTCGTTGTAATAGGGTGGCACGCTGCGAATGGCCGGAGCGCGGCGCATCTTCATCAGCGCGCGAAACAGCTGGTCGTTGGCAGTCGCAGTCGTCGTCGCCGAATATTGCGGATAGAGCGGGAAAGACAGGATGCGGTCGCAGCCTTGCTCGACCAGTCTCTCGGCCACGCTCTCGGTCGAAGGGTTGCCGTAGCGCATCGCCCAGTCGACGACGACATTGGGTAGCTCGCCGAGCGCGAGCCCGAGCTTCTCGGCCTGGGCGCGGGTGTAGGTTCGCAGCGGCGACTCGTTGCGCTCCCAGTTCCATATCCTGGCATAGTTGGCCCCTGATTTCTTCGGCCGGGTGGTGAGGACCACGCCGTAGAGGATCGGATACCAGATCGCCTTGTTGAGCTCGATGACGCGCGGATCGGACAGGAACTCCCGGAGGTAGCGCCACATCGGCTTGAAGCCGGTGCCGTCCGGGGTGCCGAGATTGATCAGCATGACACCGACCTTGCCGGTCCTGACCAGAGGGCGCCCTGCCGACGGCGAGGCGGCAGTCTTCTCGGCTTTGATTTCAGCAGGGTTGGCAAGCGTCATGAGGTTCTCCAACACCGCGAACCAACGGTGCCGCGGCGAAAGTAGCGATGCCGCGCCGGTTTTCAAATGCTGCGTCTGGCCGCACCTTATCCCAGAAATGCAACACCCGCCCGGTCTGCCGGGCGGGTGCATTGCGTTCCTGCGGCCGGATTACTTCGAGGCCGCCGGGATCGTCAAGGTTGCGCCGACCGGAAGGCGGCGTGGCTCGTAGGCTTTGTTGGCATCGGAGATTATTTTCCATTTGGTGCCGTCGCCATAAGCCTTCACCGCGAGATCCCAATAGGTATCGCCGGCGACGATTACATGGCTGCTTTCGGCCGGTGCCGGCTCGGCCGGAGCAGGGGTCGCCGGAGCCGGTGTGGCCGGAGCCGCAGGTGCCGCCGGCTGGGCCGGCTCGGCGGGTGCGGGTGCCGGCGCTGTTTCAGCCGGGACGGCCGGCGGCGTCTTGGAAATGTCGCCGGAGCCGGCCGGCATTTCGGGCATTGCCGGCTCAACGGGCTTTGCCGGCGCAGCCTCAGCAGGTTTTGGCGGTTCGGCAGGGTTGGCAGGTTCTGCGGCCGGGGCCACGGTCGCGGCGATCTCGGTGATGCGGCCGTCGAGCTTCGGCGTATAGGGCCGGTGCGCGCCTAGGTAGTCGGCGACGACCTGTTCCAGCCCCGGGCCGTAATCATAGGCGTTCTTGGCCTTCTCGGCGAACACCTTGTAGCCGTCGCCGCCCTGGCGGACATAGTTGTTGGTGGCGACCAGGTAATCCTTGTCCGGCTTAATTGGCGTCCAGGCGCCGCCTTCCATGACCTCGACCGATTTGACGCGTCCGTTAGGCGGCGCCGATTTGTCGAACGCATATTTCAGGCCGGCAACCTGCGGGAAGCGCCCGGCGCCGTCCTCGACCTGGCTGAGGCCGCTTTCGAGGCCGGCAAGCAAATCCTTGCCGGAGATCTGGAAGGTCGCCAGCGTGTTCTGAAACGGCAGGACGGTGAGAACCTCGCCCATGGTGACGGTGCCCTGGTCGATGGAGGCGCGCAAGCCGCCGCCATTCGAGATGACGATCTCGACACCTTGGCCCTTGACCCGGTCGAGGACGGCGTCGGAGACCAGATTGCCCATCTCGCATTCGCGGGCGCGGCAGTTTTCGCGACTGCCGTCGATCGCCTTGGTGGTCTCGGCGACTTCCTTGTTCTTCAAGGCCTCGATCGGCGCGCCGAGTTCCTTGATGCGGGCAAGCACGGCGGGGTCGGGCGTGATCGATTTGTCGAGATGGATGGGATCGCCGCTGGCCTCCTTGACGACGCCGTTGTCGTCGAACACGACCTTGAACTCGCCGAGATATTTCGAATAGGACGCCGCCTGGACGACCGGCACTTTGTAGCCGTCCGGATTGTCGACCATCGTCGGATAAGGGCCTTCCGCCTTGGGGTCGGTGTTGGACAGCAGCGAATGGCTGTGGCCGCCGACCACCACGTCGACGCCCGGGATCTTGGCGATCACGTCGCGCTCGCGCTTGTAGCCGATATGGGTCACCGCGATGATCTTGTTGACGCCCTCTCGCTTCAGTTTCTCGACCTCAGCGGTGATCGACTTGACGTCGTCTTCGATGGCAATATTCGGGCCAGGGGTGGCAAGCTCCGGCGTGTCGTTGGTGACCGCGCCGACGATCCCGATCTTCTGGCCGCCGACCTCGACCACGATCGACGGCTTGACGCGGTCGCCGAGCTTGGATTGCGCATTGGCCTTCACATTGGCGCCGAGCACCGGAAACTGGATCATGTCGAGAAACGGCGCCAGCGCCGACTCGCCATCGTCGAACTCATGGTTGCCGAGAGCCTCGGCATCGAATTTCATCTGGTTGAGGAATTCGCCTTCGGTCTTGCCTTTGTAGGTCGTGTAGAAGAGCGAGCCCTGGAAATTGTCGCCGGCGCTGAGCAGCAGCACGTTCTGGCCTTCCAGCTTCTTGCGCTCCTGCGCGATCGCGGTGACCAGGCGGGCGGCGCCGCCGACGCATTCGCCCTTGGTCTCCTCCTCGGCCGAGCAGGTCGATTCGTACTTGTTGTTGCTCTCGATGCGGCTGTGCCAGTCGTTGATGTGCAGGATGTTGAGCGTGTAGTCGGCAAAGGATACCCCTGCCGACAGGCCAAGCGCCGATGCCGACAGCGCGGCGATGGCAGCAATCTTCTTCATTCTCGTCTCCCGGATAACTTGAGTACAGCGCCGCGCGTCATTTGGGACGCGCAAAGGACGCTGTACCAATTTTTATTTTGCGCATGATCCTTTCCGAAAATCGACTCCGATTTTCGGGGTCATGCGCAGAGGCGTTTAACGCTCTTGTTTGACTGGGATGTAACAGCCCTCTTGGGCTATGTTCACATCGCGTTTCAGTCGATGCAAGCGGAAATCGGCATCAGCTTTGCCGGCGTAAAAAGAAGACGGCGGCTTGAAGCCGCCGTCTTTTGCAAAGTCAATTCGGAATCGGATTTCAGGTGCGCCTGGTCAGCACAAAATTCTGCCCGCTCGCGCTGGTGCAATTGAGCTGGCTGGTGGAGACCATCAGGCAGTTGAAGCTGATTGGCGTCTGGCGGATCAGCGAAGTGCCATGAATCTCGACTGAGGTGCCGCCGGTCATGGTGTAGCTGCCATCGGCAAGCTTCTGGCCGGTGTCGGTTGCGACGGTCGCGAAGCTGCCGCCCTTGAAGGTGGACAAGCCCGTGCCCTGCGCGTCGATCCAGGAGCCTTCAACCCCCTTGGCCGTGATCACCGGCGGCTCGCCTGGGCCGGTTGTCGTGCAGGCCGCCAACGCGACCGTAGCGGCCGCGGCAATGCCAGCCGAAAGCAGTCTTTGCGCAATCGTCATCTTCAAGATCCTCTCCTCTCGCATCGGCCCGAAAATCGATCCGATTTTCGGAAAGCACGATGCGCACATTCAAAGTGCTAGAGCGTACTTTGTGCGTCCAAATGGACGCACGTGGCTCTAGGCCGCCCCTCTTCAATCGCCCGATTTCCGGGCGATTGCAAGCTGGCCGAGTGTCGAGGCAACGCTGCTATCGAACGAGGATGTTGCGGAATTGCCACGGGTCTTTGGTATCGAGATCCTCGGGAAACAGACCAGGCCGATTGTCGAGCGGTGTCCAGTCGGTATAATAGCTCCTGACCGGCCCGAGATAGGGGCCCTGCACGTCGAGGCAGCGCTTGTAATCCATCTCGTCGGCCTCGACGATGCCGGCCTCGGGATTTTCCAGCGCCCAGACCATGCCGGCCAGCACCGCCGACGTGACCTGCATGCCGGTGGCGTTCTGATAGGGCGCCAGCTTGCGCGCCTCGGCCAGCGACAGCTGCGAGCCGTACCAGTAGGCGTTCTTGGCGTGGCCGTAGAGCAGCACGCCGAGTTCGTCGACGCCATCGACCAGTTCATTTTCGTCGAGCACGTGATGCACGGGCTGAGCCTTGCCGGCGACACCGAACATCTCGTGCAGCGACAGCACTGCGTCGTTGCAGGGATGATAGGCGTAATGGCAGGTCGGCCGGTATTGCACCTTGCCCTTCTTGCCGCGCAGCGTGAAAAAATCGGCAATCGAGATCGCTTCGTTGTGTGTCACCAGGAAACCGTATTGCGGGCCGGGCGTCGGACACCACGTGCGCACGCGTGTATTGGCGCCGGGCTGCTCCAGATAGATCGCGGCCTTCGAACCGTTCTTGTGGCTTTTGGCGTTCTTCGGCATCCACGCCTCATGCGTGCCCCAGCCGAGCTCGGCCGGCTGCAGCCCTTCCGAAATGAAGCCTTCGACCGACCAGGTGTTCCAGAACACGTTCATCGGCTTGGGCTTCTTGGTGCGCTGGGTGTCGCGCTCGGCGATATGGATGCCCTTGACGCCGGCCTTCTTCATCAGCCTGGCCCAGCCTTCGCGATCGTGCTGCGCGGGTTCCGAGAAGTCGAGGCCAAGATCTGTGGCGAGATTGACCAGTGCCTGCTTGACGAACCACGAGACCATGCCCGGATTGGCGCCGCAGCACGAGATCGCCGTGGTGCCGCCCGGGTTCTTCGCGATTTCAGTACGTACGGTCTCGCGCAGCGCATAGTTGGTGCGTGAGGCGTTGTCGGCCTTCTCGTCGAAATAAAAGCCGAGCCAGGGTTCGACCACCGTGTCGATATAGAGGACGCCAAGCTTGCGGCAGAGCTTCATCAGCTCAAGCGAGGAAGTGTCGACCGACAGGTTGACGCAAAAGCCCTGGCCGCCGCCATTGGTCAAAAGTGGTGTCAGCAGCTTCTTGTAGTTCTTTTTGGTCACCGCATCCTGCATGAAAGTGATGCCGCGCTCGTCGAGCAATTTGCGGTCGGTGTCGCGCGGGTCGATGACCGTCATGCGCGACTTGTCGAATTTGAAATGGCGCTCGATCAGCGGCAGCGTTCCCCGTCCGATCGAGCCGAAGCCGATCATCACTACAGGGCCGGTGATCTCACCGTAAACGGGCCAGTTTTCATTCGCCATTTATCGATTACTCCCTCAAAAAACGCTTCGGAACAGCGGCTTGGCCGCGGCGCGACAAACCATAGATCATTGTCACAATAAAGCGAAAAGCGGACGGCCGGCCTCACGCCGCGCCATCCCGGCTACGGCTCGACTAGTCTCGCGAATGCAGGCTTGAAGAGGTCACGTGCCTCGGAGACCGGCAGTTCCAGCAGATCGTCGGCGCAGGCCTGGATGGCATGCGGCAGGGTCTGGAGCCCGAAAACCAGAACCTGCTTGTCGCCCTCACGCCAGAGGCTGACCGCTAGATATTCGCCGATGAGATCGTCCATGCCGCATTCGGCTTCGTGATCGATATCGGTCTGATCGATCGGTTTCTTGCGCCGCTGCTTGACGAAGGAGGCCAGGGAAGGACCGGGCTTGCCATCCACCGTATCCGAGAAAATGTCCTGAAGGCCAAGCAGGACGCCGCGCCGCACATCCATGATGTAGGCGTCCGAATAGTTGGTCGGATGCGCTCCGCCGCAGAAGATGCTGCCGGACTCCCGCCAGCTCATCAGCCGCGGAGTCAGCGACGTCACTTCGAATGTGCTGTCCTCATAGCCGCCGAGCGTGCCGCCGTTCATACCGTCAATTGGCCCGCCGTCGTTGAAACCGGCATATTGCGCCGCCACGCAGCCCAGTGCGCCGATGTTTGCGCGCCAGTGCCTCTCTTGCAGCAGAGCATTCGCGGCCTCGATCGGAACGTCGCCGGACAGTTCGACAATGCGCGGCGTGGCAAACCTGGTGCGGGGGTCGACGACATAGCGGTAGGTTGCGTCCGGCCAACCAGTCGTCTTGCCGTTATCGAGCTGAGTGTCCATCCGCAGATAGTCATAAGGGGACGTTTCCATAGTGAGCGGCGTGTCATTGGCGAAGAACTTCATGAAGCTGAAATCGTAGAGATCGAGCGGGGTGCCGGGCTCGTTCCCGGTCACTTGCCGACTTGCGACCCGTTCCAATCTGAGCGGCAGCGCCTTCTTTCCGTTCCAGCTGCCTTCAAGGGTCTTGCCGTTACTGGATGAGGCCAGGCGCCACACAGCGGCAATCGGCGCGGCCTTTCCGTCATCGCAATTGTCGGCGCCGCATGCCTCCTCCTCGGCCAGTTCGAACTTGCTGCCCCTTTGAGACCGGGCCTGCAGCGGGATGTCAACGCCCTTCGAGCGGTAGAAATAGCGGCCGGCCAGCGGGCCGCCGGGCGCCGCGGGGTCGCCGGTGAATTCGACGACGATATCGGCCTTTCCAAGCTTGCCGGCATAAGTCACCGGCTCCGCCTCGGCTGCTGTCGACAGCACCAGGATCGCGGCCATGAACGTGACCGGCCTGCTAAGATGCTGGATCATTGTTCCCCCCAGCGATCATTTTCAGTGTTTCCACCAGCCGGTCACGGTCGGCGGTCATCCCCTTGTAGTCGAGTTGTGCCTCGTCCAGCGCCAGAAGTTGTTCGGCCAAGGACGCCGCGAGCGCCGCGCGGTCGGGGTGGCGTTCCAGCACGGCGAGCGGGTCGAGATGGATGCGGATGGTGAAGAGTACGTCGCCCGAAACGGGGAGCTTTCTCAGCGTCTGCCGCTCGACGCGGATAAAGGCATGGGCGTCGATGTCGCCATCCGGGAATCTCGACGGGCGATTGCTGGCGCGGTCGACGCGTTCGAGGTTGGAGAGCGGGTGGTAGAGTGCGTCGCCCGCCTGGATCGACCAGTTGTAGCGCTCGACGGCTTGGCCCTGGAGGCCGTCGAACATGCGGTTGATGAGATCGGCCGGGCGTGTGCCCGGGCCGAAACCCGGTACCGGCGCGTGGATCTGCTGCAGCGGCTTGCCGAATTTTTCGATCAGCGACCATGACGACGGGAAGCAGAGCGAGCCGGCCGCCAGACGCCAGCCGCTCTCGTCGCGACGCATCAGGATCAAATCCTCCTGGACGAGCAACGAGGCCGCGACAAGCGGCGCATCGCTGAAAGAAGCTGAGGTGCCTGAGCCCTCGAGATTGTCGATGCCGCCGATCACCTCGATCGCATTGTCGGTACGCCTGTGGGTCTCAGGAAAGTTCGCCGCCAGATGCGCACCGAGCAGATCGAGCACTTCGCGCTGAGCGTCGCGCGTTGTTTGCTCCTCGACAAAAACCTTGCCGGGAATTTCCGCATAAAGCCGGCGTTTCTCGGCAAGATAGGGCAGCAGATATTCGTCGACCTCGATCCAGCTATCGAGATTGAGCGGCTTCAGCCCGATGGTGAACAGTTTCGACGAGCCGTCATAGGGTGTGTGGGTCGGCGGGCGGAAGCTCATGCCTCTTTGTAGGCTTCCAGTGCGGCGGCGGCCATTCTCGCCGTGAATTCGGTGATTTCGTAATCGGCGGCACCTGCCTTGGCGAAGGGATCGTCCGCCAGTCTGGCTTCGAGCACTTCGCGTGGACCACGCGCGATGATGATGCCGCCGGTCCTTGGCCGCTTTGGCCCGGAGGCGACAAAGATACCTTGCGCATAGCAGGCCTTCAGCCACTCGACATGCGCTTGCTGCAGGCGGTCGATCTCGGTCAGCGGCACCTTGTAGTTCAGCGAAACCACGAACATTGTTGTCTCCAGATGCTTCAGCCCAGCCGCGCCGGGATCAATCCGCGCAGCGAGTTGCCGACGAACAGCGCCTTGGCCGATTTCAGTTCGTTCCACGTGTAGACCGCTTCACCGGCGCGGCCTTGATCCAGCAGTTCGCCGCGCAGGACGCCAGGCAGCAGGCCGCAATCGAGCCGCGGCGTGGCCAGCACGCCGTCGCCGAAATCGGCAAAGACATTGGTGATCGTGCCCTCGCAGATTTCGCCGCGCTCATTGGCGAGCAGCACCTCGTCGGCGCGCCCGGCGAGATATTCGGCGCGCGCGCGCGTATAGGTTTGTCGGCGGCTGGTCTTGTGGCGCAGCAGCATATCGCTCGAATCAAGCCGCACGCGCGCCAGCTGCAGGGTCCAGACCTTGTCTGCGGCGAGCGGCTCGTAGGGCTGCACCGACACCGCCATTTCGCCCTTGCGCGACAGGACGAGGCGGGTGCGCAACGCGATCTGTTGGTGGCCGACCGCATTCATCAGCGCTTCGCCGACCCTTGTCGGATCGCAGGCGAAACCGAGTTCGCTTGCCGAGCCGTAAAGCCGCGCGAGATGGCGGTCGAAACGGAGGAAACCCGAGCCGGGTTCCCAGCGCATTGTTTCGATCAGTTCGAAATCGGCAGTGTTCCTGTCGCGAAACGGGCTTTCAGCAGACACTCCTGGTACTCCTCTTCGGCTGTCGAATCGAAGACGACGCCACCGCCGACATTGTAGACCGCCTCGCCATTGGCAAAGAGCGAGATGGTGCGGATCGCCACCGAAAAGCGCATCCGGCCCCCGGGCGCGATCCAGCCTATGGCGCCGCAATAGACATCGCGCGGGCCACTTTCCAGCTCGCGCAGGATCTCCATGGCGCGGATCTTCGGTGCGCCGGTAATCGAGCCGCAGGGGAACAGCGCGGCGAAAATCTGATGGATGGCGAGGCCGGGCAAGAGTTTCGCCCGCACGCGGCTCACCATCTGGTGGACGGTCGGGTAGCTCTCGATGCGGAAAAGCTCCGGCACATCGAGCGTGCCAACCTCGCTGATCAGTGAAATGTCATTGCGCAGGAGATCGACGATCATCCGGTTCTCGGCCTGGTTCTTCTCGTCGTTGCGCAAGAACGCTTTCAGGCGATCGTCCTCGGCTTTTGTTGCGCCGCGCGGCGCGGTGCCCTTCATCGGATGCGTCTCGATCATGCCTTCCGCGTCCACCTCGAAGAACAGTTCGGGCGAACGCGACAAGACGATCGGATCGCCGAGCGCGACCAGCGCCCCATACTTCACCGGCTGGCGTTCGGTCAGCGCGTTGAAGGCGACCAGCGGGTCGCCCGACCACTGCGCATGGACCGGAAAGGTCAGATTGCCCTGGTAGCAGTCGCCCTTGCGGATGTGGTCATGCAGCCTGGCAAAGCGTTTGGCGTAGTCGTCCGAAGACCAGGCTGCCTTGGCGTCGAAGATTGGGCCGTTGCTGGCCGGCGGATCGCCTGGCGCGACCGTCTGCTCGACCGGCGCATCGAACACGCCGAGGCAAAAAAGCGGGGCGCGGCGGCCGGCCGGCAGCAGCGGAACGAGCTTGGGTTCGAGCAGGTAACCGGCCTCGTAGGAGAAATAACCGGCCAGCCATTTGCCGCCGTCATGTGCAGCCTGCGCGGCTTCCAGCGCCGGTAAAAAATCCGCCTCGCCATGCGCTGCGATTATCTCGGCCGGCCGGTCGAAAACGAGCTGCCGCGCGGTCTCGTCGTTCCTGAAAATTGCAAAGGGCAGGGGCAGGGACATAAGGCTCGGATGCTGCGGTCACCAGCGATCGATCTATATGGGGGCTCGACCGTGCGCAATCGAGGGAACGGCGTCCAAAGACGCAAAGGCGCGGCGGGCAAAAACAAAAGCGGCGCCCGAGAGCGCCGCCTTGTTCCCGATGCCGCCTTGCGATGGATCAGGTGTTGCTGGCTTCTCCCGCGGTCGGGAAGCGGCGCGCAAATTCCTTTTCGTCGCCGGCGGCAAGCAGTTTCGCCTGCTCGATCCAGCGTTCACGTTCGATGCGGCCGTCGAAATTCAACGTCGCCTCGATCCGCTTGACATCGTCGGGTGTCCAGGCGGCGATCTGGGCATAGGTCGTGACCCCAAGCCCTTTGAGCAGCCGCTCGTTGGTGGGGCCGATGCCGATCAGGCGACGCAGGTCGTTGGCTTTGCCTGGGGCAATAGCTGTTGCCTTGCCGGTCGCGGCCTTGCTTGCCGCCGGCGCAGCCTTGCTTGCCGTCGGCGCGGCGCTCGCTTTCGATGCAGGCGGTTTCGGCGTTGCCGTTTTCGCGGCACTTGCGCGTGGCGCGGTCGCGGCCTTCGCCGTTGCAGATTTCTTCGGCGCCGGTTTGGCTGGTGCGGATGTCGAAATCAGGGTTGACGGCGCCTGCATCGCCGCCTTGGTCGCACCGGCATTGGCGGCTGGCGCCTTGGCTGTTGCCGCCTTCGCGGTTGGCGCCTGGGTGGTTTTCGCCTCGCCCAGCCGGCGTTCGAGATCGGCGCGGGCGCGGCCGCATGCATCCAACTCACCGGTCAGACGGTCGCTATCGGCCCGCAATCTGTCGCGTTCGCTGCGCCTGCGGTCTAGATCGCCGCGCAAACTGTCGAGTTCGCCACGCAGGCGTCCCCAAATGAACCAGCCAACCAACACACCTACCAGGAACGCCAGGAGCATGTAGAAAAAAGTGCCCATTGTCTTTCTCTCTCCAGTCCGATCCGTCCGCCCTGGCCTGTAGAGCCATGACCTCGGCGAAGGACCATTCGATGGTGGTTCCGCAATTTGCAGAACAGCCGGCTTCGATCGAGCTGTCGGCGACCGGTTTGCCCCTGGCCAACAACCGTTGTCGCATCCGCCGACACGCCATGGCCGGTCGGGATTTTCCGACCGGATCCATTCGTGCCCGGCTGAGCTTGAGGGCGGACGCTATCATACAGCTTACGGGAATCTAACGGAAAACTTCCATGGAAAGTTATTTAAGAACAAATAACCAAGACAAGAATAGACCATCGCCAATATGCGTTGCTGCTAAACTGTTCTGGAAAACCCGGTCATCCGGTGTTGCGCATCGTCCAGTGTTGCGCATCACTTGTCCAGTGTTTCCAGCTCGTCGATCAGTCCGCTGATCACGCCAAGCCCGATCTGCCAGAAGGCAGGGTCGGCCGCGTCGAGGCCGAACGGCGCTAGAAGCTCGGAATGATGCTTGGTGCCGCCGGCGCGCAGCATGGCAAAATATTTCTCCTGAAAGCCGCGCTCGGCGTTCTGGTAGACCGCGTAGAGCGAGTTCACCAGGCAATCGCCGAATGCGTAGGCATAGACGTAGAAAGGCGAGTGGATGAAGTGCGGGATATAGGTCCAGAAAACCTCGTACCCTTCGCGCAGCTTGATCGCCGGCCCGAGGCTTTCCGCCTGCACTTCCAACCAGAACTGGCCGAGCTTGTCGGAGGTCAGTTCGCCGCTCCTGCGCTCGGCATGCACCTTGCGCTCGAACTCGTAGAAGGCGATCTGGCGCACGACCGTGTTGATCATGTCCTCGACCTTCTGGGCGAGCATGGCCTTGCGTTCGCGCTTGTCGGTGGTCTGCTCGAGCAGCGAGCGGAAGGTCAGCATTTCGCCAAACACCGATGCGGTTTCGGCCAGCGTCAGCGGCGTCGATGCCATCAGGGCGCCCTGGCCGCCGGCCAGCACCTGGTGCACGCCGTGGCCGAGCTCGTGCGCCAGCGTCATCACGTCGCGCGGCTTGCCCATGTAGTTGAGCAGCACATAGGGATGCGCCGAAGGCACGGTCGGATGGGCGAAGGCGCCAGGCGACTTGCCGGGTCTCACCGGTGCATCGATCCAGTTGCGGTCGAAGAAAGTTCTGGCGATCTCCGCCATGTCGGGCGAAAAGCGCTGGTAGGCGGAAAGCACGGTGTTCTTGGCCTCGTCCCAGCCGATGACCGCCTGTGGGGTCTCGGGCAATGGCGCATTGCGGTCCCAGTGGTTCATCACCTCCATGCCGAGCCAGCGCGCCTTCATCGCGTAATAGCGATGCGACAGGCGTGGATAGGCGTCGCGAACCGCGGCGGCGAGCGCATCCACCACGCTGCGTTCGACGCGATTGGCGAGATGGCGGGAATCGGCAATGTCCTCGAAGCCGCGCCAGCGGTCGGAGATCTCCTTGTCCTTGGCCAGCGTGTTGGTGACCAGCGTAAAGACGCGCAAATTCTTGCGGAAGGTCGTGGCCAGCGCCTCGGACGCCCGGCGGCGCACCTCGCTGTCTGCGTCCTGGAGGCGATTGAGCGCCGGCTCCAGCGTCAGCTCCTCGCCGTCGACGTCGAAGCGCAAATCGGTCATCGTCTCGTCGAACAGGCGGTTCCAGGCCCCGCGCCCGGTGATCGATTTTTCATGGAAGAGCTGCTCTATGCGGTCTTCGAGCTGATAGGGCTTATCCTTGCGCAGATCGAGCACCCAGGGCCGGTAATGGGCGAAGGCCGGATCGGCGGCGAGTGCGGTTTCGATCGCACCATCGTCGATGAGATTCAGCTCGAGCGCGAAAAACAGCAGGTGCGCGCTGGCATCGGTCATCTTTTCCTGGATGTCGCCATAGAGCTTGGCGCGCTGCGGATCCGACGTGTTGCCGGCATAGACAAGCCCGGCATAGGAGACGATGCGGCCGATCAGCTCCTCCAGCGCTTCATAGGCCTGAAGCGCCTCGCCAAGCCTGCCGGCGCCGCCACGCCCGGCCTCGGCGGCGAGCGTGCCTTTCCAACGGCTCTCGAAGGCGATGGCATCGGCGGCGGCCTTGGCGATGTCGCGCTTCAACTCGGGCGCCTGCATGCCCGAATAGAGATCGGCTAGATTCCATTCCGGCAGGTCGCCAAGCTCCGCCACGCCCTGACCGGGCGCCGCCGCCAGCTTTCGAGCAAAAACCATGCGCATTGCCGATCCTTCCAGACACAAAAATTCGAGGAAACGAGAAGCCGGTCAAATCCTAAGGAATTCATTCACCGGGTTTTTTGAAAGCTTATTTAGAACCCTGTGCCAAGATGATCCATAGGGCGCATTCTCGGGCGGGCACGGTCGGATCAGTCATGGCAGCTTCCATACTCATAGTCGATGACGATCCCGTGCAGCGCAGGCTGCTCGAGGCGGCGGTGACGAAATTCGGCCACACCGCGATCGTCGCCGATGGCGGCGAGGCCGGTCTCGATCTCGTCGACGGACCCAATGCGCGCGACGTGTCGGTGATCATCCTCGACCTGATGATGCCGGGCCTCGATGGCATCGGCGTGCTGAAGGCGATGCGCGAGCGTGGCATCCATATTCCCGTCATCGTGCAGACCGCGCAGGGCGGCATCGAAACCGTCGTTTCGGCAATGCGTCACGGCGCCTTCGACTTCGTCGTCAAGCCGGCCTCTCCCGACAGGCTGCAGGCGTCGATCGGCAACGCCCTCAAGGTCGAAGCGCTCGAAGGCGAAGTGAAGCGCTCGTCACGGCAGCGCGGCGGCCATCTGACGTTCAAGGACATGATCACCCACAGTCCGGCGATGGATCGGGTGATCCGGCTCGGCAGCAAGGCGGCGGCGTCCAACATTCCGATCCTGATCGAAGGTGAATCCGGCGTCGGCAAGGAACTGGTGGCGCGCGCCATCCAGGGCAGCGGCGACCGCCGCTCGAAACCCTTCGTCACCGTCAATTGCGGCGCCATCCCCGACAATCTGGTCGAATCGATCCTGTTCGGGCACGAGAAGGGCTCGTTCACCGGCGCCACCGAAAAACATACCGGCAAGTTCGTCGAAGCGCACACCGGCACGCTGTTCCTTGACGAGATCGGCGACCTGCCGCTCGACGTGCAGGTCAAGCTGTTGCGCGCCGTACAGGACGGCGAGGTCGATCCGGTTGGCGGCCGCTTGACCGTCAGGGTCGACATCAGGCTGATCTCGGCAACCCATCGCAACCTGCTGCAGCAGGTCAAGGACGGCAAGTTCCGCGAGGACCTGTTCTACCGGCTGAACGTCTATCCGATCTTCGTGCCGCCATTACGCGACCGTCGCGGCGACATCCCCTATCTGGTCGAGCACTTCATGGAGAAGGTGGCGCCCGCCGATCCGCGCCACCGCCTGCGGGGCATCTCGGCTGCGGCGCTTGCCATGCTGCAGGCCTATGACTGGCCGGGCAACATAAGGCAGCTCGAAAACGCCGTCTTCCGGGCCTCGGTGCTCGCCGACGGCGACATGCTGACCGAAGAAGAATTCCCGCAGATCCGGGCGCAAGTCGAGGGCACGGTCAATCTCGATTCGGGTATCGCCTTGCCAGCTCCAGGGTGGCCAGCTTCAGGGGGGCCAACTCCAGGGTGGCCAGCTTCCGGAGTGGGTTCGGGCAGCCAGCCGCGTGATAACGTCCCGGCCGCCGTCGGCGTCGCCGCGGCCGAGCCCGATGCACCGGCCAGGCCTCGTTTCGGCACGCTGCGGGCGCTCGACGAGCGCGGCAATGTGCGTGCGCTGGCCGACGTCGAACTCGAAATGATCAAGCTCGCCATCGATCACTATAACGGCCAGATGAGCGAAGTCGCCCGCCGCCTCGGCATCGGCCGGTCGACGCTCTACCGCAAGCTCAAGGAATACGGCATCGACCCGGAAACCGGCCGCGTCGAACGGCTCGCTTCCTGAGTCACAGGGCCAAGCCGGTTCTCATCCGGACATCATTCCACGCAACTGCGCCTCGAAATGATGTGTTCGCCACAGTGTTCACGTATTAAGGCGGACGGTAACAGATCGTGTTTCGAGCTGGCGCCAAAACATGATCTAAACCAGCGGTTTACCAAGATATCCTGCGCAATATTTTTGGCGGGATATCGCCACCGTGTTACCGCATTTCGGCTTCAATAAGCGATGATTAACCATTAGGATCGATATTCGGATGCACACACCACGCATCCGTTTGGTCAAATCCGGGGACAAAACGGCAGCCTGCAAGGCCTTTTGATTTGAACAGAATCGAACGACACGAAAACGGGCGGCATTATCACATGAGCGTCTGGCCGAGATGGCTGGCAGCGGTGATTGTTGCCGTCGGGTTCCTTGCAGCGGCGGCAACCGGCGCCAGCGCCGAGACACGTTCGCTGAAGCTCTATCATCTCCACACGCATGAAAAGGCGGAGATCGTCTACAAGCGCAACGGCCGCTACGACCAGGCGGGCTTGCGAAAGATCAACATCATCCTGCGCGACTGGCGTCGCAACGAGCCGACCAAGATGGATCCGCGCCTGCTGGACCTGGTCTGGGAGGCCTATCGGGAGAGCGGCGCCACCGACTACATACAGGTCGTCTGCGGCTATCGTTCGCCGGCCACGAATTCGATGCTGCGCAGCCGCAGCAGGGGCGTCGCCGAAAAAAGCCAGCACATGCTCGGCAGGGCGATGGATTTCTATATTCCCGGCGTGCCGCTGAAGAAGCTGCGCGACGTCGGCCTCAGGATGCAGGGCGGCGGCGTCGGCTACTACCCCAGCTCCGGCTCGCCCTTCGTGCATATGGATGTCGGCAATGTGCGCCACTGGCCCGGCATCAGCCGCCAGGAACTGGCGCGCGTGTTCCCCAACGGCAAGACGCTGCATGTGCCGAGCGACGGCAAGCCGCTGCCTGGTTATCAACAGGCGCTCGCCTCCTACAAGGCCCGCAAGGGCGCCGGCGCACCGGCCATCGAGCTCGCCAGCGCAAGCGGCGGCGGCAAAAAATCCCGCGGGTTCCTGGCAGCCTTGTTCGGCGGTGGCGACGACGAGGCGGACGACAGCGCCGACGTGGCGATGGCCGAGCCGGCGCAAAAGCCCCGTAACGTGAAGCCGGCGCCGTCCGCCAAGAGCAGCAACCTGCCTGGCATTGCCATCGTCGCGCCTCAGGATGCCAAGCGCGCCGAGATTCCGGAAGTCGCCGATGCTCCGGCGCCTGCGCCTGAACCGGAGGATGACACGCCGGAGACGATCATCGCGGCATTGCCGGCGCGCAGCATTCCGCTGCCGGATTTTGCTCCGCGCCCGAAGACGGACGTCGGCGCCCAGCCGCCTGAGAACGTTCCGTTCGGCGTGGCGGATGCGGCTGGATCGACTGAACAGGCGGTGGCGACCGCGCAAGCGCCGGCAAGCGTGGCGCCGGCAAATGTTCCGTTCGGCATAGCAGACCCGTCTGCTGCGGCCGGCCCGGTGCAGGTCGCGGCAAACAACGTTCCCGTGCCGAGCTGGCGGCCCGATCATTCGCTGCCGGCCGATCTTTCGCCTGCTAGTCTTGCGCCGCAGGACAAGCAAGTGTTGCTGGCGCTGGCGAGTGCGGCCGAGCGGAGCAACACCGCCACCGACGCATTCTCGGTGTTGCCGTCGGCGCGGCCCGACAGTTCCCAGCCCGACGAGGTCAAGGCCGTTCTGGAAAGGGTCAGCGCGACCGACGAATACAAGGTCGCGTCGCTTTCCGAGCAAGCATCGGTGTTCGAGGAACCGGCGAGCGACGACGGGGCATCGAGCGACGGGGCATCGCCGCGCGAGGCCATCGTTGCCCGCCCGGCCGGCTCCGATCCGGCCGCCGTCATCGGTGCAGGCGTGAAGACCACACGCAAGGAACCCAGGGCCACCGCTCGCGACCTGAAGCCCAGCCCCAAGCCGGTGGTGGTCGCCGCCGCGCCGCAGGCCGCCCGGTGGGCGCTGCACAGCGGTGAGTATGTCGCAACCGTTTCAGATGCGACAACGGCGCCGCGCTACGCCTACGACTTCGTCCGTACGGCACCGAGAGAGGTCTATACGATAGGCTTCCAGCCGGGCAACGAGATGGCCGACGCAAACCGGTTCACCGGCAAAGCCGTCAAGTTCATGTCGGTGGCCCGCTTCAAGACCGAGTAGGCCGCGCTGGGTAAATATCGTAAAGGCTGCGCTGGCACCCCCGCGCGGCCTCCACCGCCGGCACTGGCTTCCTTCATCCAGGGATGCTAACCAGCGGTCGGCATTCTCCCGCTTCGTCTAATGGTAGGACAGCGCCCTTTGAAGGCGTGAATCGTGGTTCGAGCCCATGAGCGGGAACCAGCCCGGCGAACCAGATCGGCGGCGGCTTTTGATGCAGAAGATGCTAGCGCCCGAGCTTGCTTGCCGCGCGCGCCAAGGCTTCGATCTCGTCCCATTTGCCGGCCTTGACCAGATCGTCCGGCGCCACCCAGGAACCGCCGACGCAGATGACGTTGGGCAGGCTGAGGTAGTCGGCGGCATTCTTGCCGGTGATACCGCCGGTCGGGCAGAATTTCACGTCGGCAAGCGGCGAGGCGAAAGCCTTGAGTGAAGCGATGCCGCCCGACTGTTCGGCCGGGAAGAATTTCAGAAAGCGCAGGCCGGCTTCGCGGGCGGCCATGACCTCTCCCGGCGTGATGGCGCCGGGCAGCAACGGCACGTCGCTGTCCTTGGCTGCCGCGAGAAGCTCGCGGGTGATGCCGGGGCTGACGATGAACTTCGAACCGGCGGCCGCCGCCTCGCCGAACTGGCGGGCGTCCAGGATGGTGCCGGCGCCGACGACGGCGTCTTCAACCTCGCCCGCCACCCGGCGGATCGCCTCCAGCGCGTCGGCGGTGCGCAGCGTGATCTCGATCGCCGGCAGGCCGCCGCGGGCCAGCGCCCGGGCCAGCGGCACCGCGTCGGCGGGATTGGCGATCTTCAGCACCGGTATGACCGGCTGGCCGTTGAGGAGCGACAGGAGCTTTTCGGTCGTGCTGGGCATTCGTCGTCTCTCCTCTGTTGATCAAGTCGACCGGTTAGCAGAAGGAGGTTTTTCTGTCCACGAAACGCGGCGTGTCGCGATGTCACGCGTGGTGTTCGAAACCTTCCGCGATCAGACCGCTCCCGGCTCTGCCTTGATCCGGCTGTCGTGAGCGTCTAGTGGCTTGGTGATGACACTTCCCAGCCAAGCCTTCCGCGTTGCCGCGCTTTACCGCTTCGCCCGGCTCGACACCTTCGAGGCGCTGCGCGCGCCGCTCGCCGCCTTCTGCTACGCACGCGGCATCAAAGGCACGCTGCTGTTGGCGCGTGAGGGCATCAACGCCACGGTCGCCGGCAGTGAAACGGCAATCGCGGCGCTCATCGATCATCTCGAATCCATCGACGGTCTCGCCGGCCTCGAGATCAAATACAGCAGCGCCGCAACGATGCCGTTCCACCGCATGAAGGTGCGGTTGAAGCGCGAGATCGTCACCATGGGCGTGGAGAATATCGATCCGGCGGCAGGTGCAGGCACCTATGTCGCGCCGGCCGACTGGAATGCACTGATCTCGGATACGGGCACCATCGTCATCGACACGCGCAATGCCTACGAGGTGTCGCTCGGCACCTTCAAGGGCGCTGTCGATCCCGCCACCAACAGCTTCCGCGAATTCCCGGCCTGGGTCGAGCAGCATCGGCGCGAGCTCGACGGGCGCAAGGTCGCCATGTTCTGCACCGGCGGCATACGCTGCGAGAAGGCGACGGCCTATGTGAAGTCGCTCGGTTTGGAGGATGTGTTCCACCTCAAAGGCGGCATTCTGAAATATCTCGAGGATGTGCCCGCCGAACAGAGCCTCTGGCAAGGCGAATGCTTCGTCTTCGACGAGCGCGTTTCGGTATCGCACGGGCTGGTCGAAGGCGAGGCCGAACTCTGCCGCGCCTGCCGGCATCCGCTGGCTGCAGAAGACCGGCTGTCGCCGGAATATGCCACCGGCGTTTCATGCCCGCATTGCTTCGATGCCCGCTCGGACGAAGATCGCGCCCGCTACTCCGAGCGCCAGCGCCAGGTCGAACTGGCGCAAGCGCGGGGCGATCGTCACATCGGAAGTTAGCTTCACGTTAAGCAACTTTACGTTAAGCAACAGAGAAACGATCGATGACCCACAGCCATGTCCCGTCGTTCTGCCGGCGCGCGACCTCGGTGGTGATGGTGCCGTCAGGAAGCCGGGTCGAGGTCAGCGCCAGGTCGCCATTGACGACAGCCGGGCGCTGATCTCCGGACTGAAATTTTCGGCCGGTTGCGGTGATCTCCGCGAACAGCCCCCGGATGGCTTCGCGGCCGAACGTCAGCTGTCCGCCACCGCTGTCGATGACGGCATGCTGCTCGAAAAGCGCGGCCATGCCGTCAATGTCTCCGACCCATTGCCGTGAAATCAACAGGCGCTCCAGTTCCTGGGGGTCGCGTGCCGGCTGGCGGTCTGTCTCATCGGTCATGCCAGGCTCCTCTCAAGCGACATGCCGCGACATTAGTCGAAGTCGGGGGCGGTTTCGACACGTCCGATGTCCAGAGCGTCGCGCGTTTTTTGACGCGGATGGAGGCTGCAGCATTATAATTTCCGCGTGAAATCCCAGCAGATGTCGGTGCGAAGTCATGCGTGGCAGCGGGCAAAAGGATGCGCCGCGTCATTGTAATGTCAAACTGCGGGACCTAGGTCTTCGACGTGCAAACCTGCCCGCGCACCTTCGGCCGGGCCAATTCTGGAGGCATTGATGTTCGATCCCAAGAAGCTCCTCGACGATCTGCTCGGCTCGCAAGTTCCCGGCACCGGATCGACTGTCCGCGACAAGGCGGGGCAGGCGGTGCAGATGGCCAAGGACAATCCGCTTGCCGCCGGCGCGCTGGCCGCGGTGCTGCTCGGAACCGGCCCAGGCCGCCAGGTCACCGGTGCGGCGGTGAAGCTTGGTGGGTTGGCTGCGATCGGCGGCCTCGCCTACAAGGCCTACCAGAACTACAAGAACGGCAACGCGCCGGCCGAGACGCAAGCTGCAGGCGAACCGGAATTGCTGCCGCCGCCGGCCGATACCGCCTTCCATCCGTCGCAAGCGCCGCAGGGCGAAGACGAATTCACGCTGACGCTGGTCAGGGCGATGATCTCGGCGGCGAAGGCCGACGGTCACGTCGATGACGAAGAGCGGCAGAAGATCGCCGGCAAGCTCAGCCTCGCCGGCGTCGGCGCCGAAGCGGAGAAATTCCTGATGTCGGAACTGGAGGCGCCGCTCGATCTGGATGTGCTGATCGCCGGGGCCAAGACCGATGCGCAAAAGCTGGAACTCTACACCGCCTCGCGTCTTGCCATCGATCCGGACACGCGGGCCGAACGCGGCTATCTCGACCTGCTTGCCGGCCGTCTCGGCCTGCCGGATGCGCTGGTCGACCATGTCGAGGCGACGGTGACGGCGGCGAAGGTGCCGGCAGCGGGCAGCACGGCCAAGCCGGTCGCAGGCTCGCGCTGGTAGCTCGAAGAGGAAGCCTCGGAGCTCGGCGCCGTTGGCGTTAGCTTCTCGTTAATCCGGTGAGCGCATGATTTCAGTCAGTCGGATCGGTTTTCCTCCTCCCATGCCCGGTTCGGATCAGGGGCGGTCGCCAACGGCCGCCCTTTTTGTGAGCACAGGCTTTGGGCCGGCTTGCCATGGTTCCCGTCATTTGCGATGCCTCATCCCTTTCAGGGAGTACAGCCATGACCGACTATAAAACCGCCATCGTCACCGGCGCCGGCACGGGCATCGGCAAAAGCGTCGCCACGGCGCTGCTCAAGGCCGGCTGGAATACGGTCTTCTGCGGTCGCCGCAAGCCGGTGCTGGAGGATGCGATCGCCGCGGCCGGGCCGACGCAGGCCAAGGCATTGGCCTTCGCCTGCGACATCAGCAAGGCCGATCAGGTCGACGATCTGTTCGAGACGGTGGCTGCGGCTTTCGGGCGCGTCGACCTGCTCTTCAACAATGCCGGCACGAGCTACAAATCGACATTGATCGACGACATCCCGGTCGACGTGTGGAACGACATCGTTGGGGTCAATCTCACCGGCTCGTTCCTGTGTGCTCGCGCCGCGTTCGGCGCCATGCGCAGGCAGCAGCCGATGGGCGGCCGCATCATCAACAACGGCTCGGTATCGGCCTATGCGCCACGGCCGGGCTCGGTGCCCTATACGGCGACCAAGCACGCCATCACCGGGCTGACCAGGACGCTGGCGCTGGACGGCAGGCCCTTCGACATTGCTTGCGGCCAGATCGACATCGGCAACGCGCTGACCGACATGGCGCAGGCGATGACGGTCGGCGTGCCGCAAGCCAACGGCACCATTGCCGCCGAAGCGGTGATGGATGTCGAGCGCGTCGCCGATGCCGTCCTCCATATGGCCAGCCTGCCGCTCGACGCGAACGTGCTGTTCATGACCGTGATGGCGACGAAGATGCCGTTTGTCGGGCGAGGGTAGGCAACCGGTCCAGGTTGTATACATGTCGTTGTCCCAAAACCGCTGCGCACTTTGGGCGACATGCACTAGACTAGGCCGTAAACTCATAAATGCGGAATGACCGGGATAGGTGGAAAGCGGGCTTGGGATTTGTGGAAAGCGGTCATGGCACATGTCATGCTTGAATTGCAGTCATAGAGAATGGTTCATGCATGAATTGGGAACAGATAGCATCGGATTTCGCTTGGGACGGCTCCTGGCGAGACATCTACGTTCTGAACACGTCTGAGGCAGATTGGCAGGTCGTCTGGGACATCCTCCTCGAATGGACCCCGCCTGCTAGTTTCAGTGTCTCCGGCAAGATCGAGTCGATGCCATTGGGCGTCGAAGCGGCCCTGGAAAGCGAAACAGGCAGCTTACTGTCTTTTTACGTCGGGCCAATCCAGCTTGCATGTCACTTCTTCAGCGCTGTCGAAATTGAGTTCGACTTCGATCCAAGGCAAGTCAGCGGAAAAACCGAGGTTGAGAAGCTTGACCGCTTTATGCGATTGCTCGGTGACGCTACTGGGAAGCAGATAATTCTTACGCAGGAAAATGATCAAGAGGCTATCATCGCCCGCTACTCTCCCGATCTTGAGAGTGTGGTCTGGACGGCACTTTCATAGCCAAATGTCTGCCTCCGCAGCGGACTTGATCAAAGATTTGCCTGAAGGTGCGATGCTGCTCGCCGACAAGGGCTACGATGCCAACGCATTGCGCACTGCCATCACCGACCAGAACACTTGGGCCAATATCCCGCCCAAAGCCTATCGCAAGGCCCCGATCTGCTTCAGCCCTTCCTATACAAAGCCCGTAACCTGATCGAGCGCTTCTTCAACAAAGCCAAACAGTTCCGTCGCATCGCGACGCGCTACGACAAGCTGGCTGAGAACTTTCTTGCCGCCCTAAAACTGGTCGCAATCCGCATCTGGCCACGTAGCTATGAGTCTACGTCCTAGGGCCGGGTGACCGGAAGCGGCACGCCGGGAAGATAGAGCGAAATCGGGCGGATTTCGTAGACGGCTGTCGGATTGACGCGGCGAAGGTCGCGCGCAATGTCGATGGCGGCGTCACGGCTGGCGCAGTCGACGACATAGAGCCCCAGCAATTGTTCCTTGGTCTCGGCGAAAGGGCCGTCGATAACCATTCCGGTGCCTGGCCCGCGCAAGGTGCAGGCGTCTTGTGTCGCGCCGAGCCGGGCCGCCGGCCCAAGGGTGCCTTGCCGGTAGAGCCGATCGTTGATCTGGAGAAGATCGGTCATCAGCGCCGCATCCTGCTCAGGCGTCAGTGCCGTAATCGCTTCTTCCTCGTGATAGGCAAGAATGGCATAGAACATCTGGCTTCTCCTTTCGTCGTCCTCACTTCGCCAGGAACGCCTCGATCCGCTCCAGCGCGCGCAGGATGTTCTCCTCGGAATTGGCGTAGGACAGCCTGACATAGCCTTCGCCGAGAATGCCGAAATCGGGGCCGCCGATCAGCGCCACGCCGGCATCCTCGAGCAGCGCCGAGGCGAGCTTCTTGGCCTTCCAGCCGGTCTTGGAAACATTGGGGAAGGCATAGAAGGCGCCTTTCGGCGTAATGCAGGAAACGCCGGGCAAGGCATTCAACCCTTCGACCACGACCTTCCTGCGGCGGTCGAAGGCGCGCATCATCTTGTCGACATCGTCCTGCGGGCCGTCGATGGCGGCAATGCCGGCATACTGGCTCGGCGCGTTGACGCAGGACCAGCAATTGACCGCCAGCTTGCGCACCTTGTCGTAGAGATGCGCGCCCTTGTCGCCGTTCGGCCAGATCGACCAGCCCATGCGCCAGCCGGTCATCGCCCAGGTCTTCGACCAGCCGTTGAGCACGATCAGCCGATCACGGATTTCGGGGAAGGCGAGCAGCGAACAGTGCGTCTCGCCGTCATAGGTCATCACGTCGTAGATCTCGTCGGAGAGGATGGCGACGTCCGGGTGCGCTTCCAGGCCCTTGACCAGCTTCTCGATCTCGGCGCGGGGGGTGACGCCGCCGGTCGGGTTGGCGGGCGAGTTGAGGATCAGCAGCCTGGTCTTCGGCGTGATCAGCGCCAGTGTTTCCGCGGCCGAAAAGGCAAAGCCGTTCTCCTCGCGCATCGGCACCGGGATGGGGGCAGCACCGGTGAACTCGATCATCGAGCGGTAGATCGGAAAGCCGGGATCGGGATAGAGGATTTCGGCGCCCGGCTCGCCGAACATCAGGATCGCCGCGAACATGGTCGGCTTGCCGCCGGGCAGGATCATCACCGCTTCGGGCGAGACTTCGACGCCGGTGGTGGCCAGCGTGCGGCGTACCACCGCTTCGCGCGTCGCCAGCAGGCCGTTGGCCGGCGTATAGCCGTGATGGCCATCGCGCAGCGCCTTGATCGCGGCCTCGACGATGTGCTGCGGCGTCTTGAAGTCGGGCTGGCCGATGCCGAGATTGACAATGTCGCGGCCCTGGTGGGCAAGTGCCGTGGCACGCGCCAGCACCGCGAACGCATTTTCCTCGCCGAGGCGGTCGAAGGCCGAAATCGTGTGGAGCATTTTTCCCGTCCGTGTGGTTCTTTCAGCGAGCGTGCGTTTTTGTGAGCGTCCGCCCGCAAAAGTCAAACGGATTGGAGTTTTCGGTGTCGGAAAATCTCAAGAATTGGCAACCGCGCCCGCGGCCCGAACGCAAGGTGCTGGAGGGGCGAACTGTCAGGCTGGAGCCGCTCAACGCCGAAAAACACGGCGACGGCCTGTTCGAGGCCTCGTCGGTGGCCGATGCCGGCGGCCGCTTCGCCTGGCTGCCAGACTACCCGCCGGAGAGCCGTGCCGCCTTCCAGCCGTGGCTGGACAAGGCAGAAGCCAGCGAGGACCCGCTGTTCTTCACAGTCATCGACAAGGCCAGCGGCAAGGTCGCCGGGCGCCAGACGCTGATGCGCATCGACGCCGCCTACGGCGTCATCGAGATCGGCAACATCTATTGGGGCCCGTTGATCTCGCGAAAGCCGGCGGCGACGGAAGCGCAGTTCCTGTTCATGAAGTATGTCTTCGACGAGCTTGGCTACCGCCGCTACGAATGGAAATGCAACAATCGCAACGAGCCGTCGAAGCGCGCGGCGGAACGTTTCGGCTTCAAGTTCGAGGGCATTTTCCGTCAGCATCTTGTGGTCAAGGGCGAAAACCGCGATACCGCGTGGTATTCGATCATCGACAAGGAATGGCCTGATCTGCGCAGAGCCTATGAAGCGTGGCTCGATCCGGCCAATTTCGACAGCGATGGCCAGCAGAAGCGGCGGCTCGAGGATTTTCGCGCCGAGTTCGGCGCCTGACCATGCTCCCGAAAAGTGGTATCCGGTTTTCGGATAGGATTATGGTCAAACGAGAAGACAGAGCCTCCATCCCGAGTCTGCCGGGATAGATCAGGCTCTAGCAGGGGCTATAGATGGCGCATACCCACGACCACGCTGCGCAGGGCCACGACCACAGCCATGGCGCAGGTCATGTGCATGGCTCGACCGACAAGAAGCGCGTGCTGATCGCTGCCTGCCTGACCGCCGGCTTCATGGTCGCGGAGACGCTGGGCGCCATCTTCACCGGTTCACTGGCGCTGCTGGCGGATGCCGGCCATATGCTTGCCGATTGCGTCGCGCTCGGCCTTGCCTGGTATGCCTTTCACCTTGCGAGCCGGCCGGCGACCGTGCGCCTCACCTACGGCTTCGGCCGGGTCAAGACGCTGGTCGCCTACACCAACGGCATCGCCATCTTCGCCATCGCGCTGTGGATCGTCTACGAGGCTTGGGGCCGCTTGCAAGCGCCGGCTCCGGTGCTCGGCGGGCCGATGCTGGTCGTCGCGATCGCCGGCCTGCTGGTCAATCTCGGCTCGTTCTACGTGCTGCACGGCGGCGACCACGGCAGCCTGAATATGCGCGGCGCCATCCTGCACGTGCTCGGCGACCTGCTCGGCTCGGCAGCGGCGATCGTCGCGGCGCTGGTGATCCTGGCGACGGGCTGGACGCCCATCGATCCGATCCTGTCGATCCTGGTCTCGCTGCTGATCCTGTCCACGGCCTGGTCGCTGATGCGCGAGGCAGCCCACGTCCTGCTCGAAGGCGTGCCGGCAAGCCTCGACCGCGACCTGATCGCCAGGGACATCGAAGGCTCGATCAAGGGCGTGCGCGAGGTGCATCACATGCATGTCTGGTCGCTCGACGGCTCCAGCAACATGGCGACGTTGCATGCCTGCCTCAATGACGGCGTCGACGCGCATATGGCGGTAAGCGCGATCAAGAAGCGGCTTGCGGCGGAACATGGCATAGCCCATGCCACGGTCGAACCGGAATTCGGCCGATGTGCCGACAGCCATGAGCATGATGACGAGCACGATCACGCGCATGATGCGGCACCGCACCGCGGCCATTATCACTGACTTCGGGAGTTCTGGGCATTGGCAACGATCGACATGAACTCTCGCCACCCTGGCGCCGCGTGATGGACCGCGACACCCGCAATGCGGCGATCGGCGCCGCTTGGGTTTTGCTGCTGTTCGGCATCGCAGCCTATTATCTTCCAACAGTGATGCTGGCGGTCGGCAGGGTCTCGACGGTGCTTGCCGGTGTCGTCGCGGCGATCTTCATGGTGGCAATCTTCGTCGTGTTCTGGCTGCGTAGCCGCAGCCAGCGCAAAAAGGGAAAGTGACATGCGCATTCTGATTACCGGCGCGGCAGGCATGGTCGGCCGCAAACTCATCGCCAGGTTGGCCAAGGACGGGACGCTCGGCGGCCGCAAGATCGCCGCGCTCGATCTTCACGATATCGTGCCGCCGCAAGCGCCGGTGCTCGAAGGTGTCAGCATTACCCTCCACACCGGCGACCTTGCCGCACCGGGAGCGACCGCAAATCTGGTCGCGCCGCGCCCCGACGTGATCTTCCATCTCGCCGGCGTGGTGTCGGGTGAGGCGGAGGCCAATTTCGATCTCGGCTATCGCGTCAATCTCGACGGCACCAGGGCGCTGTTCGATGCCATCCGCTTGGCCGCCTATACGCCACGCGTCGTCTTCACCTCGTCGATCGCCGTGTTCGGCGCACCGTTTCCCGACATCATTCCGGACGAGTTCCACCCGACGCCGCTGACCTCCTACGGCACGCAGAAGCTGATCGGCGAGGCGCTGCTTGCCGACTATACGCGCCGCGGTTTCTTCGACGGCATCGGTATCAGGCTGCCGACCATCTGCGTCAGGCCGGGAAAGCCGAACAAGGCGGCCTCAGGGTTCTTCTCCGGTATCATCCGCGAGCCGCTGAGCGGCCATGAAGCGATCCTGCCGGTGCCGCGCTCGGTCATACACACACACGCCAGCCCGCGTTCGGCGGTGAATTTCCTGATCCATGCGGCTCAGATCGACGGTACCGCCGTCGGCCCACGCCGCAACCTGACGATGCCGGGCGTCGCCGTCAGCGTTGGCGAACAGATCGAAGCGCTGGAACGGGTCGCCGGCGCCAAGGCGGTGAAACTGATCCGCGAGGAGCCCGACGAGACGATCTGGGCGATCGTCAAGGGCTGGCCGACGCGCTTCGAGGCGCGGCGCTCGAGGGAGCTTGGCTTTGCCGCCGAAACGAGCTTCGACGAGATCATCCGCGTCCATATCGAAGACGAGTTGGGGGGCAATATCCCTAGTTAAAGCGCCCCGATCGGACGCAACGAGCTCAGGCGCCAGTCAGGCTGGCCGAAAGCAGCAGCAGGCCGAACAGGAAGACGAAGGCGGCGCCGCCGATCTCGACGAAGGAATGGATGCGGTTGCCCATGCGGCCGTCGCCGGCGAAATACACCGCCCAGTTCTTCGCGGTCACCGCAAGAGTCGCCAGAGCCGAGACGGTGATTGCGGTGCCGAGGGCCATGGCCAGCACCGACAGGATGCCGCCGAACCATAGCCCGTTCAGCAGGGCGAAGCTCAGCACGATCAGCGCGCCGGAACAGGGGCGGATACCGACGGCAGCGACCGCCGACCAGGCCGTGCGCCAATCGAAGCGATCGCCAGAAAGCAGCGCCGGGTCGGGGGCATGCGAGTGCCCGCAGGTCTCGCAGACCTCGCCCGCCGCATGGCTGTGGTGATCGTGCGCAGCATGGGCGTGGTCGTGGGCGCCGTGGTCATGATGGTCATGCGCATGATCGTGGTGGTCATGCGCATCAAGCGCGTGGGAATGTGCCGCATGGGCATGCGCGGAATGTGAATGGCCGGCATGGGCAGCCGAGAGGCTGTAGCCCGGATTTGCGCCGAACAGGCGAAGGATGGCCGGGCCGGCCTTGCGCCACAGCAGCCAGGCGCCGAACAGAGTGACGAAGACATAGCTCATGATTTCAAGGAACCATGCGGCGTCTGTCATCGAGACGGCAGTGCCGCGCAGCAAGAAATAGGCGACCAGCATCACCACGATCGCCGTCAGCGCCTGCAGCAGGGCCGAGACGAAGGACAGCATGATGCCGCGCCGGAGCGCCACTTCATTGGCCACCATGTAGGAAGAGATCACCGCCTTGCCGTGACCGGGGCCGGCGGCGTGGAAAATGCCATAGGCAAAGGACAGGCCGATGAGCAGCCACAACTTGCTGCCGTCCTGGCGCATCGCCTTCATCGCGCCGGCAAGCGCATGATAGAATTCCTGCTGGCGCAGATTGATCCACATCAGGATGTGGGCGAACGGGCCGGTGGCGGTTGGAGCCATGCCGTCATTGGTGCCGATGCCGAGTGAACTCTGGGCGTGGGCGGAGCCGAGAAAGTGCGTCATCACAAAGGCGGCGGCCAGAAGACCGAATGCCAAACGCAGGGACGGTTTGGTCACTGGATCTATCCTTCCGGCTGACAGGTCAGTTCAAGCTTGGTGGCAAAGATCTTGCTCATGTCGGTGCCTGTCGGATCGTTGAAGAAGGCCTCGGTCAGGGTCTTCTGGTTCTGGGCGATCGCCTCGTCCGGGTTCGGGCGGACAACCTTGCTGGTGCAGGTCGGCGGCAACCCATCGACCTGCAGATTGGCATCCTCGGTGAAATCGATCGCGGTGTAGAAGGTCGGGTCGTAGACGCCGATATCTATCTTGCCGCTCAGTTTGATCGGCACCTTCGGTTCAGATTCAAACAGGATGATCAACTGGTCATTGTCGAAATTGGCCATCAAATGCGGCGGCGGGGTCATTGCCACGTCCTTGCCATCGACGGTGACGAGCTGGAAATAGTTGAATTCGGCAAGCGAGGCATGGACGGTGTCGGCGACATCCTTCAGCTCCTTGTCGTCGAGTTTCAGGTCGGAATTCTTGTCGAACTCCATCATCACCGTGCTCGAAAACAAATCGTCGAAGCGCCAGACATGGCGCAATGCCTTCACAGTTTGGTGATCCGGGCCGAGGACCACTTCGAGGCGGGCTTCGGCGAAGACGTGGGGATGCACCTCAGCCGGTCCGACGGCGGCAAACGTCGCGGTCAAGGCCGAAGCCAGCATGATTGCTTGCCGTTTCAGGTGCATTCTCGGTCGCGATTCAATCAGCTTCGGTGAATTGCCGACAGTTACCAGAAAGCGGGCGAAAATGGGACCGCAACGCGGCTGAAAGCTCATGCGTTGTCCAGCGTCTTGAACCACTGCACCAGGAAGTCGACGAAAACGCGAACTTTTGCAGGCAGATAGCGCCGGTGCGGATAGACGGCAAAAATGCCGCCGCCGGGCAGAATGCGGTCATCCAGCGCAGTCAGCAGCTTGCCGCTTTCGATGTCGGGCGCGGCGATGAAATCCGGCAGGACGGAAAATCCCAATCCAGCCACGGCAGCGGCCCTTGCCGCCATCGGGCTGTTGACCTCGATCGGGCCGGAAACCGAAACGCTCACCGTATCGCCGCTGTCGCCTTTGAACGGCCAGTTGGTGAGCCAGCGCCCATTGGTGTCGATGATGCAAGGCACGCGGGCAAGGTCTTGCGGCCTGACCGGCATGCCGTGCCTGGCGATCAGTTCAGGAGACGCGCAAAGCCGTACCGAAAATGGCGCCAGGCGCCTGGCGATCAACGAGGAATTTTCCAGCCGCGAAATGCGCACTGCCAGATCGAAACCCTCTTCGACCAGATCGACGAAGCGGTCGTCGAGATGAATGTCGAGCACGATGTCGGGATGCTGCTTGGCGAAGTCGATCAGCGATTGGCCGATCGGCGCGTCGGCAAAGGTGCGCGGCGCCGACAGCTTGATCCTGCCGCGCACGTCGCCGGAGGATTCGCGCACCGTATCGGCAAGGCTGTCGACCTCGCGCACGATCTCCGAGGCGCGCCGGTAATAGGTGTGGCCGGCCTCGGTCAGGGAAAACTGCCTGGTGGTGCGGTTGAGCAGCAGCGCGCCGAGCTCGTCCTCCAGCTCGCGCACATATTTTGACAATAGCGCCTTCGAGCGGCCGATCTTGCGCGCCGCCGCCGAAAATCCTTCGGCCTCGACCACGTCGATGAAGGCGCGCATGCGGGTCAGCGTATCCATGTTATGCGCCTCCTTGGTGGGCCGAAAGGATGCGGGCGGCCAGCGCAATCAACTGCCGGTCGCTGTTCTTCGGACCGAGCAGCGAAAGGCCGAACGGCGCCCCGCCGGTCTTGCCGAGCGGCAGCGTGATTTGCGGAAAGCCGGACAGGCCGGAAAGGCAGAGCAGTCTCAGCGCCCGCTCGCGATAGGTCTGCAAATCGTCGAATGACGCGGCCTTGAGCGGCGCGGCACCCGGAGCGGTCGGCAGCACAAGAACGCCGTCGTCGCCAAGCAGGCCGGCCAGTTCGAGGCGAATCGAAACGCGACGTTCCGTTTCACGTTGCGCGGTTGCCGCGTCGATTGTCGCGCCGTGCTCGAAACGCTCCTTGACACCGGGTCCCAGCATGCGGTCGCCGCCGGCGATCCAGGCGCCGTGACTTTGCCAGGCTTCATAGCCTTGCAGCTTGCGGAAGCACCAATAGAGATCGTCGGTCGAATGCGACAGCGGCCCGACGCTGCGCAGTGCGCCCAGCACCGAAGCGACACTGCGGAGCATGGCGCGATATTCGTCGGCCTCGTGCGGGCCGAGCACGAGGCCGTCCAGCGCAGCGAGAGCGACGGGGCGTCTCAGTTCGTGGGAATGCGGATCGTCGCCGAGCAGCGCCGTGCCGACCTTTTCGTAGATGACGATGTCGCTTGCGAACCAGCCGAACGTGTCCAGCGAAGGCGCCAGCGGCATGGCGCCGTCGAGCGGGATGCGGCCATGCGTCGTCCTGAGGCCGATCAGGCCGCAGAAGCTTGCCGGCGCTCGGATCGAGCCGCCGGTGTCCGATCCGGTTGCAATGTCGGCCAGCCCGCCGGCGACTGCCGCGGCAGAACCGGAGGACGAGCCGCCGGTGACGCGGTCGGGTGCTGCCGGGTTGATGGGCGACGGGAAATGCGCGTTCAGCCCGAGCAGGGAAAATGCGAGTTCGTCGGTCTGCGTCTTGCCGACGAAGCGGGCGCCCGAATCAAGCAGCGCCTGGACGGCCGGCGCGGTCGCCATGGCCGGTGAAGCGTCCCGGTACTTCTGCGGGTTGCCGCAGCCGGTGCGGTAGCCGGCGACGTCGAAGATGTCCTTGACGGCCAGCCGCAGGCCGGCAAGCGGGCCGGATTGCGCATTGGTAACAGGGACTTGATCAAGGTCGAGAAAAGCGTTCAGCGGGCCGCGAGTGCCTGTCATGCGTTCGATATCCGGATGTGCTTGCCGCAGCATTGTTCTTCTGGTGCCGCAGCATTGTTCGATGCCACAAATTTTACAACCTGCCATACGATTTTTATTGATTGTGAAATCTTTCGATCTTATATCGCGCTTGCCCAAAGTCGCACGTGCCTGTGGGTGTCCGCCGATCCTCGAATGGTGAGGGCAATCGGTAAGGTAACTGGAGCCAACCCCTCCAGTCGGTTTAGCGGCCAACCGCCAACCGAGGACACCTTGAAGCAACGACGGTGCGGGCCTTTCTGGTGTTCTGCCGGTCGTCCAAAGACCGGGGTTACTGAAGAGGCACACCTTCATTGCCGGCAGTGCGGACGGGTCTCCCATCCAAGCCAAGGCAGACAAAGCGAACCGAGGCCGGGCAAGGCCAAGGTTCACCGCCGCGAGACGGCGCTTCATGGTTCCGGGGTCTCCACCGGCTGGTTCCATGGATTTGACGTCCCGCCTTTGTCCACCGCGTGTTCGCGAGGCCGAGAGCCCGCGTCCGCAAGCCTTTGTGCGCGCCGCAAGGCGCTGATGGAGAGACCCGATGGCTACCCAGCGCATCCTTGACTTTCTCGCCACCCGACGTCCGAACGGCCCGTGCCTCGTCGTCGACCTCGATGTCGTGCGCGACAATTTCCGTGCTTTCGAGAAGGCGCTTCCCGATTCCAAGATCTACTATGCGGTGAAAGCAAATCCGGCGCCGGAAATCCTGCGCCTGCTTGCTGCGATGGGCTCGTCCTTCGACACCGCTTCCGTTGCCGAAGTCGAGATGGCGATGGACGCCGGTGCGCCGGCGGACCGCATCTCCTTCGGCAACACCATCAAGAAGGAGCGCGACATCCAGCGCGCCTACCAGCTCGGCATCAAGCTGTTTGCGGTGGACTGCGTCGAGGAGGTCGAGAAGATCGCCCGCGTCGCTCCCGGCGCCCGCGTGTTCTGCCGCGTCCTGACCGACGGCGAGGGCGCCGAATGGCCGCTGTCGCGCAAGTTCGGCTGTGTGCCGGCGATGGCGGTCGACGTGCTGCGCCATGCCAGGGCGCTCGGTCTCGATGCTTATGGCGTGTCGTTCCATGTCGGCTCGCAGCAGACCGACCTGACCGCCTGGGACCGCGCGCTGGCCGACGCCAAGAAGGTGTTCGCGACGCTGGCCGACGAAGGCATCGTGCTGAAGATGGTCAATATGGGCGGCGGCTTCCCGACCCGCTATCTCAGGGATGTGCCGGTGGCGCAGGCCTACGGCCAGGCGATCTTCTCGGCGCTCAGGAAGCATTTCGGCAACGCGATCCCCGAGACGATCATCGAGCCGGGCCGCGGCATGGTCGGCAATGCCGGCGTCATCAAGTCGGAGGTCGTGCTGATCTCGAAGAAGGCCGATAACGACAATGTGCGCTGGGTGTTCCTCGACATCGGCAAGTTCGGCGGTCTCGCCGAGACGATGGACGAGGCGATCCGCTACCCGATCGTCACCGCGCATGACGGCAGCGAGACCGCGCCTTGCGTGCTCGCCGGCCCGACCTGCGATTCGGCCGACGTGATGTACGAAAAGACGCCGTACCCGCTGCCCTTGTCGCTGACCATCGGCGACGAGGTGCTGATCGAGGGCACCGGCGCCTATACGACGACCTATGCATCGGTCGCCTTCAACGGCTTCGAGCCTCTCCGATCCTACGTGATCTGACGGTTCGAAAGAACCGATCAGATCATCCGGAGATGGGCGCCTGTCGCCCGCCCGGGTTCGCCTGTGGAACAATCCGCTCGTGAAGGATCGCGGAAATGGACATTGTAGATTTCGTTGTTGAAGGCGTGGGAATCTCCCCCCTCGAGGGGGAGATGGCCGCGAAGCGGCCAGAGGGGGGCGGTTCGACTGGACTCGGCCTCCTGCCGCAGATGGAGGCCGGCGCTTCACGCGCGACAACCCCCTCTGTCGCCTTCGGCGACATCTCCCCCTCGAGGGCGGAGATTGCGGTCGTCGCCGAAACCGCCGCCGACGTCCCGGCGCGCGAGGCTTTGCTCGATCGCGCCATGGGGCCGAAGCGCCGGAAGAAGTCGTCGGAAAAGCTGCGGCGCGGCCGCCGGCCTTCGGAGGGCCTGGCCTTTGTCGCGCGCGACGCGTCGGGCACTGTTGCCGGCACGGTGCGGCTGTGGGACGTGGTGCTGGGCGAGGGCGGCAAGGCAGCGCTGCTGCTCGGCCCGCTTGCGGTCGACCCGGCGCTGAAAAATGCCGGCATCGGCTCGGCGCTGATGCGCCATGCGGTCACTGAGGCCGAGCGGCTTGGCCATGCGGCGATCCTGCTGGTCGGCGACGCGCCCTATTACGAGCGCTTCGGGTTTTCGGCCGCAAAGACCGGCTCGCTGGCCATGCCGGGGCCTTACGAGCGGCACCGCCTGCTGGCGCGGGAACTGGTGGTCGGCGCGCTCGACGGCGCGCAAGGCACGCTGAAGGCGGCCGGGCGCAAGCTGAAGGCACAGAGGCTGCCCCTCGCTGCGTGACGGATCCGAAACAAGCCGCCCATTGCACGGCGGCTTGTTTTCATCCCTGACCGGAGTGGATCAGCCGATCAGCTGGTTGAGCGCCATGGCGACGCTCATGTCGCCTTCGACCTTTATCTTGCCGGACATGAAGGCCATGGTCGGATTGAGGTCGCCTGATATCAGCGAGTCCAGATCGTCGAGCGACAGCTTTATGGTGCAATCGGCCGGCGCATCGGTGGTCGAGACATCGGCGCCGTCGATAACGATGACGCCGTCGCTGCCGGTGTCGAATTTCACCGAGCGATCGAACCCGGCACTCGCCACGCGCGACCTGATGTTGTCGGCAATCTCCTGAACGCTCATGGCGGTTCTCCTCGTCTGCTTGCGTTTGTCGCGCGCCGGCGCTTCGATCTGGCCGAAGCCGCTTGCCTGGTTTTACAGCCACGGCCGCCGGCGCATATAGCTTCGGGTTGACGTTTACGTCAACGCAGTTCCCCGAGGTGAAGATGGGCTTTATCGCCGCAGCATCACGCGGGCATGGTTGCCGGTGCTGTCCTTCGCCAAATTCAGGGATGCTGTGCTGGTGCCGAGCATGAACGTGCAATCGGCGGCCGAGACCTTCCAGCGCGCCGGCGCCCAGGAATTGGCGGTGGTCGAGGATTTCACCGATCGCAAGGTGGTCGGGCTGCTGACCGAAGGCCACCTGATGCGGCGCTATGCCGAGGAACTCGACAAGTCGCGGCCGGATCTGTCGGGCGAGGGGTAGCCGCGTCCTGTCCGGATAGCGATGCGACACACATGTCGGCTGCTGCGTAAGGAGGGCTCACGTCAACGGCCCGCTAATCGCCGGCTCCGAAATCCGATTGCGCGAACTGTCTTCTTCCTTGTGGAAGAGTGTCTTGAAGAAAAAAGCGTCGGGAACCGCCTTGATTACTTTTGCGATCACGGCGATCGCGAGCACGGCAAACGCTAGGCGACCGAGAAGCACGCTCGTAACATCAGCGCCAAGCGTGACGACGACCAACGTATCCTCAATGAGGCTATGGGCAAAACCCATGAACACGCAGGCAAGGAATATCTGACGCGGCTCCGCGCTAGGCGTGCGCGCCTCGCGGATCAGCAGTCCTGCGCCATAGGAAATCCCGAGAAACAGGCCGACAGCGGCGAAAGGTACCGTCTGCTTTTCGATGCCGGCGAGCCGAAAGAGCGGTGCAAGCCCTCTGTTCATCCAATCCAAAATGCCCGACATCTTTAGAAGCTCGATCACCCAGCTCAGCGCAAGCAGAACAACGAGCATGATGCCCAGGGTTTTGAGCGTACCCAGGAGAAAGCCGCCCCAGTCGGTGCTTTCATTCGTCGGCATCCACGCCGGCTTCACCGGTCCTGACAGCCATCCGGTCACGGCGAATATCTGATGCAGAAGGACAGCAAAGACCAAACCCCCGCCAATACGAAGCGCCGCGGTGACCAGGAAGCTCGGCCCGGCCCTCTGAATGATCCGTTGCTCGATCGGAATGGCATGTGCAAACAGCAAGAGAGCCGAAAGAACCGTCATGTCGGCAGTGCTGAGCGCCGAAACCGGAACCAAGGTGAATACGATCACAAGCGCGCCCCAGATCCCGACCAGCAATCCCGTCAGCCAGGCAAAGGCGAGTTCCGGTGGCAACCCCACCTGCAACATGAGCGGGGAGAAGAACGGAGAAATCGCCTGGATGACGCCAAGGTCCTGCAGCAGCCGCGTGGCAATCGCAACCGGAACGATCACGCGAACCAGTTCCCAATAGATTTCAAGCGTCTCCAATGTCTTGCGATAGAAGGCGGCGCAAATTGCCATCATGCTGCTCCATCATTCCTGGAGCCGTCTGAGTAGCGTGAGACGCTTCGCATTTGTGGTCAAAGTTTGCGATTCCGTGCAATAAAATTGCAACGCACCGACGATGAGCGCGACCAACATGGACAAGATCGACAGAAGGCTTCTCAACCTGCTCCAGGATGATGCCTCACGAACTAACGCCAAATTGGCGGGGTTAGTCGGGCTTTCCCCTTCGAGCTGCCTGCGCCGCATACGACGACTGAAGAAAAGCGGTGTCATCAGCCGCGTTGTCGCGCTTCTCGCACCGGCAAAGGCTGGCCGGGGCTTGAAGGCGATCGTCACCGTCGAACTGGAGCGTCATGGTGAGCAGTATATGCGGGACTTTCTCGAGTTGGCCGCCCAGGAACCGGCCGTCACTCAGGCCTACAGTGTAAGCGGCGAAACCGACGCCGTCCTCATGCTCCGCCTGACGGATATGGAAGAGTTCGATGCGCTGTGCGAGCGACTGTTCCGAGACCGAAGCAACGTCGCGCGGTACCACACGATGTTCGTGATCCGAACGGCCAAAGAAGTGACCGCAATTCCGCTGTAGTGTTCGGGTTACGATAGACCTGCTGGGCCGCGAATTCATAAACGAGCATTGGCCGCACGGAGCGCGGCTTGAGCTCGAGCCCAAATCATCCCCCGGCAAGGCGCGGCAGCAGGAATATCTCCGCCCCTTCCGGCAGTTCCTTCGACCAGGTGTCGCGATAGATCGTCCCGTCGATGGCGACGGCGATGCCGCGATCGATGTATGGCTCGAGGCCGGGATACTGTTCAGCCAGTTTCCTGAACAGCTCCCGAATATCCTTCGCCTCGATTTCGACCTTGCTCTTGCCTCCGGCGATCGCGCCGAGCGACCCCCAGAGCGTTACTTCGACCATCAGCCTCCCCGTTCCGCCTCGATCGCCGCCAGAATGCGCGGCGGCGACATCGGGATATGGGTCATGCGCACGCCCGCGGCGTTCGACACCGCATTGGCGATCGCCGCCAGCGGCGGCACGATCGAGGTCTCGCCGACGCCGCGCACCCCGTAGGGATGGTTTGGGTTGGGGATCTCGAGGATCTGCGTGTCGATCATCGGCAGGTCCGAGCAGACCGGGATGCGGTAATCCAGGAAACCAGGGTTCTGCAGCCGCCCGTCCTTGCCGTAGATATACTCCTCGTTGAGCGCCCAGCCGATGCCTTGCGCGGCACCACCCTGGTATTGCCCCTCGACATAGGTCGGATGCACCGCCTTGCCGGCGTCCTGGACGACGGTGTAGCGCAGCACCCTGGTGGAGCCGGTCTCGGGATCGACCTCGATATCGCAGATATGGGTAGCGAAGGAGACGCCGGCGCCGTCGGCGACGAGCTCACTGTGGCCTGCGATCGGTCCCCCCGTCTTCCCTGACGCGGCTGCGATCTCCTTCAGCGACAATGCTGCAAGGTTGCCGTATTTCTCGCCCTTGGCAATCGCGTGACCTTTTTCCCAGACCACATCGTCGACGGGAATGTCCCACATCTGTGCGGCGCGTTCCCGCAACACCTTGATGGCGTTGCGGGCGGCCGAGATCGTCGCCATGGAGGAGGAGAAGGTGCCGCGGCTGCCGTCCGTCATGTCGTTGTAGCCGAGGCTGGAGGTATCGGCGACCACCGCCTTGACCTGCTCATAGGGGATGCCGAGCTCCTCCGCCGCGACCAGCGAAAGCGACGCGCGGGAACCACCCACATCGACCGTGCCGACGGCAAGCGAGACCGAGCCGTCCATGCCGATGTTGAGGTCGGTGCAGGTCTGGCCACCGAAATTGAACCAGAAGCCGCAGGCCATTCCGCGGCCCTGGTTCTTGCCGAGCGGCGCCTTCATGTGCGGATGGTTCTTCACCGCCTCCAGCGTCGGCCCGATGCCGATCGGGCCATATACCGGTCCATAGGACGATCTGGTGCCTTCCTGCGCCGCGTTCCTGATCCGGAACTCGACGGGGTCCATGCCGATCTCCTTGGCCAGCTCGTCGACCGCACTTTCCACCGCAAACGCCGCCATCGGAGCCGACGGCGCGCGATAGGCCGCGGTCTTGGGCCGGTTGACCAGCACTTCGTAGCCGACCGTCCTGACGTTCTCGAGCTTGTAGCAGGCAAAGGCCGTCATGGCGCCGATCTCGGCCCACGTGCCGGCATAGGGGCCGCAGCTATAGCGCAGCGTCGCCTCGGCCGCCGTGATCGTGCCGTCCTTGCGGGCGCCGATCCGAACATCGATCGAGGTGGCGCTGGTCGGGCCGGAGGCGCGGAACACCTCGTCGCGCGTCATGACCAGCTTGACCGGCCGCCCGGCCTTGCGTGACAGCGCCAGTGCCACCGGCTCGGCCCAGACATGGGTCTTGCCGCCGAAACCGCCGCCGATCTCCGAGGAGGTGACGCGCAGCTTCGAGGCTTCCATGCCAAGCAGCTGGGCGCAGTGTTGGCGGTAGACAAAATGGCCTTGCGTACAGACCCACAGGTCGGCGGTGCCGTCGGAGCTGACATTGGCCACGCAGGCATGCGGCTCGATATAACCCTGGTGCGTCTGCTCGGTCTTGAAGGAGCGCTCGACGACGAAGTCGGCCTGGCCGAAACCTACGTGGATGTCGCCATGGCCGTACTGGGTGCGTTTGGTGACATTGGAAGGCTTGCGGGGCTTTTGCTCGAGGCCCTCGGTGAAGATGGCGTCGTTGATCAGGGGTGCGGAGTGCTTCATCGCCTCGTCGACGTCGGTGACATGCGGCAGCACCTCGTAGTCGACCTCGATCAGCTTCAGTGCCTGCCTCGCCGTGCGGGCATCGACCGCAGCCACCGCGGCCACGGCATGGCCGTCATAGAGCGCTTTCTTGCGCGCCATGCAGTTGTCGAGGATGTCGTACATGGCGGCATCGCCGTCGGTGAGGTCGGGCAGGTCGGCCGCGGTGATCACGGCCTTGACGCCGGCGAGCTTCTCCGCCTTCGACGTGTCGATCTTCCTGATCGTGGCATGCGCATGGGGGCTTCTGAGAACGCGCCCGACCAGTTGCCCGGCCATGTTGAAGTCGGCGCCATAGCGTGCGCGGCCCGTCACCTTGTCGACGCCGTCCGGACGGATGGGACGCGTGCCGACAGAGGTGAAATTGCGTCCGGAGTAACGCGGATCGAAATTCATCGTCATGCTCCCTTCATCACGCTGGCGGCGTCCTGAACGGCACGCACGATCTTGTCATAGCCGGTGCAGCGGCAGAGGTTCCCGGCGAGGCCGAAGCGGATCTCCTCCTCGGTCGGATCGGGATTCTTGGCCAAAAGGTCCTTGGCAGCCATGAGGAAGCCCGGCGTGCAGACGCCGCATTGGAGTGCGGCGTGTTCCAGAAATTTCTGCTGCAGCGGATGCAGCCTGTCGCCATGCGCCATGCCCTCGATGGTCTCGACGTGCCGACCCTCGGCCTCCGCGCCGAGCACCAGGCACGAGCACACCAGCCGATCGTCGAGGATGATGCTGCAGGCCCCGCAGTCGCCGGTGCCGCAGCCTTCCTTGGCGCCCGTCAGCCCCAGGCGATCGCGCAGGACATCAAGCAGCGTCTCGTCCGGCTGGCAAAGGAACTCGACATTGTCGCCGTTGATTGTCGTTGATACTGCCACACCAGCCATCATTTGCCTCCTGCGCGTGCATAGGCGGTCGTGGCGGCCCGCTTGGCCAGCACACCCGCGACTTTCCGTCTGAATTCGATGGTGCCGCGCTTGTCGTCGATCGGGCGGCAGGCACCCGAGCAGACCTTGGCGAGCCTCTCCAGCGTGGCTTCGTCCAGCTTGGAGCCGATGAGAACCTCGGCGGCCTCCTCGACCAGAATTACCGTCGGCGCCACGGCGCCCAACGCCAGACGGGCGGATTTGACGCGACCTTGCTCATCGAGCGTCAAGTTCACGCCGGCGCTTACCACCGCTATGTCCATCTCCGTGCGCGGAATGAAACGCAGATAGGCATCGCCCGAACGCGGCAGACGGCTGTCGAGCAGGATTGCCTCGATGATCTCGCCCTTGGCCAGCGACGTCTTGCCCGGCCCAGTCGGCACCGCTTGCACGGCAATCGTGCGCCTGGTTCCCGGGCCGACGATCACAGCCTTGGCGCCAGCGGCCACCAGCGCCGGCACGCTGTCGGCGGCCGGCGAGGCGTTGCACAGATTGCCGACGATGGTGCAGCGTCCCTGCACCTGCTTCGAGCCGATCAGCTTGGCCGCTTCGACGACGCCGGGCCATGCCTTCTGCAGGGCCGTGTTCTCGCCCAGCACGGCGCAGGGGACCGCCGCGCCGATGCTGAAGCCCTCGGCTGTTTCCCTGATCTCGCCAAGCCCGTCGATCGCCTTGATGTCGACGATCAGGTCGGGTTCGATAAAGCCGCCTTTCATTCGCACCAAGAGGTCGCTGCCTCCGGCGAGGATGGCGGCCGTGCCGGCTGAACCGGCCAACAGGCCGGCGGCGTCTTCAATTGAAAGCGGACGTATGTAACGCATCGTCTCCCCTTAGTGGTCATAGTCACACCAACTGATATAACCGTCTCTCCACAATGGCCATCCTGTTCGTGCATTCGCGGATTGGGCCAGGCGCCGCAATTTCATTTTGCTCGTCCAACTGGACGCACCGCCAGCCGCTAATGCTCGATCGGACCCTTCGGCATGACCAGCGCGGTGCCGGCTGTCGTCGGGCGCTCGATCATGCGGCGGACGCGCGGTGGCTCGTTGCCGCTGTGCAGCGCCCTTATGCGCTCGCCGATGACGGCGTCGGCGTAGGTGGCGCGCCGATTGTGGCGGATATATTCGACCCAGGTCGGCGTGTGGTAGTGCTCGATCCATATCGACGGATTTTCGAGATCGCGCGCCAATGTCCAGTTGCGGGCGCCGTCACGGCGGCGGATGCGGCCGCGCTCGGCCATGGTGGCGAGGAATTCCGGCACGTCGTCGTTGCGAATGACATATTCGATCATGATGGCGATGGGGCCGCTGCGCGGCTTGAGATCAAGCCCCAGATGCGGCTCCTGGAAGCGGTTGAGCGGGTCGAGGTTGAGCACGGCCTGCTGCGGCAGCGGCAGCAGCAGGCCGATGGCGCCTCCCGCCAGCATGGCGACGCTGGCCGCCATCAGGGCGACTTCGGCGCCATGCGCGTCGGCAACGACGCCCCAGACCCAGCTGCCGAGCGCGATGCCGCCGAAGGTCGCGGTCTGGTAGACCGAAAGCACGCGGCCGACCACCCAGCGCGGCGTCGACATCTGCACGGTGACGTTGAAGTGCGACAGCGCGGTCACCCAGCAGGCGCCGCCGAGCAGCAGGCCGAGCGACGTCTGCCAGGCATGATTGCTGACGGCGGCGTTGAAGGCGCAGACGGCGAAACCGGCGAATGCCATGCGCACCATGGTTTCGCTGGACAGCAGCTGCCGCAGCCTGACGCTGGTCAGCGCGCCGCCGACGGCGCCGATGCCGAAGGCGCCGAGCATGATGCCGTAGCTCAAGGCATCGCCCTTGACGACGTCGCGCGCGACCAGCGGCAGCAGCGCCAGGACGGCGCCGGCGCTGAAGCCGAAAGCCGAGCTCCTGACCAGCACCTTGCCGATATTGGGCGACATGGCGACATAGCGCAGGCCGGCACCCATGGCGGCGCCCAGCGTCTCGCGCGGCAAGGTCGATGCCGGCAGTTCCGGCTTCCAGCGGGCCAGCACGACGATGAGGCCGACATAGCTCAGCGTGTTGGCGGCGAAGGCCGCGGCGGCACCTGCCGCGGCAACGATGATGCCGCCGATCGCCGGGCCGACGCTGCGCGTCAGGTTGAAGCCCATCGAGTTGAGCGCGATCGCCGCCGGCACCTTGGTGCGAGGCACCATGTCGCCGACCGAAGCCTGCCAGGACGGGCTGTTGAGCGCGGTGCCGCTGTCGATCAGGAAGGTGAAGGCGAGCAGCGTCCACGGCGTTATCAGGTCGAGATAGGTGAAGACGGTCAGAAGAGCCGAGACGACGAGCATGAAGATCTGCGCGATCAGCATGATCTTGCGCCGGTTGAAGCTGTCGGCGATGGCGCCGGCCAGCAGCGCGAAGAGCATGATCGGCAAGGTGGTCGAGGCCTGGACCAATGCCACCTGATAGGACGAGGTGGCGATCGTCGTCATCATCCAGGCGGCGCCAACGCCCTGGATGAGGCCGCCGAAATTGGAGACGAGGCTGGCGGACCACACCGCCCGGAAGATGCCGTGCCGGAACGGCGCCAGCGCCGAGGCGCTTTCGCTTTCCGGTGTGTCGTCGTTCATAAATGCCTTCCCGGGCTCAAATGCGTTTGTTCTTCCGATCAATCGGCCCCGCAAGCCGTGGGTTCAAAAAATAGAACATCATTTCGCAAAGGGCGAACGCATTCTGGAAAAACATCATGGTCCAACAACAAGATAGCGGGCGGGTCAGCGCGTGCCGCCGCAGGCTGAACGATCGGTCAGGCAGGCGGTACCGCGAGCGCTGCCATGTGATTGGCAGGCACCGGCGGCACTTCTAGCGGTCCTCGAAGCCGGTCAGCACGCCGACGGCGTTGATGCCGATCTCCTCGACGGCGTAGCCGCCTTCCATGACGAACAGCGTCGGCAGGCCGAGCCTGGCGATGCGGCGGCCGATCCTGGGATAGTCGGGGGTCTTCAGCTTGAACTGGCTGATCGGGTCCTTCTCGAAGGTGTCGACACCGAGTGAAACCACGACAACATCAGGAGCATAAGCCGAAAGCCTCGTGCAAGCGTCCTCGAGTGAGGCGTTCCACACCTCCCAGCCGGTGCCGAAGGGCATCGGGTAATTGTCGTTGAAGCCTTCGCCGTCGCCCTCGCCGCGCTCGTCGGCATGGCCGAGGAAGAAGGGATATTCGGTCATCGGATCGCCATGCAGGTTCAGCACCTGAACGTCACCGCGGCGATAGAATATCTCCTGGGTGCCGTTGCCGTGGTGATAATCGACGTCGAGGATCGAAACGCGCCCGGCGCCATGGTCGCGGAACCATTGCGCGGCGACGGCGGCGTTGTTGATGAAGCAATAGCCGCCCATGAAGGCCGCCCCCGCATGGTGCCCTGGCGGGCGACACAGCGCGAAGGCGGAAGGCTCACCGGCCTTGACCAGCGCGGCGGCGGTCAACGCGACGTCATAGGACGACTTGAGCGCATCCCATGTGCCTTTGACGAACGTCGCGCCACCGTCGAAGGAGTAGAAGCCGAGCAGCGCATCGATGCCTTTCGGGCGCACGTCGCCGCGCAGGCCGCGCGTCGGCCAGGTGAAGGGAATGGCCGAACCGCTGCGGCCCGATGCTTCCCAGAGCGGCCACACGGTCGGCAGGAAATCGATGTAGTCGCTGGCATGCACCTTCCTGGCGGCGGCGAGGTCGTGGCTTTCCGGCGGCAGGATCGGACCGAGCTTCTCGCTCTCCACCCGCGCCCTGATGAACTCGGCGCGCGACGGCTTTTCAAAGGCCGGCACGATGGCGCCGGCGATCAATTCGACATTGCCGGAATGGCCGGCATGGAAAGGCGAAAAAACAGTCTTCATGAAATTGTTCCGTGGTGAGACGCGGCGACCCTAACCGTCCTGCACTGCCTTTCACAAGGCGCTGGGCCAACCAGCCATGGCTTGCTGGCCCGGCAGCCGGTCGTCTAGCCTGCCGGCAGCGCAACCGACCTGCGGGTAATCATGAGTTCAAATGCCGACCTGATCGTCACCAATGCCCGTGTGCTGACCATGGACGAAGGCAATCCGACAGCCGAAGCGGTGGCGATAAAGGACGGCAACATCCTGGCGGTTGGCGATCGCCGGACGATCGAGGCGCTGAAAGGGCCGGCCACGAAGATCATCGATGCGCAAGGCGGTTCGGTGGTGCCGGGCTTCATCGAAGCACATATGCACCTTTTCGGCGGCGCCGCCGAACTGGACAATCTGCACCTTCAGGGCGTGCATGGCTTCGATGCGCTGAGCGACGCGATCCGCGCCTACGCTGCGGCACGGCCGAACGCCAAATTGCTGCTTGGGGCCGGCGTCGACTATACCATCCTTTCCAAGGAAGAGCCGGTCACCCGCCATCATCTCGACCGCATCATCGCCGACCGGCCGTTCGCCATGTCGGCTTCCGATCACCACACGATGTGGGCCAACACCAAGGCGCTGAAGCTGGCTGGCATCCTGCACGGCAAGCAACTCGGCCCCGGCAACGAGATCGTCATGGGTGCCGACGGCCTTGCGGCCGGCGAATTGCGTGAGGGCGAGGCGTTTGGGCCGATCCTCGAGCTTTCCGGGCAGAACCGCGTGCGGCTCGGCCTTGCGACAGGCGGCGAGCCCGAGCCGTACCCTTCCGCAGCCGAAGTCGCGGCCGATCGCGACCTGATGCATCGCGGTCTGGAATGGTGCGCCCGCCACGGCATCACCTCGATCCAGAACATGGACGGCAATCTCTACCAGCTCGAACTGCTTGCCGGTTTGGAGCAGGAAGGGCGGCTGCTCTGCCGCACCAAGATACCTTTTCATTTCAAGAACTTCATGACGCTCGACAAGCTGGAAAAGGCATCGAGCATGGCCAACTCCTATCGATCGGAATGGCTGTCGTCCGGCATGGTCAAGATGTTTTACGACGGCGTGCTGGAAGGCTGGACCGCGGTCATGGTCGACGACTATGCCGACCGGCCGGGCTGGCGCGGTGAGCCGCTGTTCACGCCAGAGCATTTCGCCGAGGTGGCAGTGGAGGCCGACCGGCGCGGCCTGCAGATCGCCGTGCATTCGATAGGCGACGGCGCTGTGCGCGCGGTCCTCGACGGTTACGAGGCGGCGCGGCGGAAGAACGGCAGGCGCGACAGCCGGCACCGGGTCGAGCACATCGAGGTCACCACTGCCGCCGACGTGCCGCGCTTTGCCGAACTCGGCGTCATCGCCTCGATGCAGCCGCCGCACCCGCCCGGCGCCATGGACTTCCCGCTGGAGCCGACGCTCTCGCGCATCGGCCGCGAAAGATGGCCGCTCAGCTATGCCTGGCGGACGCTGAAGCAGGCGGGCGCGCATGTCGTTTTCGCTTCCGACTGGCCGGTGTCGCGGGTCGACCCGATCCTGGGCATTCAGGCGGCGGTGCTGCGCAAACCTTGGGCAGAGGGCGATCCCGACCAGAGCTTCTCGCTGCTGGAAGCGCTTGCGGGCTATACGGTCGAAGGCGCCTATGCCGAATTCATGGAACACCGTAAGGGCCGGCTGAAACCAGGCTATCTGGCCGATCTGGTGGTGCTGTCGGCCGATATCGAGGCAACTGAACCGGCTTCCTTGCACAAGGTGCGTCCGGTCAGCACCATCTGCGGCGGCAAGACCACTTACCGGGGTTGATGATGGCGCTGACTATGGCATGGGGCTTGCGTTCTGAACCGAGATCCAGATGCATGGTTGCCAAGCCGACCGGCATATGCTGACAATCGAATGGGAACTGGATCCGCCATCAAGAGCGGACATGAAAATGGGGTAATGCGTGCCGGATCAACCGGGTAAGAGTGCAATCGAGGTCCGCGGCGTCCGCAAGGTGTTCGGTACCGGGGACGCACAAGTCGCCGCTCTCGACACGGTTTCGGTGTCGATCCGCGAGAACGAGTTCTTCACGCTGCTCGGGCCGTCGGGCTGCGGAAAGACGACGCTGCTCAGGCTGATCGCCGGCTTCGATTTTCCCAGCGAAGGCGAAATCCTGCTGCACGGCCACGACATCGCGCCGCTGCCGCCGTTCAAGCGGCCGGTCAACACCGTCTTCCAGTCCTATGCGCTGTTCCCGCACATGACAGTGGCCGAGAATATCGGCTTTGGGCTGGAGATGCTGGGCAAGCCGAAGACCGAAATCAAGGCGCGCGTCGCCGAGATGCTGAAGTTGGTCAAGATGGAGGCGCTGAGTGCCCGCCGCACCAGCCAGATCTCCGGCGGCCAGCAGCAGCGCGTCGCACTGGCCCGCGCGCTGGCGCCGCAGCCGAAAGTGCTGTTGCTCGACGAGCCGCTGTCGGCACTCGACTACAAGCTGCGCAAGGAAATGCAGATCGAACTGAAACGGCTGCAGCACCAGACCGGCATCACCTTCATCTTCGTCACCCATGACCAGGAAGAAGCGCTGACCATGTCCGACCGCATCGCCGTGATGTCGGCCGGCAAGATCCTGCAGGTCGGCACGCCCTGGGACATCTATGACAAGCCGGCCGAGCGCTTCGTCGCCGACTTCATCGGCGAAACCAATTTCCTGACCGCGGCCATCACCGGCATCGGCAACGGCAAGGCGCGCGCGACACTAAAATCCGGCGCGACGATCGACGCGACGGTGGCTGAGGGCTTCCAGCCGAAGGAGAATGCGACGCTGGTGGTCAGGCCGGAACACGCCAAGCTGACCGGCGGCAAGGGCGATCTTTCCGGAACCGTCGAAAACATCGTCTATTTCGGCACCGACACGCATATTCATGTCCAACTGGACAGCGGCGAAGCCTTCACCGTGCGCCAGCAGAACACGCGCAGCGCAGGCTGCGGTTTCGAGCGGGGCGACAAGGTCGGCGTCTCGATCGGCAACGACGCCGCGCAAGTGCTGAGGGATTGATGACGAGCGCGGAAGAAGTCGCCAAGGCGGCCGAACGGCGCGACATCCGCGACCGCTGGCTGCTGTCGGCGCCGGCCCTGCTGATCATCTTCCTTGCAGCAACCGGTCCCTTGCTGATCGTGCTGGTTTATTCGTTTTTGACGCCCGGCCCTTATGGCGACGTGAAGTGGCAATTCTCGCCCGAGGCCTGGACATCGGTGTTCATGGAACGCGACATCTTCGACGACACGCTTTCCATTGCTGCCGCCCATGTCACTATCTTCTGGCGCTCGATCAAGCTTGCCATCGTGACCACGATCGCTACTTTGGCGCTTGGTTTTCCTACTGCCTATTTCATGGCGACGCGCAGCGAGAAGACGCGCGATCTCTGGCTGTTCCTGATCACCATACCGTTCTGGACCAACTTGCTGATCCGCACCTTCGCGGTGCTGCAGATCATCCGCAACGAAGGTCTGATCAACACGGTGCTGCTCAAGCTCGGCATCATCTCGGCGCCGATCCAGATATTGTTCACCGATACGGCGATCCTGATCGGCATGGCCTACGTCTATCTGCCGCTGATGGTGCTGCCGATCTACGCCAGCATGGAAAAACTCGATTTCCGGCTGGTCGAAGCCGGCTACGATCTTTATGCGACACGCTTCCAGGTGCTCAGGCGTATCATTTTCCCGCTGGTCAAGCCGGGCGTCATCGCCGGCTCCATCCTGGTGTTCATTCCGGCGCTCGGCGCCTATGTCACACCGGTCCTATTGGGCGGCGGTAAGACCATGATGCTTTCCAACCTGATCGAGCTGCAGTTCGGGCAAGGCCGCAACTGGCCGCTCGGCTCGGCGCTGTCGATCGCCGTCATGGTCATCGTCATGGTGGCGCTGCTCGCCTATGTGCGCAACACCGGCCGGTCGGAGATGCGTCATGGCTAGCAGCTTCGCAATCAAGCATCAGCCGGGATTCACCGCGATCGCCGCGACCTGCTTCGTCGTGCTCTATCTGCCCATCGTCGTGCTGGTCGTCTATGCCTTCAACGCCGCGACCTCGACGTCGGAATGGGGCGGCTTCTCGCTCAAATGGTTCCAGTCGGCGTGGCAGAACACGCAAGTCATCGACGCCACCGTGCGCTCCTTCCAGATCGGCGCCATCGCGGCGATCCTGGCCACGATCTTCGCCACCATGGCGGCGCTCGCCACCACGCGCACGCCGCCCTATCCCGGCCTGACCTTCAAATATGCCGCCATCAACCAACCTCTGATGGTGCCGGAGATCGTCACCGGCGTGGCGCTGCTGATCTTTTTCTCGCGCATCAAGATATTCACCGGCTATTCCGGACTCGGCTACCTAATCGCGGCGCATACGGCCTTTTGCATTCCGTTCGCCTACCTGCCGATCCGGGCGCGGCTGGAGAACATGGACCTGACGCTGGAACGGGCCGCCGCCGATCTCTATGCGACGCCGTGGAAGACGTTCCGCCGCATCACCCTGCCGCTGCTTTGGCCCGGCATCCTGGCCGGATTGATGCTGGCCTTCGTAATCTCGCTCGACGATGTCGTCATCACCGAGTTCGTGAAATCGGGCGGCCAGGACACGCTGCCGACCTACATGCTTGGCCAGATACGTCGAGGGATAACGCCGGAGATCAACGCGATATCGACCGTGTTCCTGCTCTTGTCGGTCGCCATCGTGACGTTGTTTTTCTTCATCAGCAGGAAACGGGACTGAAAATCGAAAATGGGAGCTAAAACATGAACTGGAAGACATCAGCGACCGCCGTCGGGTTGGCGCTGCTCGCCTCGACAAGCGGCGCTTTCGCGGACGGCGTTTTGAACATCTACAATTGGGGCAACTACACCAGCCCCGACGTGATCAAGAAGTTCGAGCAGAAATACAACATCAAGGTGACCATCACCGATTACGATTCGAACGATACGGCGCTGGCCAAGGTTCGCCAGGGCGGCACCGGCTTCGACATCGCGGTGCCTTCGCAAACCTTCGTGCCGATCTGGATCAAGGAAGGCCTCGTTCAGGAGACCGATCCCGGCAAGATGGAGAACTTCAAGAACGTGGCGCCGGAATGGGCCAATCCCGATTTCGATCCGGGCCGCAAATATTCCGTGCCATGGGCCTGGGGCACGGTGGGTATCGTGGTGAACACCGATGTCTACAAGGGGCCGTCGGACAGTTGGGGCATCATCTTCAACACACCCGACGAACTGAAGGGCAAGGTCAACGTCGTGCCGGAAATGAACGACGTCATGTTCGCGGCGACCAAATATGTTGGCGCCGCGCAATGCGCCAGCGACAAGGAAACGCTGAAGAAGGTGCGTGACACGCTGGTTGCTGCCAAGCCGAACTGGATCGCGATGGAATACAATACCATCGAGAAAATGGGCGCCGGCGATTTCAAGGCGACCAGCGACTGGAACGGCTCAGCCCTGCGCCAGCGGCTGGCGAACCCCAAGATCCACTATTTCTATCCCAAGGAAGGTTTTGGCCTCTGGAGCGACAACGTCATGGTCCTGAAGGAAGCCAAGAATGTCGAGAACGCCAAGCTGTTCCAGAACTTCATCATGGATCCGGAAAACGCCGCCGGCCTATCCGCCTTCCACCGCTACGCCAACGGCATTGCCGGTTCCGACAAGTACATGCCGGCCGATATGAAGGATGCGCCGGAAGTCATCATCCCGGAAGACGTCAAGGCGCATGGCGAGCTGCAAAAATTGTGTTCGGAGGACGTGCAGGCAATCTACAGCAAGATCTGGACCGAACTGCAGAAGTGACCGCATCGTGATGGACCCGGCGGCAGGCGCCCGCCGGGTCCGTTTTGTCCGCATTTTTTTAACGTCGCCTATCGGTGGCGACACTGAAAGCCGTGCACGCCATCGCCGCGGCGCTCGCCTAGAACGCCAAAGACCCGCAAGGAAGCGCCCATGGCCGGCAAGACCGCGTTCGAGACCAGGTATGGCTTTGCCCGCAAGGAGGTGCTGCTCGGCAATTGGCGGGAAAGCCCGTTCAGCCGGTGGTCGTTCCAGAATGTCGGCGAGCTGGTGCCGAGCGCTGCCGTGGCGGCACAGCCGGGCAGCAGCGAGGCGCCGGAGCAGGATTTCGGCGGGCTACTTGGCGAAAAGGTCGCTCTTGCAGGCGGCGCGGAGACTGTCGCGGCGTTTCTCGCGCGCTCCGATACCGACGCGCTGACGATCATGAAACGCGGCAAATTCGTCGGCGACTGGTTCGCGCGGCATATGGAGTTTGGGGCGCGCCACATCGTCTTTTCGATCAGCAAGTCGCTGACCGCCATTGTTGCCGGCATATTGGAAGGCGAGGGGATTTTCGATCCGCAGGCACCGGTAAGCCGCTATCTGCCCGAAGCCGCCGGCTCGGCCTATGGCGATGCGCGTGTACGGCACGTGCTCGACATGAGTGTCAGCCTCGATTTCGAAGAGGCCTATCTCGATCCGGAAAGCGCCTTCGCCCGCTACCGCCGCGCCATGCTGTGGAATCCAGGCGGGGGCATCGAGAGCCTGGCCACTTTCCTCATGACGCTGCAGGGTCTGGCCGAGCCGCATGGCCGGACGTTCCGCTACCGTTCGCCCAATTCCGACCTGCTCGGCATCCTGCTCGAACGTGCGTCGGGCCGGCGTTTCGACGATCTGATGCGCGAAAAATTATGGGCGCCGCTCGGCGCCGTCAGCGACGCCTCGGTGACAGTCGACATGGAAGGTACGGCGCGTACCGCCGGCGGCATTTCGGTGACGCCGCGCGACCTTGCACGCGTCGGCGAGATGATGCGGCAAGGCGGCGTGGCCAATGGCCGCCGCGTCGTGCCGGAAGCCTGGATGCGCGACACGACCGAAACTGGCGGCGACGCCGAGGCCTGGCGGCGCGGCACGATGGCGTTCCTGTTTCCGCGTGGCCGCTATCGCAACAAATGGTACCAGACGGGCGCGGCAAGCGGCGCCTTCTGCGGCATCGGCATCCACGGCCAGTGGCTTTACGTCAATCCGAAGGCCGAAATGGTAATCGCAAAGATGTCGTCGCAGCCGGTACCGGTCGACGATCCGCTCGATCTGGATATGATTTCCTTCTTCGAGGCGCTGAGCCGGATGGTCTGATCCATCCAGACAGCCCGACCTTTCCTGTGGACCTCTCGCCGGGTTGAAAATGGCGCAGTTGGCGCGGCAGTGCTCTGCGCCTATGGTCGCTGCTCGTTTCGACTAGCGACAGGTACGACATGGCAGCCGACATCAAGCGCATCGCAACCATCATAGCCGCCGAGATCGCCGCCCGGCCCGAGCAGGCCGCGGCGGCGATCGGCTTGCTCGATGACGGTGCGACCGTGCCGTTCGTGGCGCGCTACCGCAAGGAGGTCACCGGCGGCCTCGACGACACGCAGCTGCGCGACCTCGCCGAGCGGCTCGCCTATCTGCGCGAACTCGACGCGCGCCGTGACACCATCCTTGGTTCGATCCGCGAGCAGGGCAAGCTGACCGAGGAGCTCGAGGCAAAGATCGCTGCGGCCGGCACCAAGGCCGAACTCGAAGACATCTATCTGCCTTACAAGCCGAAGCGCCGGACGAAGGCCGAGATCGCACGCGAGCGCGGGCTCGCGCCTCTGGCGGAAGCTATTCTCGCCGACCGTACGGCTGTACCCGCCGAGCTGGCGCTGGCCTACATCAGCGAAGACGTCGTCGATACCAAGGCGGCGCTCGAGGGTGCGCGCGACATCCTGTCCGAACAGTTCGCCGAGAATGCCGACCTGGTCGGCAGATTGCGGACCTACATGAAGGAACGCGCCTTTCTGCGCTCGCGCGTCGTCGACGGCAAGCAGGAGGCCGGCGCGAAATTTTCCGACTATTTCGATCATGTCGAGCGCTGGGCCAACGTGCCGAGCCATCGCGCGCTGGCCATGCTGCGCGGCCGCAACGAGGAGGTTCTGTCGCTCGACATCGAAGTCGATGCCGATGACGCCTCTCCGGTGAAACCGGTTGAGCGGATGATCGCCGACGCCTACGCCATCGGCCGCCAGTTGCCGGGAGACCGCTGGCTGATGGAGGTCGCCGGCTGGACCTGGCGCATAAAGCTGTCGCTGCACCTGACGCTCGATCTGATGCGCGATCTGCGCGAGCGGGCCGAAGAAGGAGCCATCCATGTCTTCGCCCGCAATCTCAAGGATTTGCTGCTTGCCGCGCCCGCCGGCTCGCGGCCGACGATGGGGCTCGATCCGGGCATTCGCACCGGCGTCAAGGTGGCGGTGGTGGACGGCACCGGCAAGCTGCTGGCGACGACAACGGTCTATCCGTTCCCGCCGAAGAACGACGTGCGCGGCACGCAGGCCGAACTGGCCAAGCTCATCCGGCTGCACAAGGTCGAGCTGATCTCGATCGGCAACGGCACCGGCAGCCGCGAGACTGAAAGGCTGGTGGCCGACATGCTGGCTGATATGCCCGCCGGGTCCGGGCCGAAGCCGCTCAAGGTGATCGTCAGCGAAGCCGGTGCGTCGGTCTATTCCGCCTCGGCAGCGGCGGCAGCTGAATTTCCAGGCCTCGACGTGTCGCTGCGCGGGGCGGTGTCAATCGCGCGGCGCCTGCAGGATCCGCTCGCCGAACTGGTCAAGATAGAGCCCAAGTCTATCGGCGTCGGCCAGTACCAGCACGACGTCGATCAGTACCGCCTCGGCCGCTCGCTGGAAGCGGTGGTCGAGGATGCGGTAAACGCCGTCGGCGTCGATCTCAACACGGCGTCCGCACCGCTTCTGGCGCGGGTTTCGGGTCTCGGCGCATCGCTGGCCGAGGCGATCGTTGCGCATCGCGATGCCTCCGGCCCGTTCGCCAGCCGCCGCGAACTGTTGAAGGTCTCCCGCCTTGGACCCCGCGCGTTCGAGCAATGCGCCGGCTTCCTGCGCATTCCAAACGGCAGCGAACCCCTCGATGCCTCGGCCGTGCATCCGGAAGCCTATGGCGTTGCCAAGAAGATCGTCGCGGCCTGCGGGCGCGACGTCCGCTCGCTGATGGGCGACAGCGCCGCACTCAAGGCGCTCGATCCGCGCGTCTTCGTCGATGAGCGCTTCGGCGTGCCGACGGTGCGCGACATCCTGGCGGAGCTGGAAAAGCCCGGCCGCGATCCGCGCCCCGGCTTCAAGACCGCGACCTTTGCCGATGGCATCGACGACATCAAGGATCTGAAGCCCGGCATGCGGCTTGAAGGCACTGTCACCAATGTCGCGGCTTTCGGCGCCTTCGTCGATATCGGCGTGCACCAGGATGGGCTGGTGCACGTCTCGCAACTGGCCGATCGGTTCATCAAGGACGCGCATGAGGTGGTCAAGGCCGGCGACGTGGTCAAGGTGCGTGTCGTCGACGTCGATATCAAGCGCAAGCGCATCGGCCTGTCGATGCGCAAGGATGGTGACGGTGGCGCACCGAAGCCGCGCGACAATGGCGGCAGGCCGGTGCCGCGCGCGCCCGCGCCCCAACGCCAGCCGGAGCGGCCGGTGCAGCAGGGCGCGTTCGGCGCCGCTTTGGCCGATGCGTTGAAGCGGAAATAATTTCGCGAGCCGGCTGTGGCAGGTCAGACGGCGGCGCTCGACATTGATGATCCATCACCAATGCTCATGGATCGGCGAAGCTATTTCGTTTGATTTTTTCAGGACGGGAGCCGATAAGCCGCGCGTTTCAAGATTTCTGTTTCGATGCATGTCGTTATCCCCAAGCTGCCGAACACCCTCGGGTCAGGCCCGCGGGCAAGCTTTGGGCGACATGGATGAGTTTGGGAGACCGAGGGCCATGGCCGCCGACAAGAACGCATTCGTCTGGGATGATCCTTTCCTGATCGAGGACCAGCTTTCGGAGGACGAGCGCATGGTGCGCGATGGCGCCGCGGCGTTTGCCGCCGACAAGCTCGCTCCGAAGATCGAGGAAGCCTATCTCGAGGAGAAGACCGACGCCGGGATCTTTCGCGAGATGGGCGAGGCCGGACTGCTCGGCATCACCATCCCCGAGGAATATGGCGGGCTCGGCGCCAACTACGTCACCTACGGGCTGGTCGCGCGGGAAGTGGAACGGATCGACTCGGGCTATCGCTCGATGATGAGCGTGCAGTCGTCGCTGGTGATGTATCCGATCCATGCCTATGGCTCGGAAGAGCAGCGCAGGAAATACCTGCCGAAGCTGGCGTCGGGCGAATGGATCGGCTGCTTCGGCCTGACCGAGCCGGATGCCGGCTCCGATCCGGGCGGCATGAAGACGCGGGCCGAGAAGACCGCGAGCGGCTACAGGATCTCCGGCTCGAAAATGTGGATTTCCAACGCGCCGATCGCAGACGTGTTCGTCGTCTGGGCAAAGTTGTCCGACGAAAGTGGGGGCGCGCATGGCAACGAGATTCGCGGCTTTGTCCTGGAAAAGGGCATGAACGGGCTGTCGGCGCCGAAGATCGGTGGCAAGCTGTCGCTGCGAGCCTCGATCACCGGCGAAGTGGTGATGGAAGGCGTCGAGGTCGGCGAGGACGCGCTGCTGCCCAATGTCTCGGGTCTCAAAGGGCCGTTTGGCTGCCTCAACCGGGCACGCTACGGAATTTCCTGGGGCGCCATGGGCGCGGCTGAGGATTGCTGGCACCGCGCCCGCCAGTATGGCCTCGACCGCAAGCAGTTCGGCAAGCCGCTGGCCGGTACGCAGCTTTTCCAGAAGAAGCTCGCCGACATGCAGACCGAGATCGCGCTCGGCCTGCAGGGCAGCCTGCGCGTCGGGCGGCTGATGGACGAAGGCAAGATGGCGCCGGAGATGATCTCGCTCGTCAAGCGCAACAATTGCGGCAAGGCGCTCGACATCGCCCGCCAGGCCCGCGACATGCATGGCGGCAACGGCATCCAGATCGGCTACCACGTCATGCGCCACGCCCAGAACCTGGAAACCGTCAACACCTATGAGGGCACGCATGACGTGCATGCGCTGATCCTCGGACGGGCGCAGACCGGGTTGCAGGCATTCTTTTAGGGTTCAGGCTCCGCTTCCAGGATTTCCGTGCCTGGTATCTCCCCTCGCAAAGCGGGAGATCGGCAACTTTCGTCGACCATGCCACATTTTGTTCTTGCTTTGTGCCGGCAGCTATGCTACTAATTTGGGTATGGTGCTAATTGGCTCCAACGACCCGCCCGCCGAGGCGGGTTTTTCTTTTCCGCTCTTTTCGACGAAGCATCGCGTGTGCTGCCGATCATCGATATCGGCGGGAAGCGCCCGGTGCTGACCCGCCGGACTTCGGCTCTGCAGCGTTGCAACGTCTTGCCGCCACACTGCGGAATCCCGGGGTCGGCGCTCCGTTTCGTGAGCTATGAAAGCTGCTTGATTTAGGTGCAGCGCAACATCTCTGCTTGGAGAATGGTCAGCATTCGTGTCAGGGTTCAGCGAACTCCTTTTGAAACGCCGACTTCAGGGGCACCATGGCAATTCTGGCAGCCGTCTATCACCTGACCCATTACAAATACGACCGGCCGGTCGTATTAGGCCCGCAAGTCATAAGGTTGCAGCCTGCGCCGCATTCCCGCACCAAGGTGCTCAGCCATTCGCTGAAGGTCGGGCCGGCAAATCACTTCGTCAATCTGCAGCAGGACCCCTACGGCAATTTCCTGGCCCGCTTCGTCTTTCCCGAGCCGGTGACGGAACTGAAGATCGAGGTCGATCTCGTTGCCGACATGACGGTCTACAATCCGTTCGATTTCTTCGTCGAACCGTCGGCCGAGACGTTTCCATTCGAATACCCCGAAGAGATCCGGGACGATCTGACCATCTACCGAACGCCGGAACCGGCGGGGCCGCTGTTGGAGGCATTCCTGAAAACCATCGCGCGCCACCCGACCAACACCGTCAATTTTGTCGTCGACCTCAATGCGCGGCTGCAGCGCGAGATCGCGTATATCGTGCGCATGGAAACCGGCGTCTTCTCGCCCGAGGAAACGCTGGCCGCCGGCAAGGGGTCGTGCCGGGATTCGAGCTGGCTCCTGGTGCAGATACTGAGGAACCTCGGCATCGCTGCGCGCTTCGTCTCCGGCTATCTGATCCAGCTGAAGCCCGACCTCGTCGCTCTTGACGGGCCGCCCGGCACGGCGACCGATTTCACTGACCTCCATGCCTGGTGCGAGGTGTATCTGCCGGGCGCCGGCTGGATCGGCTTCGACCCGACCTCCGGCCTGCTCACCGGCGAAAGCCATGTGCCGCTCGCGGCAACGCCGCATTTCCGCAATGCCGCGCCGATTTCCGGCATGGCGAGCTTCGCCAATGTCGAGTTCGGTTTCGACATGCGGGTCGACCGCATCGCCGAGCATCCGCGCATCACCAAGCCGTTCTCCGACGAGAGCTGGCAGGCGCTCGACGCGCTGGGCGTCGAGGTCGATGCAGCACTCCAGGCCGGCGACGTGCGGCTGACCATGGGCGGCGAGCCGACCTTTGTCTCGATCGACGATTTCGAGGCGGCCGAGTGGAACACGGCAGCCGTCGGGCCGACCAAGCGGGAAAAGGCCGATGCCCTGATCCGCCGGTTGCGCGAGCGCTTCGCGCCGGGCGGCTTCCTGCATTACGGACAGGGCAAATGGTATCCCGGCGAAAGCCTGCCGCGCTGGACCTTCTCGCTCTACTGGCGCACCGACGGCGAGCCGGTGTGGAGCGACCCGTCGCTGATCGCACATGAAAAGAGCGAGGCGGATGTCGGACCGAAGCAGGCCGAAAGCCTGCTGACGGCGATTGCCGACGAACTCGGCATCGAGAAGACGATGGTCAGCGAAGCCTATGAGGATCCCGCCGAATGGCTGCTCAAGGAAGGCAAGCTGCCGGACAACGTCGATCCTTCCAATTCGAAGCTGGAGGACCCCGAGGAGCGCAGCCGCATGGCGCGGGTGTTCGAACGCGGGCTGACCAAGCCGTCGGGCTATGTGCTGCCTGTCCAGCGCTGGAACAGCCAGGCGTCCGGACCGCGCTGGCGCTCAGAGAAGTGGAAGACGCGGCGCGGCCGGCTGTTCCTGGTGCCCGGCGATTCGCCGGTCGGCTACCGCCTGCCGCTTGGTACGCTGCCGTATGTGCCGCCGGCACAGTTTCCCTACATCGTGCCCGTCGATCCATCGCTGCCGCGCGGATCGTTGCCGGCGCGTGAGGCGATCTTGCCCGGTTCTGTTTCTTCGCCCGCTCCGGCCGAACTGGAAGGCGCCGACGAAATGGCGCGACGCCAGCAGGCCGTTTCCTTCACGGCCGCCACCGGCCAGCAGGACCGTGTCGAACAGGAGATCACCGAGATCGGCGGCGGCGGGCGCCCCGCGCGGTGGGGCGGACCCCCCGCCCGGCCGGGGTGGGGTGTTAAGCCGCGGGGTGGGGCTCTGGGGGCGGAGGTCGACCAGGTCGTGGGGGGGGGG